>CALGRZ010000120.1 GCA_937880705.1 uncultured Alistipes sp.
GACGTATCTATCTACAAACTTGATAAAGATTAATTATGAGACACAATAAGAATTTTAATCACCTTGGCAGACAGGCCGGCCACCGTAAGGCAATGCTCTCGAACATGGCGTCGTCGCTGGTACTGCACAAGCGTATTCAGACCACGGTTGCAAAGGCAAAGGCCGTACAGAAGTTCATCGAGCCCCTGGTAACCAAGTCGAAGGAGGACACCACCCACTCACGCCGTGTGGTATTCTCATATTTGAAGCAGAAGGAGGCCGTTGCGGAGTTGTTCCGTACCATCGCTCCCAAGATCATGGAGCGTCCCGGTGGTTACACCCGTATTCTCAAGACCGGTTTCCGTCTTGGTGATGCTGCCGATATGTGCATCATCGAGTTCGTTGATTTCAATGAGACCTACACCTTCGGTCGCGAGGCTGCTGCACCTGCTGCAGAGGCTAAGCCCAAGACTCGTCGTTCACGCAAGAAGGCTACCGATGCAACTGAGGATGCAACTGTTGTAGCCGAGAAGAAGACCAAGAAGGCTGCTCCCAAGGCAGCTTCAGCAAAGGCTTCTGCTGCGAAGGGCGCGAAGAAGACCAACGTAGGTAAGAAGATGTAATTTCACACCTATTGTGATAGGGGGGCGCGATGAGTTGTCCCTGACGAAGAGGAGGATCCCGAGAGCGATACAGCTCGCGGGATCCTCCTTTTATGCGCCTATGCCCTAATTGTCCGCTGTAATCCTGCATTTACAACACTTCGCACACTTGGTTTCGTAATTTTTGCTAACTTTGTAGCGTAAATGTATCAATCGAAATAACCTATGAGACGAACAATCTTTACCCTTGTGGCTCTGGTGCTGCTCCTTGCAGTAGGGTGCACCGAGACCCCCATGCCCACGCCGCAACCCCCCGTACCCGATACGGAGAGTGGCTTTAAGGTAGATATTACCAACATCACCAAGACCACCGTGACCTTCGATATAGTGCCGTCGGATGCGGAGGCGAGCTACATGCTTACGGTCTGCGATGCCGCTGTTGTGGAGGAGTATACCAAGGATGAGTACTTCGTGGGAGTACTCTACGATGAGCTGGCTGCCGATGCTCGTAGCCAGGGCCTTACCTTTGAGGAGTATATGGCCGAGGCCTGCGACCACGGTGCTATGACCGATGTCACCTACACGGGCCTTGCTGCCGACTCGCGCTACTATATCATCGCCTTCGGTGTCGATGCCGAGGCGGGCTATCTGCTTCGTGGCGAGCTCTTTAAGCAGGAGTTTAAGACCGAGGCTGTGGCCATGGTGGAGTGTGGCTTCGATGTTGTGGCTGAAGTGTACTACAATACCGTGGACTTTGTCGTCAAGCCCGAGGATAAGACTCTGCGCTGGCACCTGCTCACCGTTCAGAAGGCGATGTACGATAGCTATACCGATGCCGAGGGTGACTATGGCTGGAGCGAGTCGGCCTTCTATAGCCGCTACCTTCAGAACGAGATAGACCAGCTCGTAGCGCAGGGCTACAACGACGAGCAGGTCATCGACGCCCTCTTCCTTCAGGGCGATAAGACCCTCGAGGCTCGTGGCCTCAATGCCCGCACAGACTACATCTACCTTATCGCGGGTCTTACCGTCGACGAGGATGGCGTCAATATCGTCACCCCCATCAGCACGGGTGTCTATACCACGGAGGATGCCCTGCAGTCGGATATGACCTTTGATATCGAGGTGTGGAATGTCGAGCAGCTCACCTGCGAGGTGCGCATCACCCCCTCGAACGACACGGATCTCTACTGCGCACTTATACAGCCCTGGGATGGTGTCTCTACGGCCGTAGAGGTTATGGAGCAGCTCGTTACGCAGTGGGGCCCGATGATGCAGCTTATGGCCAACGACCGCGGCGTGGTCGAGCATGTGGGTGCCAACAGATTCAAGCTCGATGCTCCGGATATGGACTACTACGTCATCGCCTTTGGCTATGATGGAGGTGTTACCACCGCCCCTGCGATGGTCACCTTCCGTACCCTGCCCAGTGATATAGGCCCCGAGCGTGCAGAGTTCGAGATGGTGGCTTCGGATATCACCCCCTATGGCTTCTCGCTCATGATCACCACCAACGACCCCACGGTCTACTATACGGCAGGTGCTGTCGGCCCCGAGGAGTGGGATGAGGCCGCCTATGTCGAGGAGTTCAATGCCAGCATAGACTATATCTACGAGCAGTCGAAGGCCTTCGATGCTATGATCACCATGCCCCAGGTTGTGGGTACATACTTCTGGAATGGCAACAACCGCCTCTCGGCCACAGGCCTTAGCCCCGACACGGAGGTTATGGGCTACCTGCTCGCCATTGATAGCCGCACGGGTCATGTTGCCAAGGTGCACACCTTCCCGTCGCTTGCCCGCACCGCCTCGCTTGGCTCGGTTACACCCACCATTGAGCTTGTCGGCCACTATTCGGGTGACGATGAGGCGGGAGCCATCTTTGGTGAGCCCGATGCTACGCAGGGTAAGGCCATCTCGGTGGTGCGCTACACCTCGTTGGATGGCGCATCGGCACTCTACAGCACCATCCTTGGCGGTGACTTCAGCAGTGAGTCTGCCGCGAGCGATGCCGAGTTGTGGGGCGAGTGCGCAAGCTACTGGAGTGCGATATCGCAGAGCCAGCCCTACAGCTTCTTCCTCACCGAGTGGGAGAGTGACTATACGGTAGTGGCCTACGCCACCGATGGCGATGAGCGAGCCGGCTCGCTGGCGCGTATGGCCCTACGTCCCACGGCCGAGAATAAGGGCGATATAGATGAACTGTTGGAGCTTGTTGCCACTATCAATGGCGACACCCGCGCAGTGCTGCCGCTCTCGTTGGTCTACGACCACATGGAGGAGTAGGGTGCCCTAACGACGAAAAATCACCGTGCAAAGTTGTTGTACGGTGATTTTTTTTGCCAATTATTTTGTAGAGCAACCAAAATATTATATTTTTGTGCCATAATGAGTGTTGTGCCCTTGAGTGGAGGGCGCACAGATGAGAATATTAGGCATAACAATTTTTCAAATAATCTTAAAACTATCAAAACTATGAAGAAATTCAGTTGGTTAATGATGTTGATGGCGTTTGTTACGCTGTCACTCACCGGTTGTAAGGAGACTCCTACACCCGAGCCCGGGCCCGAGCCCGTACCTCCCACCCCCGAAACACTGACATTCGAGGTTGAGATTTCGGAGGTTACTCGCTCTACCATGACCTTTAGCGTTACCCCCTCTGATCTTGAGGCTGACTACTTCGTGCTGGTTATGGACAAGGCTACTGTTGAGGAGTACACCAAGGATGAGTACCTCATCGGTACACTCTACGATCAGCTTGCTGCCGAGGCTGCCAAGGGCGGTAAGACCTTTGCCGAGTATATGGCGGAGTATGCTGACAAGGGTGCCATTGTAGATGCATCGTTCAGCGGTTTGGCTATGGGTACTGACTACTACCTCATCGTATGGGGTATCGACGCAGCCAACGACTTTGCTCTCAACTCGGAGATCTCGAAGACCCCCTTCACTACCGAGGAGGCTCCCTCAATGGATGTTACCTTCGAGGTTACCCCTTCGGTATACTACAACACAGTTGAGTTTGCGGTTGTTCCCAGCGACAAGCAGGTACAGTGGCACATGATGACACTGCCCAAGGCACAGATCGAGAACTACACCGACCCCGAGGGTGACTACCAGTGGACTATGAGCTACTTCTACCAGATGTACATGCAGAACACTCTGGATCAGTATCTTGGTGCCGGCTACACTGCTGAGCAGGTTATCGCAGCAATGTTCCCCTCTGGTGACCAGACCATGCAGGCTCGCGGTCTTGAGGCCAACACCGAGTATATGTACCTCATCGCTGCTGTGCTTATCGAGAATGGTGAGATCTTCATCGTTACCGAGCCCGCAAGCGGCACCTACACCACCGAGGAGGCTCTGCCCTCTGACATGACATTCGTCGTTGAGGTAACTGACGTAGATCAGACGAGCGCAGCTATTAAGATCACCCCCTCTAATAACACAGAGCGTTTCTTCTGGATCGTAGATGTATGGGATGGCAAGTCGACTGCCATTGAGCTCATGGAGGCCCAGCTGGCACAGTGGGGTGCTTGGATGGGTATGATGGCCAACTATAGCGGTGTTCAGGACTACACCGGTGGCCCCGGCAGCGCCTACAAGTTTAAGCTTGATGCTCCCGACACTGACTACTATGTCTTGGTATTCGGTTATGAGGGTGGTGTTACCACGGCTCCCGTGATGAAGACTTTCCACACTCTGCCCAGCGACATCGGCCCCTACAACGTAGAGTTTGAGATGGTGGCAGGTGGCATCAATCCTTATGGTTTCACCATCGGTATCACTACCAACGATGAAACCGTATTCTACACCGTTGACGCTATCGATCCCGCAACATGGAACGAGGCAGAGATGGTTGCTATGGCCGAGGAGTCTATCGCCTATTTGTATGAGCAGACTCTGATGTTCAACCCCAACACCACTATGGCACAGTTGCTTGGCCAGTACTACTGGAATGGCAACACCACCCTGAAGGTTTCGGGTATGATGCCCAATACCGAGGTGATGGGTTACATCATGGCATTTGACCACAAGACAGGTAAGGTATCAAAGGTTCAGACCTTCAATCCTCTGGCAAAGACTTGCGAGGTAGGTTCTGTACAGCCCACCATCGAGCTTGTAGGTTACTACTCGGGTGATGACGAGGCAGGTTCAGTATTCGGTCAGCCCGACGCTACTGCCGGCCGCGCTATCTGCGTTCTGAAGTACACCGGTATAGAGGAGGCAAAGGCTACCTATACCGCTATCCTTGGTGGTGATGCAGCTTCAGAGGCTGCTGTATCTGATCCCCAGTTCATGTCAGATTTCGGTGGCTACTGGAGCGAGACACCTCTGGATGCCAGCCAGCCCTACACCTTCACGGTACTTGATTGGCAGACGCAGTACACCGCAGGTGCATACTCTCTCGATGCTAATGGCGTTATGGGTAAGCCCGGTCGTCTGTTGGTTGAGGCTACAGCCGATAACAAGTCTGATATAAAGGAGCTTATCGACCTTACTAACGAGCTTAATGGCAAGAGCACTCGTTCGCTGCTCAGCGACTCGCTGATCTACAGCATCGAGCCCGTTAAGGCAGGTGTCGTATCGAAGCCCGCACAGCGCGAGGTTGTCGCAGCTGCTACCGCAACTGTTGAGATGCCCCGTAAGCAGGAGCTTCCCGCACTTAAGTCAAATATGTTGATGCAGGTGGATCACATTCGTACTTTCCACCTCCGCAAGTAATTTGATGTGATAAGGGGTCATCTGTGACCTCTCAATCTTTTAAGCTAAAACCCCGAGGCTGTTGTGCCTCGGGGTTTCTTTGTATGGGCGCAGTCGGGCGCAGTCGATAGGACTTGATAGGACTAAATGGGATTTGATGGGTATTAGCGCGGCCGACATTTATTGGGTAGCAACCTGCTATCCCTATTTCTTCCTATTCCTTCCTATTTCTTCCTATCTCTTCCTATTTCTTCCTATCTCTTCCTATCTCTTTCCATTCTGCCATACCCCCCCCACATAAAGCAGACGAGGCGAGCAGAAGTGCTCGCCTCGCCTTATTGCTATCTTGCTCTATGCCTGGCCCTTGGGTGTGAAGGGCTCGATATGCTTGGTCGGAATGTTGATCTTACCCACAGAGCTCTCATAGCGGGTGATGTTCTCCTGCAATGAGAGCAGCAGACGCTTTGCATGCTCGGGGGTGAGTACCACACGGCTCTTAACGCGGGCCTTGGGCAGGCCGGGGAGCATGGTGGCAAAGTCGAGGATAAACTCCGAGGTGGAGTGTGCAATGATAGCCAAGTTGCAGTAGTTGCCCTGGGCAACCTGCTCGTCGAGCTGTATCTCAAAACCGGGCTTCTTCTGTTCGTTCATATCTCAATCGTTTTATGGTTTTCAAAATCAACGTAAAGATACAAATAATATTGCGGATTGCAAAATTAGTCGTTCAAATATGGGGAAAATGCGACAATAATCTCTGCCTGAATACCTCCGTTTTTGGCTATTTTTGCAGACTAAAATATCTGTTATCTCCCAAAAAGATTGTATCTTTGTGGCGTATTGTGTGCCTATGGTCAACAGCCCCTCTGTCGGGGTTGCGATTATGGGGTTGTAAAAGTGGTAAAAACTATGTTTTTAGAGATACTATCAATCATATTCAGCGGCATGTGTGTGGGTCTGGCCTCATCGGTCACGGTGGGCCCCGTGGCGGTGTTGTGCATACAGCGCACCTTGAGCAAGGGTCACATCTCGGGCCTTATCTCGGGTCTGGGTGTGGCGTGTGCCGATACGTTGCTGGCAATATTGTCGTTTACGGTCTACACCCTGCTGAAGAGCTACATAGACGAGTACAACACCGTCATCCAGGTGGTCGGCGGTCTCTTTGTCGTGGTTGTGGGAGTATTCATCTTCTTCAAGAACCCCGTGCCACAGATCCGCAAGAACCGCACGGGGCGCAGCAACCTCTGGCAGGACTTCGGCTCGATGTTTGGCTTCACGCTGGCCAACTTTGTGGTTGTCATACCCTATATCCTCGCCTTCTTCACGATGTTCAATGTCGAGCTCTCGGGCGAGGAGGTGCTCACCACCACCTCCGTTGTGGAGGTTATCGAGGCCGACACCGCCACAGGAGCCTTCTCCGACGACAGCATCGAGGTGGAGACCGAGATAGTGACCACGACGAAGACCACCAAGCACTCGGCGATAGGTCGTATGATGCGCAACGCGCTCATCATCTCCGGCTTCTTCCTTGGTGCCATAATCTGGTGGGGGCTGCTCACCTCGCTGATCAACCTCTTCCGCCGAGGCTTCCGCCCGCGCCACATGCTCACCATAAACCATGTCGCAGGCATGGTCATCAGTGCGCTGGGTCTGATAACACTTATAACGCTAATAATCAGGTAAACAATGGATAAAAGACGAATAATCATCGCCATTGACGGTCACTCGTCGTGTGGCAAGAGTACCTTTGCCAAGGCCATAGCAGCGCGCCTGGGCTACATCTTCATCGACACAGGTGCTATGTACCGTGCCGTGACGCTCTACGCGCTCGAGAATGGAGCTATACGCTCGGGTATTGTCGATGACGACATGGTTGAGGCCATGCTCAATGATATCAACATCGACTTCAGGTTCAACCCCTCGCGTGGTGCCAGCGACATATATGTCAATGGCGACCTGGTGGAGGGTAAGATACGCACTATCGAGGTGAGCAACTGTGTGAGTGCCGTGAGCTCCATCGCTGCGGTACGTCGTAAGCTGGTGGCCATGCAGCAGCAGATGGGCCTCAAGCGCGGTGTGGTGATGGATGGCCGCGACATTGGCACGGTGGTCTTCCCCGATGCCGAGCTCAAGATCTTTATGACGGCCGATGCCAAGGTGCGTGCCGAGCGTCGCTACAAGGAGCTCACTGCCAAGGGTGACAAGGTGACCTTGGAGGAGATATACGAGAATGTGGTGTCGCGCGACGAGGCCGATATGAATCGTGCTATCTCGCCTCTGCGCAAGGCCGACGATGCCATCGTGCTGGATAACTCGTACCTCACCGTCGAGCAGCAGATGGAGTGGTTCATGGAGCGTTTCGAGGCTGTTGTGTCGAAGGGCGAGTAAATTGTTGAGGAGTATGCGTGTTACGATAGATGATAATTCGGGCTTCTGCTTCGGTGTGGTGCGAGCCATAGGCGAGGCGGAGCAGGCTCTGGAGCGTCTGGGCGAGGTCTACTCGCTCGGCGACATCGTGCATAATCGTGTCGAGGTGCAACGTCTCGAGCGTCTGGGCTTAAGCACGGTGATGCACGACGACATGCCGCAGTTGAGCGGTCGCACGATGCTCATACGCGCACATGGCGAGCCCCCGCGCACCTACCGTCGTGCCGAGGAGCTGGGCATAAGCCTTATAGATGCCACATGCCCCGTTGTGGCCAACCTCCAGCGCAAGGTCAGAGATGCCTACGAGCGTATGCAGGCCGTGGGTGGCAGCGTGGTGTTGCTTGGCAAGCGCGGACATGCCGAGGTTGTGGGACTTACGGGTCAGGTCGATGACGATGTGATTGTGGTGGAGCGTGTCGAGGATCTCGATGCTGTGGACTTCGCCCGCCCCATCTACTTCCTCTCGCAGACCACACAATCTATCGAGCTATTCAACTGCCTTGGCGAGGAGCTTAAGCGCAGATCGGTCGATGCCTCGCAGGTGACGCTCGACGATACGATATGTCGTCGTGTGGCGGGACGCGAGCGACACCTTACGGAGTTTGCCCGTAGTGTCGATGTGGTGATCTTTGTCTGTGGTCGCAAGTCCTCGAATGGACGTGTGCTCTACGATGTCTGTCGCCGTGCCAACGACCGCTCGTACAACATCGAGGAGGCCGCGGAGCTGGATCCGAGCTGGCTGGAGGGCGTTCAGAGTGTGGGTATATGTGGTGCCACCTCCACACCGCGCTGGCTTATGGAGGAGGTTGCCGAGGCTGTTGAGGCTCTGGCTCGATAAATGCTAAAAATTGATAAAATATGAGATACGTTGTTCGTTCACTGAAATATCTTGTGCTGCTGTGCGTTTTGTATGTAGCACTTGTCTGGGTGTCGTATTGGGCAGGCTCCGAGCCCCAGGTTAGCCCCTGGTTGCAGATCGAGGCGCAGTTGCAGAGCCCCATGGGAAGGGTCATGGTTGTGGCCTTTGTCGTCTTGGCAGCCCTCTACCCCCTGTTCGGCTTTATGCGCATGCGCATCGAGGCGATGGACTTGGAGCGTGACGGGGTGCGCCTCATCAATGCCATGCAGGTCTATGGCTACCGTCTGGTAGAGGAGGTTGACGGAGTTAAGGTATTCCGTGCCGACAGCTTTCTGGGACGTCTTGCGGCTATGTGGGAGGATCGCATCGAGGTGAGTGTTGTGGATGGTGTGGTCGAGCTGCGTGGTCTGCGTCGCACGGTGGCGCGTGTGGGGTATCAGCTTCGTGCCTATATGCACAACAGCCGTTTTGAGCAGTAGAATGAGAGTATTACAAGATATACGATGTTTGGCCCTCGGCCTTGTGGTGGTGATGCTCATCCCCACCCGTGTCGCTGCGCAGGATGTTGAGCAGCATCGTGCGGATTTCGACCTTGGTCGCGCCACCGAGATACTTGCCAATATGATGCGCGAGTTCTCGGTGAACTATGTCGACGAGGTATCCCCCGATGACCTGCTGGATAAAGCCTCGCTGGGCCTGGTCAACGCCACGGACCCCTACTCGGAGTACCTCTCGGAGGAGTCTATGGCCGAGTTCGAGATGATGACCACGGGACGTTATGGCGGTGTTGGCTCGCTCATCAGAAAGAGGGGCGACCATGTGATCTTTGCGCAGCCCTACCAGGGCTCACCGGCCGACGAGGCGGGAGTGAAGATTGGCGATAAGATCCTCGCTATCAACGGCGAGGATATGCGCGGTGTCGACACGCAGGGCATCAGCACACGCCTCAAGGGTGATCCGGATACGGATGTGGAGGTTGTCGTTGAGCGCAACCTCGACGGCTCGGTAGACACCCTTATGCTGCGTCGACGTCGTATCTCCATCCCGAGTGTGCCCTATGCCGGTATTCTGCGCGATGGCATAGGATATATCTGCCACAACGACTTTATCGAGGGTAGCTACGATGAGCTGCGCCGTGCCGTGGAGCGTCTTGCCGGTGAAGATACGTTGCGAGGTCTGGTGCTCGACTACCGCTCCAATGGTGGAGGTGTTATGCAGGAGGCTGTCGACATCGCCTCGCTCTTTGTGCCGCGTGGCGAGCGCATAGTCTCGATAATGGGTCGTGACTCGTCGTCGCTTGTGCACTATACCACACGTCATGCGCCGTTGGTTGAGCATCTGCCTGTGGTGGTGCTGGTGAGTGGCTCTTCGGCTTCGGCCTCGGAGATCCTGGCGGGTGCGCTTCAGGATCGTGACCGCGCCGTGGTGATGGGTCAGCGCACCTATGGCAAGGGTCTGGTGCAGACCACGCGCCACATAGGCTACAACACCTACCTGAAGTACACCACAGCAAAGTACTATATCCCCTCGGGACGATGCATACAGGCCGTGAACTACTCGAAACGTCGCTCGGATGGCAGCGTGGAGTCGGTGCCCGACTCGCTGATCAACGAGTTTCGCACGCTGGCCGGCCGCAAGGTCTACGATGGTGGCGGCATAGTGCCCGATGTGAAGATCGAGCCACAGTATGTGAGCCGCTTTGCCCTAACGCTCTATGCCATGGGTCTGATGGAGGATTGGGCCGATGAGTATATGCGCCACAACCACCGTGACAGCATCGATGTGCGCACCTTCAGCATCACCGACGAGGAGTATGAGTCGTTCAAGAACTTTATTGCGGAGAAGGATGTGCCCTATGAGTCGGAGACGCGCCGTGCACTGAAGAGCCTCGAGAGGGCTGTCAAGAGTGACCTCTACGATGAGCGTCTGGGTGAGGCGTTGGATCGCATACGCGAGTTGGTCAAGGATGACAAGATGTCCAATATGGAGACCTACCGTCGTGAGATTATCGATGCGCTCAACGCCGAGATCATCATGCGCTACGCCTATAACACTGGTGCTATGGAGCATGCCGCGGTCAATGACCCCACGGTCGATGAGGCCGTAGAGCTGCTGCTGGATCGGGAGCGTTACGACAGAATACTCAAAGAGCAGGATCTCGATATGCACTAACATATCCCTCGAAAGATGAAGTTACCGAAGATATCCATACCCCACAGCCTGCTGGCACGCCGTCGCACCATCGTCATAGTGGTGGGACTGGCCCTTGCTGCCCTCTCGGTTATCTATACCTGGACGGTATCTACCGAGATGAAGCACGAGGATGAGGCTGCCCTCGAGCAGTTGCGGCGCGAGGAGCGCAACGCTGTGGAGATGTGGGAGGATATCCTGCGCTCGACAAATATCGGCGGACAGATGGTCTACAACCCTGCGCTGCTCAACCAGCTTGCCGAGCATACCAACGTGCCGCTTGTCATCGCCGACGAGCGTCTTAACGTCTGGGTGACGAACCTCGATGGCGAGATTGTCGACGACCCGGTGCGCCTGCGTGCCGAGCTGATGCGCATGAGCGAGAACAATAAGCCCATCTCGGTGTCGTACGGCGTGATGCACCAGACCACCTTCACCATCTACTACGGCATGACCGACTACTCGCAGCTGGTGTCGAGTGCCCATAGCGAGGCACTGCGGCTGTTCCCCTATGTGCAGCTTATCATCATCGCCATCTTCGCCATCTTCGCCTATATAGCCTTCTCGTCGACCAAGCAGAATGAGCAGAACCGTGTGTGGGTCGGCCTCGCCAAGGAGACGGCACACCAGCTTGGCACGCCTACCTCGTCACTGCTGGGCTGGGTGGAGTATCTGCGTGGTCAGGGTGTCGATCCTATGGCCGTAGATGAGATGTCGAAAGATCTGGCGCACCTGATGAAGATCGTGGACCGCTTCTCGAAGATTGGCTCCGAGACACAGCTCACCATGACCAACATCAATGAGGTCGTTGGCGACACGGTGATGTACTTCCGTCGTCGCATACCGCGTAACGTCACGCTGCAATATAACGGCTTGGCCATAGCCCCTATCCGTGTGCCAATAAACGTGGCACTCTTCGAGTGGGTTGTGGAGAACCTGATGAAGAACTCGCTCGATGCCTTGCAGGGTCAGGGCTCTATCGATGTCTTTGTGGGTGAGAGCGGTAAGCATGTCTTCGTGGAGGTTAGCGACACGGGCAAGGGCATTGCCAAGAGCAACTGGACACGCATCTTCGAGCCGGGCTTTACCACCAAGACACGCGGCTGGGGCCTCGGTCTCTCGCTCTCGCGCCGCATCATCGAGGAGTACCACAAGGGCCGCATCGCTGTGGTGCGCTCCGAGCCCGGTCGAGGCACAACAATTCGTGTAACGCTTAATCGTGGTGAGGAGGATGAGTAGTACTACCGTTGCAGCATACGAGGCCTTGGGTTACCATAGCGCACGCCCCGCGGCACTCTTTGGTCGTGGTGCGGAGCTGCTGTCGGGTGAGCCCGTGGCAGAGGGAGGTTACATGGAGGGTAGCATCGAGACGCTCTTTGGCTATGGCTCGGTGCTCGGCTCGGGAGGTTGTCGTGAGCCCTACTACGAGAGCCTTGTCTCGGCACCCCTCTTCCAGACACTCGTCGTGGTGTTGCTTGTCGCCTACCTATATACACTCTTGCGCTCGTGGTCGTTTGTCGGCTCGGTGTGGAGCGGTATCATAGGCTTGAGCAGCGAGCGACGTATGGCCAGCGAGGGCGGTGAGCTGCCTCTGGCGCGCTTTCGCGGAGCATCTGTCGCCATTGGCGTTGTGCTCCTCGCGCTGGTGGGTGTGCGGCTTGCCGATAGCTATGTCGCCACGGGTGGAGGTGTCGCCGTGGATGGCAATATAGTTGTTGCCATGGCCCTGTTGCTTGTTGTGGCAATGACGGCATGGCACTACGCCCTGCACGAGATTGTGGGGTGGATAACACGCTCATCGGCAACCAATTCGCTCTCGGCAATTATGCGTATCAACCTTGTTCGCATGGTGGTGATGCTCTTCCCTTTAGTGGGTGCATGGCTGCTTATGCCTTGTGAGGTGGTGTGGATTGATATAGTGCTTGCCGTAGGCTCGTTGTTGCTGATGTTGATATACCTTAAAGATACTTTTTTGTTCTTTATTGATAAAAAAATTTCAATTTTGTATTGGATTTTGTACCTTTGCACCGCAATTTTGCTGCCTGTGAGTTTTGTTGTGGTGATGGTAATGTCAAAAATGGCGTTATGATCGCCGTGAAACAAACTGATATTGAGGCGTATATGCTGTTGCAATTCGGCGCTTGGCAGGGCTAAATGTTGCAATAGAGCAGTGAAAAAACAAAACAAAAATATTTTTGAGACATTGAAAGTGAATAAGATTTTGGTATC
Source organism: uncultured Alistipes sp. (assembly GCA_937880705.1). The sequence continues at coordinate 12,985 of CALGRZ010000120.1, forward strand.
ACAGCCCCGTCCGGCTGTAATAGAGAAGTCGCCTTTTTTTGAGTTTTCCCAGAAGCACGAACTTACCATCGACTACAAACCTTTGATCCGTGTTGTAGGTGTGACCCTCAAGGAGTTCCGTGCACAGCGTACCGAAGTGTTGGACCATACCACGATGATCTTCTCATCGCGTACCACCATCGATAGCTTCTTCCGTATCTGCGAGGAGGCTCGTATCACCGTACCCGAGAGCATGAAGTATATCTGCAATACGGAGGCTGTAGCCCTCTACCTGCAGAAGTATATCGTCTATCGCAAGCGTAAGATCTCGTTTGCCGACGGAACATTCAACTCGCTGCTGGAGCTCATCGTCAAGCATAAGGATGAGAAGTTTATGCTTGCCCTCACCGAGCCCTATAAGCCCGAGCTGCCCGAGACAATAGCCAAGCTTAAGCTGAAGTGTGATCCTGTGGTGTTGGCCCGTACCGTGGCTGCCGACATGAGCGATCTGAAGCCCGAGGAGTACGACATCATCGCGCTCTACTCGCCTTCGGATGTTAAGGCTCTGGTCGAGAACTTCGATGTCGAGAGGTTGCCCGTCGTGGCCACCTTTGGTGAGGCTACGCTGCGTGCCGCTATCGAGGCGGGACTTAAGGTCAAGGCCTCGGCACCGTCACCTCAGGCACCCTCGATGGTTAAGGCACTGGATATCTATTGCCAGAAGATTGCCGATGGTCAGGAGGTTGAGGATGCCGAGATCAAGGATGATCCCAACAAGGAGGAGTTTATCCGCGCACAGCAGAGCAAGCTCCAGAAGAAGACTCGTACCC
>CALGRZ010000121.1 GCA_937880705.1 uncultured Alistipes sp.
ATACCTCCTCGATAGACTCCAATACCTCCTGAACCGCCTGCAAGTACTCGCTCTCGCCGGGGTGCTTAGCCTCCAACTGGGCCATCAAAACTTTTACATCCATAGTTTTAGTTAAGTTTAAAGGTTATAAATTATGTGATTGAATTGTCCTTCTCTTATTCTCCTTCTCTTTGCTCTCGGTATCATAGTGCCGAATGGTAACACAAAGATAAGAATAATTATCGGAGATTAGCACCCTTGGGGCACTTTTTTTTCACTTACCGACAATTATTTTACTTTTAGGGCAAAATATCGAGGCCGGCACACTCACTTTTGTGTGCCGACCACAATATATATATGGTACTACGCTATACGAAGGGCAGACGTATAACCTCGGCCTTGAGCAGACGTCCGCGTACCTCCACGGCGATCTGTGTGCCGGCCTTGGCAAAGGCGGGCTTAACGTAGCCCATGCCGATACCTATCTTGAGGCAGGGCGACATAGTACCCGAGGTGACGTGACCGATGTGGTTACCCTCAAGGTCACAGAGTGCATACTCGTGGCGGGGCACACCGCGGTCGATAAGCTTGAAGCCTACGAGCTTGCGCTCCACACCCTCCTTCTTCTGACGCTCCATCAGCTCGCGGTCGATGAAGGGCTTGTTGTCCACAAACTTCGTGAGCCAGTTCAGACCTGCCTCGATGGGCGATGTGGTGTCGTCGATGTCGTTGCCGTAGAGGCAGAAGCCCTTCTCCAGACGCAGCGTGTCGCGAGCACCCAGACCGATGTTCTTCAAGCCGAACTCCTCGCCGGCCTTCCACATAGCCTCCCAGATGGTGTCGGCATCCTCGTTGTACATGTAGATCTCGCAGCCACCCGAGCCGGTATAACCCGTCGTCGAGAGGATAACCTCGCAACCTGCCACCTTGCAGATCTTGAAGGTGTAGTACTCCATATCCTCAACCTGCTCGTCGGTCATCTTCTGCACCAGCTTCATGGCCAGAGGACCCTGTATGGCGAGCTGTGCGGTCTTATCAGAGCTGTTCTCCAACTCCACGCCGGCCTTCATGCCATACTCCTCGCCCTGCTTGCAGATGTGCTCCCAGTCCTTCTGGATGTTGGCAGCGTTGACACAGAGCATATACTTCTCGGTGTTGATGCGGTAAACCAATACGTCGTCCACGATACCGCCACGACCGTTGGGCATGGTGGTGTACTGCACCTTGCCGTCGTAGAGGTCGCACACGTTGTTGGTGGTAATTCTCTGGAGGAACTCCGTAGCACGGGGACCCTTCACCCAGATCTCACCCATGTGGCTCACGTCAAAGACGCCACACTTCTCGCGCACGTTGATGTGCTCGTCGTTGATGCCCGAGAACTCGATGGGCATATTGTAACCTGCAAACTCGGCCATCTTGGCACCGTTGGCAATGTGATACTTGGTAAAAGCTGTTGTTTTCATCAGTTTTAAGGAAATTTATAGGTTATTGTTTAATTTGTTTCTATGCTGTTATGCCTCCTGCCCTTCGGTCTTGGGTGCCGACTCCTCGGTCTTAGGTGCCGGCTCCTCGGCCTTGGGTGCCGACTCCTCGGTCTTGGGGCGGGGCTTGAAGCCTACGCGGGGGCAGCGGGTGAACTCCTTGGTGCGGTCAAACAGGTAGCGGTATGTGGTGTGCACCTTGTGCTTGCGGGCACATATATAACGCTCGACCATGCGGTTCATCACGGGGTTGAAGTCGCCAATCCATGCAAACTCGATGGTGCGGTATTGGTTGCGGTCGGTGCGTACATAACGCTCCAGCATCTCCTTCATAAAGCCCGACTCCACGCCCTTGCCCTGGAACTCGGGGGTGATGCCGAAGATGATGGCAAAGACGCGGTCGCACCTCTTGCGTATCTTCAGATCCCACATCATGCGGAGCTTGTTGATCAGGCCGAACTTGCCGTTGTACTTGCCAATCAGACGGTTCAGGTCGGGAACCATGATGAAGAAGCCTATGGGCTCGTCGTTGAAGTATGCAAACCATATAAGGTTTCTATCGACAATCGGAGCCATCGTGTCGGCCATCTTGCGCGCCTCCTCTGCGGTCATAGGCTGCACGCCGGTGAAGAGTGACCAGGCCTTGTTGTAGATGTTGCGGAACTTCTCCACGGCCGAGTACAGATCCTCGTTGCCGATGGGCGAGAAGCGGTAGCCGGGTGTCGACATCAGTCGCTTCACGCGGTCGTAGACCACCTCGTTCACATCATCATCGTAGACATTCCACACATAGGTGTTCTGGTTGAAGTAGTTCTGGAAGCCGTAGTTCTCGAACAGAGCCTTGTAGTAGGGTGGGTTGTAGGGGTTCTCGAAGAGGGGCTGATACTCGTAGCCCTCGACCAGCAGTCCCCACCATGCATCGCGTGAGCCGAAGTTTACGGGGCCGTCCATCGCCTCCATGCCGCGTGCTACGAGCCACTCGCGCGAGGCGTCGAAGAGCATGTTGGCCAGCTCCTGGTCGTCGATAGCCTCGAAGAAGCCGCAGCCGCCTGTGGGCTGCTCATAGCCATAGGCGTGGGTCTTGTCGTAGAAGGCTGCGATACGACCTACGCACTCGCCCTCGGCGTTGTAGGCCACCCAGCGGATAGCCTCGCCATCCTGGAAGAGCTTATTTTTGGCGGGGTCAAATACCGCCTCGATAGAGCTGTCGAAGGGGCATACCCAGTAGGGATCACCCTTGTAGAGCCTCTTGGGCAGGTTGATGAACTCGCGTTCCAGACGCTTGTCACCGCGCTTCACCTCCACAAGAGAGTACTTTGTATTTGCCATATATCTCTGTTTTTGTATCGATACGTTTTGCTTTGGATATTATATATCCATACAAAGATATAAAACAATTCTCAAACAACCAAAAAAAAGTACTAACTAATCTTATTCATCGGGTTGCGGGGCGGGGTGGTGGCGGTGCGCAGCGGGAGCGCGGGGCGGGGCGCAGGGCGCAGGCGATAGGATTTAATAGGACTTGATAGGACTTGATGGGTATTAGCGCGGGCGACATTTACCCGGTAGCCACCTGCTATCCCTAACTTCCCTATCTCTTCCTATCTCTTCCCATCTCTTCCCATCTCTTCCCATCTCTTCCCATCTCTTCCCATCTCTTCCTATCTCTTCCTAT
>CALGRZ010000122.1 GCA_937880705.1 uncultured Alistipes sp.
GTCAGCATTTTGAGGGCAAGTATAACGCCAAAATACACTTTTTATTCAGCCTCTTTTTTTTGTCGCTACTCAATAGCGATTTGCTTTACGTCGTGCGCCTGCTCTTCGGCCGGCCTCTTGGGCAGCTTAATCGAGAGCACGCCATGCTTCATCTTGGCCACGATCTTATCGCGGTCGATACCATCGGGTAGGTTGAACACCTGTCTGAAGGAGGTATAGCCAAACTCGCGGCGCAGGAAGTGGTGCTTCTCATCCTTATCGCAATCCTCGCCACAACACTCCTTACCCTTATCGTCCTTGTCGCACTCCTTATCCATGCAGACTACAAGCTGGTTATCGCCGTTGAGCTCGAGCTTAAAGTCATCCTTGCACATACCCGGTGCAGCAATTTGAATCTTGAACTTCTTGTCCGTCTCGATAATGTTGATCTGGGGCATCGCGCCACGCTTGAGCCACTGGTCGGGCCACTGGTCGAGTAACAAATCGCCGAAGATAGAGGGCATGCGGTTGTGCTTTTTTACTGGCATCATAACATTTAGATTTTAAGGTTAAACATGCCCTTTACATCTGCAAGAGACGTACCACACAGCCCCGAAACTATTATTTTAATAATAAAAATAGAGTTTTATCGATAAAATGTTTGGTGGTTTGGGAAATTGTCCGTACATTTGCGCGCTAAAAAACCCGAACGGGTTGAGCGTATTAATTTTTTAACCAATAAATTTTATAGCAAATGGCTGTTAAAATTCGTTTGGCACGTCACGGTAAGAAGGGTTATGCTTTCTACCACATCGTTGCCGCAGATAGCAGAGCGCCACGTGATGGTAAGTTCATCGAGAAGTTGGGTACCTACAACCCCAACACGAATCCTGCTACAATCGATTTGAAGTTCGACCGAGCTTTGGATTGGTTACTTAAGGGCGCACAACCTACGGATACTTGTCGAGCAATCCTCTCGTACAAGGGCGTATTGTATAAGAAGCACCTCTTGGGCGGTGTAGCCAAGGGCGCATTCACCGAGGCCGAGGCCGAGGCAAAGTTCAACAAGTGGGCTGACGAGAAGCAGGGCAAGATCGATGCAAAGAGCAACAAGCTCGCATCGGATGCTAACGCTGCAAAGAAGGCTCAGCTTGCTGCCGAGACCAAGATCAAGGAGGAGCGTGCTGCCGCTATCGCCGAGAAGAAGGCTGCCGAGGCTGCTGCTGCCGCAGAGGCCGCTGCCGAGGCTGAGGCTCCCGCAGAGGAGGCTACCGAGGCTTAATTCGCTTCAGGTGCTATGATCGCCGTGGGACGCATAGGCCGTTTGTTCGGCACCGATGGCGGAGTGATGATCACGCTCTACGCCTCATTCCCCGACGATTACCAAATCGAGGAACCGCTGTTTGTCGAGATCGACAAGCTGGCGGTTCCTCTGTTTTGTAACAGCTTCGAACGACGCGGTCGTGCCGGTGCCGTTGTACACTTCGACGACATTGACACGCAGTACCGTGCCGAGGAGTATCTTGTGGGGCGCGAGATCTTCCTGCCCGACGACAGCGAGGAGGATGACGACGAGTTCTACATGGAGGATCTCATAGGTTTCAGCGTGGTGGTGGGCGACAGACGTGGCCGACTCACCGACTACTACGACAGCGAGGCCAACCCCCTCTTTGAGATAGAGCTCGACGGACGCAGTCACCTCATCCCTGCCGCCGAGGAGTTTATAGCCCATATCGACTTTGAGGCGCAGATAATCAAATTTGTAATACCTGAAGGTCTACTCGAACTATAATTTGTGTGGGGGGGGGTCTGTATAGGTACTAAGTATTCAACTTCACAACCATAGCGAGTGGCTAAAAAGAGCGACGTTTAAGGCTTGCCGGCTCAACCAAAAACGCGGTTTACTTGGCGTAAATAGTGATTTTGAGGACAAGCACAACGACAAAACATGCCTTTTTAGCCACTCACTTTTGTATATATAAATACTTTTTTTACCTTTGTATAATTAAACGTATACAATATATGAGCGAAATTATTACCAACTATCGCCGCGAAGATATATACGACAGCGAGCGCATCGAGCAACTCATGTCACACTATCGCGAGATATTGCGACTGCTGGGCGAGGACCCCGAGCGTGAGGGCCTTATCAAGACTCCCGAGCGCGTAGCCAAGGCCATGTCGTTTATCACAAAGGGCTACGGTCAGGATCCCATCGCCATACTCCAGTCGGCGATGTTCAAGGAGGAGTACCAGCAGATGGTGCTGGTCAAGGATATTGAGCTCTTCTCGGTATGCGAGCACCACATGTTGCCCTTCATCGGCAAGGCTCACGTTGCATACATCCCCAATGGCTATATCACCGGTCTGTCGAAGATTGCCCGCGTGGTGGAGTGCTTTGCACGTCGCCTGCAGGTGCAGGAGCGTCTTACCGTTCAGATCCGTGACAGCATACAGCAGGCCCTCAACCCCGCAGGTGTGGCAGTCGTCATCGAGGCGAGCCATACATGTATGCAGATGCGTGGCGTGGAGAAGCAGCGTTCGGTGACCACAACATCGGCATTCACCGGCCTATTCCTCTCTGATCCTCGCACGCGCGACGAGTTCATGCAGTTGATTAAGTAAAAGATATAACACACTAAATAGATGAGAGTTGTCGTTGGACTGTCGGGTGGCGTGGACTCCTCCGTGGCCGCATACCTGCTCAAGGAGCAGGGGCATGAGGTCATAGGGCTCTTCATGCGCAATTGGCACGACACCACAGGCACTCTCGAGGGTGACTGCCCATGGTACGACGACCAGGTCTTTGCCGAGCTCGTAGCCAAACGCCTCGACATTGAGTTTCACTATATTGACCTCTCGGCCGAGTACCGCACAAGGGTTGTGGACTACATGTTTTCGGAGTATGAGCGTGGCCGCACGCCCAACCCCGACGTACTGTGCAACCGCGAGATAAAGTTTGATGTATTCCTCAAAGAGGCCCTCAAGCTGGGTGCCGAGCGTGTGGCTACGGGCCACTACTGCCGCAAAGAGGAGTACACCGACGAGGAGGGCAACACCCGCTACCGTCTGCTTGCCGGCGCAGACCCCAATAAGGACCAGAGCTACTTCCTGTGCCAGCTATCGCAGGAGCAGCTCGCCTATGCCATGTTCCCCATCGGCGATATGCTCAAGCCGGAGGTCAGGCGCATCGCCGAGCAGCAACGTCTGGCTACGGCCAAGCGCAAAGATTCACAAGGCATCTGCTTTGTGGGCAAGGTCGACCTGCCCGTATTCCTGCAGCAGAAGCTCGCCGCAAAGATAGGCAACGTACACGAGATACTACCCCACTCACCGCGCTTCGCCATAGCCGAGGATGCCGACCTCGACACCCTCTCGAAGCCATACCGCCTCACGGTAAGGGATGGCAAAAAGATCGGTACACATCAGGGTGCCCACTTCTACACCATAGGCCAGCGCAAGGGTCTGGGCATCGGTGGTCGCAAGGAGTCACTCTTTGTCATCGGCACCGACGTCAACGAGAATGTTGTCTATGTCGGCGAGGGCGACAACCACCCGGGACTCTATCGCAGAGCCCTGCGCATCACACCCGAGGAGGTGCACTGGATCGACCCTTCGGAGCGCATGTGCGCAGGCCAGCGACGTCGTTACGAGGTACGCATACGCTACCGTCAACCACTGCAACAGGCCGAGCTGATCATGACCGAGGAGGCACTCTACATCCTCTTTGACGAGCCGCAGCGAGGCATCACAGCGGGTCAGTTTGCCGCATGGTATCAGGCCGACAGAGTCATCGGCAGCGGCGTCATAGACCGCTAATCTGCTCGTTTGTCTTGAGGCCGACAAACAGCCATCCTCCACCTATCACAACAGCAAATATGCGCACACGAAGAGTGTATGCGCATATTATTGCATCATTTTTTGCCACTTTGGCACCGAATTTATCTCTTACTTTTTGTACTTTAGAAAAAATTTATTTACTTTTGTAAGCTATTACACGACGTATAGACCAATTTATTAGCAAACTATTAATTTCTAACAATAAAAAACAAAACGATTATGGCAGATGTAAAACGTGTCTACACCTTCGGTAACAAAGAGGCCGAGGGTAATGGCAAGATGCGAGAGTTGCTCGGCGGTAAGGGTGCCAACCTGGCCGAGATGAACCTGATCGGTATTCCCGTACCTCCGGGCTTTACCATCACCACCGATGTATGTACAGAGTATTATGCCCAGGGCAAGGAGAAGGTTATCGAGTTGCTTCGTCCCGAGGTTGAGTCGGCTATCAAGAATATCGAGAAGCTCACCGGCCGCAAGTTTGGCGATCAGAACCTTCCTCTTCTGGTATCGGTACGTTCGGGTGCTCGCGCCTCAATGCCCGGTATGATGGATACCATCCTCAACCTCGGTATGAACGACGAGGCTGTTGAGGCTGTATCGAAGCTCTCGGGTAACCCCCGTTTTGCTTGGGACTCATACCGTCGTTTTGTACAGATGTACGGCGACGTGGTTCTCGACATGAAGCCCCAGTCGAAGGAGGATCACGACCCCTTCGAGGTTATCATCGAGGCCCAGAAGGAGAAGCGCGGTGTTAAGGCCGATACCGACCTTACTACCGACGACCTCAAGGAGCTCGTAGCAGCCTTCAAGAAGGCTATCAAGGATCAGACCGGCAAGGAGTTCCCCACCAGCGCATGGGATCAGCTCTGGGGTGCTATCTGCGCCGTATTCGGCTCATGGATGAACGAGCGCGCCATCCTCTACCGTAAGCTCAACAACATCCCCGAGGAGTGGGGTACAGCAGTTTCGGTACAGGCGATGGTATTCGGTAACATGGGTGATAACTCTGCTACCGGTGTTGCCTTCTCGCGTGATGCCGCTACGGGTGAGAACATCTTCAACGGCGAGTACCTCATCAACGCACAGGGCGAGGATGTGGTAGCAGGTATCCGTACTCCCCAGCAGATTACCATCGAGGGTTCGAAGCGTTGGGCTGCAGCGCAGAACATCTCGGAGGAGGAGCGTAAGTCGAAGTACCCCTCACTCGAGGAGGTTATGCCCGATGTATATGCCGAGCTGAATGGTATTCAGCACCACCTCGAGCAGTACTTCACCGATATGCAGGATATCGAGTTCACCATCCAGGATGGTAAGCTCTGGATGCTCCAGTGCCGTAACGGTAAGCGTACCGGTGCTGCGATGGTGAAGATCGCCATGGATATGCTCCGCGAGGGCCTTATCGACGAGAAGACTGCCGTATTGCGTTGCGAGCCCGAGAAGCTGGATGAGCTTCTGCACCCCGTATTCGACAAGAAGGCTATCAAGAATGCAAAGGTTATCGTTAAGGGTCTGCCCGCATCTCCCGGTGCTGCAACAGGTCCCGTAGTATTCTTCGCCGATGATGCCGAGAAGCACCTCAACGCCACCGGCCAGAAGGCTATTCTGGTTCGTATCGAGACCTCACCCGAGGACTTGAAGGGTATGTTGGATGCTGCCGGTATCCTCACCGCCCGTGGTGGTATGACCTCACACGCTGCCGTTGTGGCTCGTGGTATGGGTAAGTGCTGCGTATCGGGTGCCGGTGAGCTCGAGATCGACTACAAGGCTCGCACGATCAAGGTTAACGGCTACACCATCAAGGAGGGTGACTGGATCTCGCTGAACGGTTCAACCGGTGAGGTTTACCTCGGTGAGGTGGCTACACAGGCTGCAAACCTCGATGGCGACTTCGGTCAGCTGATGGAGCTTGCAGGCAAGTACTCAACAATGAACGTGCGTGCCAACGCCGACACTCCCCGCGATGCAGAGCAGGCATTTGCCTTCGGTGCACAGGGTATCGGTCTGTGCCGTACCGAGCATATGTTCTTCGAGGGTGACCGCATCAAGGCCATCCGCGAGATGATTCTCTCTGACGACGAGGCCGGCCGTCGCGTGGCTCTGGCCAAGTTGCTGCCCATGCAGCGTGGCGACTTCGAGGGTCTGTTCAAGGTTATGAACGGCTACCCCGTTATCGTTCGTCTGCTGGATCCCCCCTTGCACGAGTTCGCACCCAACACCGAGAAGGATCAGCGCGATATGGCCGAGGCCATGGGCATCCCCTTCGAGAAGGTTGTTGCCAAGGTAGAGGCTCTGCACGAGGTTAACCCCATGCTCGGCCACCGTGGTTGCCGTCTGGGTAACACCTACCCCGAGATCACCGAGATGCAGGCACGCGCCATCATCGAGGCTGCTATGAACGTGAAGGCTGCCGGTACTCCCGTTAAGGTTGAGATCATGGTTCCCCTGGTTGGTAACCACAAGGAGCTCCGCTACCAGAAGAACATCATCGACAAGACTGCCGAGGCTGTATTTGCCGAGCGTAACGACCGCATCGACTACCTCGTAGGTACTATGATCGAGGTTCCTCGTGCTGCTGTTACCGCCAACCAGATCGCCGAGGTTGCCGAGTTCTTCTCGTTCGGTACCAACGACCTTACGCAGATGACTCTTGGCTTCTCGCGTGACGATATCGCCAAGTTCCTGCCCATCTACCTCGAGAGAAATATCCTCAAGAACGATCCCTTCAAGATCTTGGATCGCAATGGTGTAGGTCAGCTTATCCGCGAGGCTGTCTTCAAGGGTCGCACCACTCGTCCCGACCTGAAGTGCGGTATCTGCGGTGAGCACGGCGGTGAGCCCTCATCGGTAGAGTTCTGCCACCACGCAGGTCTGAACTATGTAAGCTGCTCGCCTTTCCGTGTGCCTATCGCACGCCTTGCAGCGGC
>CALGRZ010000123.1 GCA_937880705.1 uncultured Alistipes sp.
GCGAGTCGGTGGAGTATCTCCACGCCCACTATCCCGACTTCGCACCGCGCCTCACCGAGGGCGACTTCCTGAAGATGGACCTAAGGGCGGAGTATGGCTCGAGGCTCAAGATCATCGGTAACTTCCCCTACAATATCTCGTCGCAGATATACTTCAAAATACTCGAGAACCGCGATATTGTACCCGAGTGCGTTGGTATGATACAGCGCGAGGTTGCGGTACGCCTTGCCGAGCCCCCCGGCTCGAAGGAGTATGGCATCTTAAGCGTGCTGCTTCAGGCGTGGTACGACATCGAGTACCTCTTCACCGTCGGCGAGAAGGTCTTTAACCCACCCCCAAAGGTTAAGAGTGCTGTGGTGCGTCTGGTGCGCAACAATGTGAAGTCGTTGGACTGCGACGAGGCACTCTTCATCAAGGTTGTCAAGGCATCGTTTGGCCAACGTCGCAAGATGTTGCGCAACTCGCTTAAGGCGGTGTTTGGAGCTTTTGGTGGTCGTGAGCATCGCTTCTTTGCTATGCGTGCCGAGCAGCTGTCGGTGGCCGACTTTGTGGAGCTTACACGTTGGGTGGCCGAGAATCGTGAGTAGGCCACTCACTCTTTTATAGATCATCTAAAACATAAGATTATGAATTACGCATCAGCACTCAACCCCAATAAGGTATCTGCCTTCTTGGGCAAGCCGTCGAAGGAGTTCACCAAGTCTGATATTGTTAAGTATATCGTCGAGAACAATATCCGCATGGTCAACTTTATGTATCCTGCGGCCGATGGTCGTCTTAAGACGCTTAACTTCGTGATTAACAGCCTTGAGTACCTTGATGCTATTCTCACCTGTGGCGAGCGTGTCGATGGCTCGAGCCTCTTCCCCTTCATCGAGGCCGGCAGCAGCGACCTCTATGTGGTACCTCGCTTTGCCACCGCATTTCTGGATCCCTTTGCCGAGCTGCCCACACTCTCGATGCTCTGCTCGTTCTTCAATAAGGATGGCGAGCCTCTGGCCAGCTCACCGCGCTATACACTGCTCAAGGCTTGTGAGGCCTTCCGCGAGGTTACAGGCATGGAGTTCCAGGCTATGGGCGAGTTGGAGTACTATGTCATAGCCCCCGATAGCGGCATGTTCCCCGCTACGGACCAGCGCGGCTACCACGAGTCGGCACCCTTTGCCAAGTTCAACGAGTTCCGTACCGAGTGCATGGCATACATCGCCCAGGCGGGTGGCCAGATTAAGTATGGACACTCCGAGGTGGGTAACTTTACGCTCGATGAGCTTATCTACGAGCAGAACGAGATCGAGTTCCTGCCCGTCAACGCTCTGGATGCTGCCGATCAGCTGATGATTGCCAAGTGGATCATTCGCAACCTTGGATATAAGTATGGCTATGAGGTCACCTTCGCACCCAAGATCACGGCGGGTAAGGCTGGTTCGGGTCTGCATATCCACATGCGTATCGTCAAGGATGGTAAGAATATGATGTTGGAAAATGGCGTCTTGTCCGAGACCGCTCGCAAGGCTATCGCCGGTATGATGGAGCTGGCACCCTCGATTACGGCCTTTGGTAACACCAACCCCACGTCGTACTTCCGTCTGGTACCCCATCAGGAGGCCCCCACGAACATCTGCTGGGGTGACCGCAACCGCTCGGTGCTGGTGCGTGTGCCTCTGGGCTGGGCTGCCAAGAGCGATATGTGC
>CALGRZ010000124.1 GCA_937880705.1 uncultured Alistipes sp.
ACGGAACACATTACTTGCCTAACAAAGATGGAATGGTTAACAAGTAAGTAAATTCGAATTTATCTAACAGCCTTGACACAGTTCAGCTGACGCCCCTTATAGATGTAAAAAAATAGTGCGTATCCCCGAAAGGTACGCACTATTTTTTGTGAAGATTAGACTTATGCCTTTGTCACGGCAATCTTCAAAGGTGCCTCGTCGATATCAGAGTCGACAACGAAGTCACCCGCAGGCTCCTTGACAGCCTTGACCTCCAACGAGAGGGTCTGCTGTGCAATATACTCTGCGAAGCTCTCCACGGCAGGAGCGGTGAGATCCGTAGACTCAATCTCGACACGGATCTTGTCCGTAACCTCGAAGCCCGACTCCTTACGGATATTCTGGATGCGGTTAACCAACTCGCGGGCAACACCCTCGCGGCGCAGCTCATCGGTGATGGTGATATCCAGAGCCACGGTGAGCTTGCCCTCCGAGGCAACCAACCAGCCGGGCATATCCTCCGAGGTGATCTCATAGTCGGCAGCCGTAGTGGTAAGCTGCTCACCATCAATGGTAAGGATGGTCTCGGCATCGTTCTCCACAGCGGCAATCTGCTCCTGGCTGAATGAGGCTACAAGGGCGGCAATCTGCTTCATATACTTGCCATACTTCGGACCGAGGGTCTTGAAGTTGGGCTTGATACGCTTGGTGATGATACCCGTAGTATCCGAGATAAGCTCGATATCCTTGACGTTGACCTCGCCCATGATGAGCTGACGTACAGCATCGATATGCTTGGCCATATCCTTGTCCAGCACGGGGATGATGATCTTCTGCAGCGGCTGACGTACCTTGATATTGACCTTGCGGCGCAGTGCAAGCACCATAGATGAGGCACGCTGTGCCAACGACATCATCTTCTCCAAGTCGCTGTCAATGAGCTGCTCATTGCACTTGGGGTACTCGGCGAGGTGTACACTCTCGTCGCTGTGGCGACCGCTGACAGCATTGAGGTCGGTGAAGATGCGGTCGGTGATGAAGGGTGCGATGGGCGCAGCAAGCATAGCTACGGTCTCCAGACAGGTGTAGAGGGTCTGGTAGGCAGCCAGCTTATCGTCGGTAAGCTCACCACCCCAGAAACGCTTACGGTTGAGGCGCACATACCAGTTAGAGAGGTTCTCGTTAACAAACTGGTCGATGCGACGTGCTGCAGGCGTGGGGTCGTAGTCCTCGAGTGAGGCGGTAACATCCTTGATAAGCGAGTTCAGCTCCGAGAGTATCCATCGGTCAATCTCGGGACGCTTCTCGATGGCAACCTCGGCCTCCTTGCCCGTGAAGCCGTCGATATTGGCATAGAGGGCGAAGAACGAGTAGGTGTTGTAGAGCGTGCCGAAGAACTTACGGCGGCACTCATCAACGCCATCGACATCAAACTTAAGGTTATCCCAAGGCTGCGAGTTAGAGATCATATACCAGCGTGTGGCATCGGCACCATACTTCTTAAGCACCTCGAAGGGGTCTACGGCATTGCCCAGACGCTTCGACATCTTATTGCCGTTCTTGTCCAGCACCAGACCATTAGAGATGATATTCTTGAAGGCTACCGAGTCGAAGAGCATCACAGCGATGGCATGCAGCGTATAGAACCAACCACGGGTCTGGTCTACACCCTCGGCGATGAAGTCTGAAGGATATACCTGGTCGAAGCCCTCCTTATTCTCGAAGGGGTAGTGTACCTGTGCATAGGGCATGGCACCCGAGTCGAACCATACGTCGATAAGGTCGGGCTCACGACGCATAGGCTCACCCTTCGATGAGAGCAGTACGATATTGTCCACATAGGGACGGTGCAGGTCGATGACATCGGTAGAGTAGTTCTCCTTCGACATGTCACCCACCTTGAAGTTCTTGTAGGGGTTCTCCTTCATCACACCCGCAGCAACGGCCTTCTCAATCTCGCCAACAAGCTCCTCGATAGAGCCGATGCACTTCAGCTCCGAGCGATCCTCCGTAGCCCAGATGGGCAGAGGTGTACCCCAGAAGCGTGAACGCGAGAGGTTCCAGTCGTTGATGTTCTCCAGCCACTTGCCAAAGCGACCTGTACCCGTAGACTCGGGCTTCCAGTAGATGGTCTTGTTGAGCTCCATCATGCGCTCACGAAGTGCCGTAGTGCGGATAAACCATGAGTCCAGAGGGTAGTACAGCACAGGCTTGTCGGTACGCCAGCAGTGGGGGTAGTTGTGGGTATGCTTCTCGATCTTGAAGACCTTGTTGGCCTCCTTGAGCTTAATCGAGATGTAGATGTCGAGGTTCTCGGCAGCGGCAGCAGCCTTGTCGTCGTAGCGACCCTCAACAGTGAACTGGGGGTCGTAGGCATTCTTCACCCAGCGGCCCTCGTACTCCTTGTATGAGTCGGCAACGCACTCCGCGAGGAACCTCTCGTCGAGCTCCTCGGTGAGGTAGAACTTACCCGTAAAGTCAACCATGGGGCGGGTCTCGCCACGCTTGTTGATCATAAACAGCGAGGGGATGCCGGCCTGACGAGCTACGAAGGCATCGTCGGCACCAAAGGTGGGGGCGATATGTACGATACCGGTACCATCCTCGGTGGTAACATAGTCACCCAAGATTACGCGGAAGGCCTTGTCGGCAGCCTCCTTCCACTCGCCATCCTCGGTAGCCTCAACAGGCTTAACCCAGGGCAGCAGCTGCTCGTAGTGCATACCCTCAAGCTCGGTACCACGCCACTTGCCCACAACCTCAAAGGGGATGAGCTTGTCGCCGGCCTTGTACTCCTCCAACTTAAGCTCCTCGGCCTTCTTGTTGAAGATCGAGTAGAGCAGAGGCTCGGCAACAACGGCCGTAATCTTCTCCGAGGTGTAGGGGTTGTAGCTGCGTACAGCCAGGTAGTCGATTTTGGGGCCTACGCAGAGGGCAGTATTCGAGGGCAGTGTCCAGGGCGTGGTGGTCCAGGCCAGGAACACAGGCGTACCCCAGCCCTCCATCTCGGCCTTGGGGTCGAGAATACGGAACTGCGCGGTGCAGGTCGTATCCTTAACGTCGCGGTAGCAGCCGGGCTGGTTAAGCTCGTGGGTCGACAGACCTGTACCTGCGGCGGGCGAGTAGGGCTGAATGGTGTAACCCTTATAGAGCAGGCCCTTCTCGAAGA
>CALGRZ010000125.1 GCA_937880705.1 uncultured Alistipes sp.
CGCCTATCTCGACCAACCGCGATGCACGCTCTACATTCTTGGAGGAGGTGCAGAATAGCGTTGTAGAGCCTCTGAAGGCCGAGTTCATCAACTTCGACGAGGATATGTCACGCAAGGCGTTGGCCGATGGCGTTGAGCTGCTCTATGCGAAGAATGAGTTTAACGACCTCTTCGAGCTTTCGTACACCTTCGACCTTGGCAACGACTACGACCCCGCAATGAGCATCGCTCGCGGCTACGCAGCGTTGCTCGGCTCGCAGGATATGTCGTTGGAGGAGTTTAAGGCACAGATGTACAAGCTCGCATCGTCGATGTATGTATCGGTAAGCAACAACCAGACAACGATCAACATCAGCGGCTTGCAGGAGAACATGGAGGCGACGATGGCTCTTGTCGAGGGCTACTTGCGCAACCTCGTGGGCGATGAGGCAATACTCCAAAACTATAAGGACAGCTTCCTGAAGAATCGCCACAACCGCCTCTTCAACCAGCAGACCAACTTCTCGGCACTTACGCAGTATGCGCTCTATGGCGGCGAGTTTATCGACCGCATAACATTGTCGAATGACGAGGTTCAGGCACTCACAAGTGAGGAGCTTTTGGAGCGCGTTGCCCGTCTCTTCGATCTGGAGCACCGCGTGACATACTACGGCCCCGCTTCGCTTGAGGCTATCGCCGAGGTTATCACCGAGCACCACGCCATATCCGAACAGCCCATCTCAACCGATGGTATGAAGGTTAAGCGCGAGATATTGCCCACTGCCGAAAATCGTGTTATCATCCTTCCCTACCCCGCCAAGCAGGTCTACTATCGCCAGATATCTAACCGTGGCGAGATATTCTCGGTGGAGAACGATGCAATAATCGAGCTCTACA
The DNA here is from genome assembly GCA_937880705.1 of uncultured Alistipes sp. Next base: position 877 of record CALGRZ010000125.1, read on the forward strand.
ACAGCTACTTCTCGGGCGGCATGAACTCTATCGTCTTCCAGGAGATGCGCGAGGCTCGTGGCTTGGCATACTCGGCAGCGGCAGGCTTGTACGAGGGTTACGAGGCAGGCATGCCCTACTACTTCACCACCTATATCGCCACGCAGAACGACAAGGTGCAGCAGGCCATCGAGGCATTTGCCGACATCGTGAACAACATGCCCGTATCGGATAACGCCTTCGCACTTGCCAAGGAGAGCTACCTGAAGAGTGTTGAGGCACGCCGTGCCGATGGTCGTGCCGTGCTCGGCACATTCCTCCGCAACGAGCTTATGGGCGTTAGCGACGACCGCGCCAAAGCGGCATACGAGGAGGCCAAGAGGCTTACGCTCGACGATGTTGTTGCCTTCCAGCAGGAGTGGATCAAGGATCGCACCTATACATATATCATACTTGGCGATCCCAACGACATCGACCTGAACTACCTCTCGACACTCGGCACAGTCGAGATTGTATCGAGGGAGAAGGTATTCTGCTACTAATGGTTGAAGCAATATTCTACCAACCAATTTCAACGGACATCACACCAGATGTCCGTTTTTTTATTTCCGCTCAAATAGCAGTAAAGTGGTCGCTAAATCTTGACCAATTCAGAAATAATGCTTAATTTTGCGTGACTTGAACGCAACGAAGATGACAAACAACACTTTTAATAATTAACATTATGAGAAAACTTTTTGCTTTTGCAGCCTTTGTGGTTGCATTGGTGGTATCGTCTTGCTCATATGACGATACACCCATCTGGAACAAGCTCAACGACCACGAGGAGCGCATCAAGGCCCTTGAGGAGTTGTGCACAAACATGAACACCAACATCGAGGCGTTGCAGGGCATCGTCGAGGCGTTGGAGAAGCACGACTACATCGTTGATGTTGTTGAGAACGAGGACGGTTATACCATCAACTTCGCTAAGGGCGACTCTATCACCATCAAGAATGGTAAGGATGGCGCTAACGGCAACGATGGTGCAAATGGTGCTGACGGTGCTGACGGTGCTGATGGCCAGACACCCGTAATCGGCGTTGCTGAGGAGGATGGCGTATACTACTGGACCGTGAACGGTGAGTGGTTGACAGATGCCAACGGCAACAAGATTAAGGCCGTAGGTAGCGATGGTGCTAATGGTGCAGATGGCAACGATGGTGCCAACGGTGCAGATGGCGCTAATGGTAACGATGGCGTAACTCCACAGCTCAAGATTGAGGACAACAAGTGGTTTGTATCTTACGACGAGGGCGCAACTTGGGTTGAGCTTGGCGTTGTTGCCGAGGGCGATGTTGTAGTTGCTAACCCCATCGAGGTTACCGAGGATGAGAAGTGCGTATACTTCAAGCTCTCTGACGACCAGGTTATCACCATTGCCAAGGTTACTCCTCTTGACATCGAGTTCTCGGCGTTGAACGCTGGTGGCATCTTCGAGGTTAGCTACACCGTAGATACCGTTGCCGAAAGAGTTGAGGTTGAGGCTATCGCAGCTAAGAATGTTGCAGATGTCGAGGTTGTCAAGGGTGAGGGTAACACAGGTGTTATCAACATCACCGTAGGCGAGAACGAGGGCGAGAGCAAGGTTCTTGTATTTGTTGGTGACGAGACCCGCGTAATTATGCGTAGCATCACCATCACTGCGGATGCTATCTCATTTGAGGCAAACACCACTATTGAGGCTCCCGCAGCTGGTGGCGAGGTTGAGTTGGCATTTATCTCAAACGAGGAGGTTAATGTAGTTATCCCTGAGGAGGCTACTTGGATTAGCGTTGCAGAGGCCACCCGTACCGTAGTTGAGAAGAAGAGCCTGACACTCAATATCGAGGCTAACGAGGGCGTACAGCGTGAGGCTACAGTATTGCTTGAGGCTAAGAACAACCCCGCTTTGTGCGTTAAGTATTCTATCATTCAGGAGGGCTTGGTTCAGCTTGCTACTCCCGTTGTTGATGCCAAGGTAGAGGGTAATGTTGTTACTCTTTCGTGGGAGGCCGTAGAGAATGCTGCCGCTTACAGCATATCAGTAGGCACCGAGATGCCCGTAATCACCGAGGAGCTTAGCTACACCTATACTGGCGACTTCGAGACTGAGTACACATTCTCGGTTGTAGCAATTCCTGCCGATGAGAATATCTATGGTGCTTCGGAGGCTGCATCTGTAACTGTCACTACCGAGGCTGAGCCTGTTGGTCCTAAGAGCGTTTCAGTTGCTGAGTTCTTGGAGGCATCGGTTGGCGATGGCGAGACCTACCAGCTTACTGGCGTGATTACCTCTATCACCAATACTCAGTATGGCAACTTCTACCTCAAGGATGAGAGTGGCGAGGTTTTGGTATATGGTCTTGACTTTGGCGAGTCGGGTATCGACTGGACAGGTGGCGAGAACCTCAATGTAGGTGACACCATCACCATCACTGGTACACGCGGCGAGCACAACGGCAAAGCTCAGGTAAACGATGGCGTATATGTTAGCCATGTTGATGGCGAGGAGCCCGTTGTGGAGGCACAGAAGGTGACCGTTGCTGAGTTCTTGGCAGCTGCTGAGGACAACTCTACAATGTATGAGCTTACAGGTGTTATTACCCGCATGTATCGTGAGAACAACTCAAACGATACTCTTTACGGCAACTTCTATCTTAAAGATTCGACTGGTGAGGTTCTTATCTATGGCCTTTACAGCCCCGAAGGTACAGATAAGTACTGGGAAGAGTCTGGCGCAAAGATTGGCGACACTATCACTGTACAGACTATTCGCGCATCATACAGCGGCTCACCTCAGGGCAAGAACGCTATCTTTGTAGAGCTTGTACCCTTCGTTGAGACAGCTTCGGAGTGGGGCGTAGTTGGCGACTTGAATGGCTGGGCAGTTCCCGATGTTGTTATGTACAACACTTGGAAGGGCGACAACCTCTTCGTAGCTTACAATGTTGAGATTGCTTCGGGCGCTTTCAAGATTCGCGCTAATAACGAGTGGAACGATGCCAAGAACTATGGCCTTTCGGTAGGTGGCAAGATCTATGCCGACAAGTACTACACCTTGGTCAATGGTGCTGGTAGCCAGAATATCACACCTATGGCATATGGCACTTATGATGTATACTTCGACCTTGCTAACGAGCGTGTAGCACTCGTAACTCCCGGTAAGGAGTATGCTGATGCTACCGATGGTGGCGATCCCGTTGTTGTAATCGAGGGTCTTAAGGAGCACACTTGGGGTCTTATCGGCTCATTCGCAGGTTCAGGTTGGGGCACCGATGTAGCGATGACTATCGAGGGCGACTGGGCTTATGTAAAGAATGTTTCGTTGGCTAACGGCGATGAGTTTAAGTTCCGTGCCGATGGCAGTTGGGATTTGAGCTATGGCTCAGCTTGCGATGTAAATGTTGGCGAGACCTACACCACCTACAACAATGGTGGCAATATGAAGTTCGTAGGTGAGGATGGTGCATACAACATCTACTTCTCAATGGTTGATGCTAAGTTCTATATGGAGGAGTGGATTAACCCTGATGATATTGCCGAGATGTCTATCACCTTCCCTGGCAACCCATCTGCATACACCAACTCATACATCGCAAGCTTTACCATCACCTTGGATGAGAGCTATCCTTTTGAGTTCTCAAACTTCAACAATGGTCAGGAGAGCAACAGCTGGACAGCTATCAGAATGGGGCGCAAGGCTAACGATTCGGTAGCTACCGTAGTCAATAAGGTAGCTATGCCCTACGCTGTATCGGCTGTTAAGGTAAACTTCACACAGGTAGATACCGAGATGAATTCGGCTAAGCTTATCGTTGCTTCTGACGAGGAGTTTACGAATGTTGTTGAGGAGGTAACAGCTACTTTGGCAGTTGGCGAGGTTGTATACAGCATCACAGCTCCTGCAACAGAGCTATTCTACAAACTTGAATACGATATGCCTGCGACAGGTACAAATGGTTCATATCGTATAGATAAGATTACTTACGCTAAGTAGTAATCCCGAAACAATAAAAAGCAACGGACACCTCCTTCGCGGGGTGTCCGTTACTTTTTTCGGGGCATTGAGCAAACCAAGCAAAAGATTATCCGCCGAGCGTGCTAAAGCCTCGCTCTTTTTCGTATAAACTTGCGCTTAATCCATAGATAATAGCCCGTGAGAGGCAGCGTAGCGCCAAGCATCGCAGCCAAGAACCAGAGGATGCGTGTCAGCATACCACCCCAGTTGCCCACATGTACGGAGTATATCCAGCCTCGCACCTTACGCGAACGCTCCGAGTCGGCATAAAGCTCCTTGGCAATGACTTCGCCCGATGCCTCATCGAAGGAGTATTTGTCCGCTGCACGCTGATTACCCCAGCCCTCGCAAGGCACGCTTACCGAGCCTTTGGCGATAGTCATCTTCTCCGCACTGCCAACAATATCCAGCGTGTTGCGATAGGCACGCTCCCACGATATGTAGGCGTTATCCTCTCGCGCGCGTCTACCCTCTTTCTCGCCCTTTTGAGGGGCGTTGCTCTTAGCCTCCACCTCGACACCGAAGAGGCGGTAAAAGTCGTTACGATACCACTCAAAGGACCAAGTAAGTCCAGTTAGCGCCATAGCCAAAAGCAGTAGCGTGGCGTAGATACCTCCGGCAACATGTAGGTCATAGAAGAAGCGGTGCCACCCCTTACGCAGAGCTATCTGAGTGCGGTTTTTGAGCGCCTTGATGCTCTTGGGTATCCATATAAAGATGCCGCTAATGACGATGAATATAAACATCAAGGTGCTGACTCCAACTATCATCTTACCCCAGAATATGGCGTTGTTATCATCAGGGCGGTCGTCCATCAACCAGCGATGCAGGCGGAACATCGTGCGAAAGAAAGACAACCTCTCTGGCTGACCCTTCACCTCGCCACTATATTGGTCGATATATGTCGCTGCGTGCTTAGGCTCCGAAAGCGATACCTTGTAGCATAGCTCCTTATCGTCGAAGATGGTTACACCCGTTATGCCTTGCCCCTCCTTTAGCGTAGGCTCTACACTGCGTAATAGCTCATCGAGGGGTAGCGGTGCAACACCTACACGCTCAACGCGCTGGTAGTTGCTCTGCACCTTGGCGGTAATCTCTGGCTCGAAGATAAGCATCGCTCCGCTAAAGCATATCACCGAAATAACAAGCCCAAAGGGTATGGAGAGCCAGATGTGTATCTGTTTTAGAAAGGTTCTCATTGCTCAATTATAAAGGCATCATACGACCGATAGCGCTTATCTGCGTGGCTTCAACTGTTAGGCCTTTCGTTGCCACTGCCGTATCGCTATCAATAACATATACCGCAGGATAGCCCTCTGTTGTTGTTACAGCGATGTAGGCCTTGCCACCCTCAGCGTAGGGAGTGTTACCGAAGCCTGAGATAATATCTGCTGCAGGGAGACCCGTAACCTCCTTGAAAGTAGCAGCCTCGGCATCGAAGATAGCAAGCTGGTTAGCCTTCATCGTCTTCGAGGGGGTAAGGGCGCTGTCGTACATAAGCATCAGGAACTTTGTGCCCCCAATAGGCCAAGTGCGCAAGAAACCGCGACCATCGGATAGCTCCTCGATGTTTACATAGTACGAGGCATCAAACTCCTCAGTGCCCTTTGCGATACGCACAACACCCGCAGGGAGGGTTGTTCTCTGTCGCTCATCGCTCATTGTCTTAGCGTAAGAGGGCGAAAACAGATATATATTGCCATCTTCGGCCTCCCAAATCATCTGATAGTACTGCGACTTGTTGCGACCACAAGCATAACTTATCTTATCGGTGCGAATAAGGCGCTTAGAGCTAAGGCTCTCATCGTCAAAGATGGCCACCCAGCACTCATCGGGGTACTGTGTCCATTGTAGCTCACCCTCCTTGTATGAGCCTGAGCCTGAGCCTCCAGCCTCTTTCTTCACAAGGTCCTCGTTGCCCTCCTTTACCCACTTGCCACCCTCGGCCTTAACACCATACTGGCTAAGACCCATAGGCACAGCTACGGAGAATATCTTTCCATCGACCTCCTCGATACCTGCGAGTGTTACAAACTCACCATTGCCAAGGTAATTCTCTGCAAGGTAGTGCTCCTCAAGCGTATCATTCGTGGCGTAGGTCTCAGCCTCAACATCGAGGAGCGAAACGAGTATCGACTTGGGCAAATAGCCATTCTCATCTGCCCACTCCTGAGGGCCATCACCCGTAGATGTGGTCATAATATAGTCATCGTAGACACCCACTGTGGTAAATCGGCGTACGGCATACTCAGCAGGGCGTGCCGAGAGCGTAAAGTCGCTGTTCATAACATATGAGCGTGTAGTGCCCGCATTACCCTGATTATAGGTTAGGCCATAGAGATACTTATCCTTCCAGAAGACCCAGTACGAAGCGCCATCATTCACCAATCCGTTCTCCATACCGACACTACCCCCATCCAACGACTCGGCAGTAAGCAGAGCGTGTGTCGTAGTATTCGAGAATGTGCCCTGCGATGCGATAACATAGGGTCGCTCACTATCGGGCATAGGAGTTGCTGTATCACTCTCATTTTGACAAGCTGCCATACCCGCAACAGCAATTAGGGCGAGCAACGAATTAAAAAAAAGTCTCTTTTTCATCTTGTTTTTATTTTGTTAATACTAATATCTTTGGTTATCGGCCACCGAAGGCTATACGCAGGCGACCATAGAAGGCACGCCCCGCCTTTTGCAGGCTGAAGTTATCGTACAGCTTCTCGTTGGTGAGGTTGCGGCACTCCACCGAGAGGTTATATCGCCCACCCTTTATCGAGTAGCTTAGCGTTATGTTGTGCGAGAACTGACTGGGGACCATATAGTCATCTTTGTTCGAGCCTACGCGCGACGAGTAGTAGTAGAAGCGATGCAGATACTGGTTGTCGTAGCTAAGCGTGAGGGTGTTACCGCGCCAGATGCAGTCGTGCCAAGTGAACATAATGTCGAAGTCGGCAAAGAGGTATGGTATATTGGGCATACGGTCCTTGTATCCGAGGTTGGGCATCGACGAAGTGCCAATGGCTATGGGCATATTGTCGCGCACATCCATATAGGTGAAGTTACCACCCACCGACAGCCACTTCGAGAAGGTGTATCGTGCCGTAAAGTTCGTACCCAAGGTGAGCACCTTGCCATAGTTTATGTAGCTTGCTGCCGACTTACCGCCACTCAGATCCACGATATTGCGCTGTATGTAGTCATCGGTATTGCGCCACACAACACCCACTTCGAGGTATAAGCCGTGCTTACCACTATCGCCATAGCGCCCTGAGTAACTGAGGTTGAAGTTTAGGTTATCGCTCTTTTCAGGGCGTATGCCTATGTCGCCCATTTCGAGGTCCTCGTTACCAAACATCTCCTCGATGGTGGGTAGGCGATAGGCACGCTCGTAGGATAGTTTTGCCTGAAGCACCGGAAGAATAAAGAGCGTTCCAGCAGCACCATAGCCCAAGGCATCCTCGTGGCGTGTGGTGCGCACAAACTCCGTAGCATTACTATCTGTGGCTATAGGGCCTGCAACATCCATAGCGTAATACTTGGCAAAGAGAGAGGCATTCCAACGCTCCGAGGGTGCAAGACGATACTGCAGACCCGTAATGTTCTTCATCGTCTGCTTGTCGATGGCATCACGCTCTGCCTCCTTGGCAAGGAGCGAGGTGTTTGCGCGGTGGAAGGCATTGAACACATGGTTGAGCGTGAAGGTGTGCGCCTTGCCAAGTCGATAGTTGAGCGTTGCCGTAGCGTTCCAGTTGTCATTATCGGAGCGTGTATGCTGGTACGACTGCTCGCCGGGAGAGTTTAGGCGCTTTGTCTCACCGCGCCAGTTATATTTATACTGCGCTGTATCGATGTTTGTCGTTACATTACGGTTGTAGTTTGCCGTTACCGTGAGGTCGAGACCCTCGACAAATAGGTTGTGGTTGACATACTCCAACGAGGGCATCAACGAGTGGCCACGACGACGCTTGTCGCCATAGACAATCTCCTGACGCACACCCGTCTGTATCTCTTTGTCGAACTGCGAGTAGTTCATCGAGAGGACAAGGCGGTCAGCCCACCTCTTACCCACAACGCCAACCTTTGCAACGGCACTCTCGTTGTGGTAGGTGTCGTTGAAACGCTCCACACTTTCAAGTTTCGAGCGGTCTATGCGTCCTGTAACGAAGTCCTCAACAGGGGCATCTACACGATAGTTGTTGTCAGAGTAGTTCTGAAAGGCGTATACCTCCCACATGAAGCCGTTGTCGAGTGTCTGCCCCGCATTTACCGATGAGCGGTGAGTGTTGAATGAGCCAAACGAGTAGGCTACATCTGCAAACCAAGTGCGACGCGACTTATTGGTAACGATGTTTACCACACCGCCCAAAGCATCGGCACCAAAGCCAACGGGGACAACACCGCGATATACCTCAATGCGGTCAGCATAGCCCGCAGGGATATTATTGAGCGAAAATGCCGCACCGACACCCTCCTGCGGCACACCATCTATAAAAATCTTGATATGCTTGCCCGAAAAGCCATCGACCGAGAGTGATAGGTCGGAGCCTACACCGCCCGACTCGCGCACCTTTAGTCCGGGAGCACGCGACAGCGCATCCGAGAGGTTCTTCGAGGTATTCATCAGCGAGCGCGTATCTACCGCTACGGCATTGAACGCCGAGCGTCGTAGTCGCCCTACACCCGATGCCGAGACCACAACTTCGTCTATGTTTGTCGATGATTGCGACAGCGCAAAGTCCACAATATGGCACTCACCAGCCGTTGCGGGGAGCATAGTGCGCTCCTCCTCGTAGCCGAGCATCTGCGCCACAAGCATAATATCGCCCTCCAAGACCTTCAGACGATAGCGACCATCATTATCGGTCGTTGTACCGCGTGTCGTACCCTCAACAAATATCGTGGTATAGGGTATCGGCTTACCCTCGCTATCTTTAACTACGCCCTCGACAAATACCGAAGGTTGCGCTTCCGAGGGAGGCTCAGTAGCTCTCGCCACTACAGGAGATAGTAGCACTGTTATATATATAAGGTAGTGCACAAAGCGCTCGGAGGTGTTTTTCATCTTTATTTTATTTATGTTTTTCGTTTGCAAAGATAGAGTATCGCCAAACGCTGTGCAATCGCTATGTTTAGGGAAAGTTGAGTTTGCAAATCCCAAATTATAATGATAAGTATAAAGGACTTAAGGGCTGTTCTATAAATTAGCAAAATAGAGAGTGGCACCTTTCAAATTAGCTTGAAAGATGCCACTCTTAGCAGCAGCAGAGAATCGGCCGATGTCGCTACTTAGCCAAATAGTCGCCAACGATGCGGGCAGCAGTAGCGACATACTCCACGCAGGGTCGCTTGCGATAGTACTCCGGCGTGCGCTCCGAGGGCATAGCCGTCTCCTTCTGCTCCTCGCGGGGCTCAAGGCCGAGAAGTCGTCGGCACACTATATCGCCATTCGTCTTACGGAACTGCTCGGCAAACTCCTGCACAAGAGCATAGTTGGCCTTGCGCTCCTCCATATTCTTGGGGTCGAACGAGGGCGAGATGGCACCTGCCAGCATGGTCATGCCGCTCACCGTGCCACACACCTCGCGCATACGGCCCATGCCACCACCAAAGGGTGCTGCGAGCTTGGCCACAGCATCACGATCCATACCCATAACATCGTTAAAGGCCATAACCACGGCTTGTGCACAGTTGTAGCCCGACTCGAAATATTGGCGTGCCAAAGATACACGCTCCTCAACATTGATAGTTTTTACCATTTTTTTCTTACCTTTGCCACAAAGATACGAAAAATTTCAATATGGCAGACTACCCTACACTTAACTTTCCCGCAATACGTCTGCGCGCACGTCGCACACCGAGTGGCCGCACCGAGATCTTCGATGCGGTGCGCGGTCGCTGGCTGGTGCTGACGCCCGAGGAGTGGGTACGTCGCCACGTTGTGGAGTATCTTATCGCCGAGTGTGGTTACTCACCACAACAGCTCATCGAGGAGTACTGCGTGGAGCTCAACGGCATGGCACAACGCGCCGACATAGTAGCCATAGGCTGCGATGCACAGCCACGCCTTATAGTGGAGTGCAAGGAGCCGGGTGTGAAGCTCGGCAGGGATGTTCTGGCACAGGTGGTTAGATACAACTCTGTGGTTGGCTGCCGATATATGGTCATCACCAACGGTCTGGAGACCCACTGCTGGGAGCTCACCGCAGAGGGCTACACACCTCGAAACTCACTCCCGCACTGCAACGACTAACCCTGCGCAAATTTTCTATTTTCGATCACAACAGCCATAGATTTTAGCATATTTTTTGCTCCGGTCATAACCGAACGGACAACACACTGTCCGTCACGGTATCTGTTTAACACTTAAAACTTTACGACTATGAGAGCAAGATCACTTCTTTGGTTGCTGGCCGCCTCTCCGTTTGTTGCAGGATGTATCTCCGATCGGGAGGACTACACCTCGGGGTTATGCGCCCGAGAGAGCATTATCACCGCCTCACACGAGCGCACACGGGCCTATGTGCGGGAGGCCGACCCCACGGAACGGATATCCATCTGCGACCACTCGATAGTGTGGGACAAGGGCGATAGGATAGGGGTATTTCTCACCGGCCCGACAGATGCACACAACACCCCGTTTACATCCGAGTCGGGCACGGCCGCCGAGATAGCCTCGTTCATCGGGCAGTTCGACTCACCGCCACGCAATGGCAACTACACCTACTACGCCTACTCACCCTATTCGCCCGTAGCAGGAGATGATCCCCGAGAGCTACATGGCACAATCGAAGCCCTGCAAATACAGTCCGACAGGCGGGGCAAACACATAGGCAAAAATCTTCTTGAGGTGGCAACAGCCTCCGCCACCGACACCAGAGGCGCACGCATGGAGTTCTCCAGCCTCTTCACCGTTATAAACATTCGCATAGGATATGATGTCGCACTCTTCGATACGAAGGGGTGGACTATCGATGCCGTAAGGTTATTCGTCAGCGACAGCTCTACACCCGAAACTCCACTAACCACCGCAGAGCACAGCCTCGCGGGCGACTGCACCTTTAACATCTTGGAGCGTAGCGTGGAGCGTAGCCACGAAGCATACAGCCCCGTGGTGGAGTGTCGCCTCGAGGCCGTAGGCTCACTCGAAGAGGTGGAGGCCGACAGCCGACTTGACGTATGGATGGTCGTCTACCCCGTGGAGATTGCCGACAAACGACTCTCCGTAGAGGTGCTGACCAACCGTGGTCGCTTCCTCGATTCGTACCCGATCACCACGAATGGTGGTCGCTTGATGGGTGACGCTCTATATCGGATACCAATAACTCTAAATCGGGCAACTCTACGACCATAGGAGAGCCCCAAGCCACTGCAAGTGGCCTAATTGTAGGGCAATTGTCCGTTTTTGCTCAAAATTTTAGGGGCATTGCTTGTTATCTTCATTTTAGTTTGTAACTTTGTCGCATCATTTCAAACATAACAAATGAAGATTGTCAATACAGTAGCTGACCTTAAGGCAGCTTTAGCCACATGCCCCCGTGAGGGCATCGGTTTTGTACCTACGATGGGTGCCCTGCATGCCGGACACCGCTCACTCGTTGAGCGTGCCCGCCGCGAGAATGAGACGGTCGTTGTGAGCGTCTTTGTCAACCCCACCCAGTTCAACGATAAGAACGATTTGAAGAACTACCCCCGCACCCCCGAGGCTGATTGTGCCGTTCTGGAGGCTGCCGGTGCAGATGTTGTCTTCATGCCCTCGGTGGAGGATATCTACCCCGAGCCCGACACCCGCGAGTTCGACTTCGGCCAGATAGATAAGGTGATGGAGGGTGCCACACGCCCCGGACACTTCAACGGCGTGGCACAGGTTGTAAGCCGCCTCTTTGCGTTGGTTAATCCCGCTCGTGCATACTTCGGTGAGAAGGACTTCCAGCAGATTGCCGTCATCAAGGCCATGGTCAAGCAGCTCAACATCGACATCGAGATTGTGGAGTGCGCCATAGTACGCGGCGAGGATGGTCTGGCCCTCTCGTCACGCAACGAGTTGCTCACCCCAGAGCATCGTCAGGCTGCGCCTCACATCTACGCCACCATTAAGCAGTGTGCCGAGAAGATGGCCGAGCTAAATCCCGAGGAGCTGACCGCGTGGGTTATCAAGACCATCGACAGCAACCCCCTGCTCAAGACCATCTACTTCGAGGCTGTAGATGCCACAACGATGCAGAAGGTGGAGCGTTGGAGCGACTCGGAGCGCATCCAGGGCTGTTGCGCAGTACAGGCCGGCCAGATACGTCTTATCGACAACATCAAGATTAAGTAAGCTAACACCCCAACTTATGTTTATCGAAAGAATGAAATCGAAGATTCACCGTGTGCGTGTCACAGAGGCGAATCTGAACTATGTAGGCAGCATCACCATCGACGAGGATCTGATGGATGCTGCAGGTCTTATCGAGGGCGAGAAGGTGCAGATTGTCAACAACAACAACGGCGAGCGCATCGAGACCTATGTCATCAAGGGTGAGCGTGGCAGTGGCTGCATCTGCCTCAATGGTGCCGCAGCGCGCAAGACTGCCGTAGGCGACATCGTAATCATCATGGGCTACGGCTTTATGGACTTCGAGGAGGCCAAGACCTTCCAGCCCAAGGTCATCTTCCCCGACGAGCAGACCAACCGATTGCTATAATCGTCTATTGGAAAGATAGGGTGCGCACTCCAAAAAAATGGGGTGCGCACTCTCTTTATAATCAGCCTATCTGTTGTGCCTTTCCATTTTTTTACTTATCTTTGCTTGTTAAACCATTGCATACTATGAGCGCACGACCAAGAGCCAATATAGAGAGTAACGAAACACCCAAGATTGAGAAGAAGTATGTCGAGACACCGCTGATGAAGCAGTACTATGAGATCAAGGCGGTACACCCCGATGCTATACTGCTCTTCCGCGTGGGCGACTTCTACGAGACCTTTGGTGACGATGCCATAAAGGCCAGCAGCATACTTGGCATCACCCTCACCAAGCGCGCCAACGGCTCGGCATCGTCGGTGGAGTTGGCCGGTTTCCCCTACCACGCCCTGGACACCTATATGCCCAAGTTGGTGAGGGCAGGTGAGCGTGTGGCTATATGCGAGCAGCTTGAGGATCCGAAGCTGACCAAGAAGCTGGTTAAGCGTGGCGTGATCGAGATGGTGACCCCGGGCATCGTGCTCGGCGAAAACCTCATCTCGGGCAAGGAGAATACGTTTTTAGCCTCGGTATATTTTGGTCGCAACATTACGGGTATCGCACTGATGGATGTGTCGACAGGCGAATACTACGTTGCCGAGGGCGACGATGTCTATATCGACAAGCTCATATCCAACTTCCAACCCAAAGAGATAGTCTTTCAGCGTGGCTACGAGGAGCGTTTCCATGATGCCTTTGGCAGCAGCCACTACACCTACCGCCTTGACGAGTGGGTCTTTGCCGAGAATGTCAACCGCGACAAGCTGTGCAAGCAGTTGGGCGTACCCTCGCTTAAGGGCTTCGGCGTGGAGGCCATGAGTGCCGGTATATCGGCCGCAGGTGCCATACTCTACTACTTGGAGTTCACCGAACACCACCACACGGCACACATCTCGACAATATCGCGCATCGACCGCGAAGATACGGTATGGATCGACAAGTTCACCATCCGCAACCTCGAGCTCTTCAGCTCCAACGCCTCGACATCGAAGTGCAGCTTCACGGAGGTCATCGACCGCACGCTGACAGCCATGGGTGGCCGCCAGCTGAAGCGATGGGTGGCCATGCCGCTGATGGATCTCGACAAGATACGTTTCAGACAGGACATCGTCGAGTTATTTACTACCGACCGCGAGCTTGCCGAGGCGATGCGCGAGCAGATAGCACTTATCGGCGACATGGAGCGCATAGCCTCACGCATAGCCACACAACGCATCACACCGCGCGAGCTGGTACAGCTCAAACACTCACTCGCCGCCGTGGAGATGCTTCAGTCGATGATGATATCTACGGACCACGAGGCACTACACCGCATAGCCTCATCGGTGGAGCCTTTGGTGGAGGTGCGCGAGCGTCTCGAGAGGGAGATATACCCCGACCCCGAGACCAACCAGATACAGCGTGGCGGCATCATTGCCGATGGCGTATCGGCCGAGCTTGATGACCTGCGACGTATAGCCCTCCATGGCAAGGACTACCTGCACTCGCTGCAACAGCGCGAGAGTGAGGCCACAGGCATACCCTCGCTTAAGGTGGCCTACAACAACGTCTTTGGCTACTACATCGAGGTGCGCAACACCCACAAAGATAAGGTGCCCGAGAGCTGGATACGCAAGCAGACACTCACCGGTGCCGAGCGATATATCACCGAGGAGCTTAAGGAGTACGAGCAGAAGATCATGGGTGCCGAGGAGCGCATACTGCAGATCGAGGCACAGATATATGCCGAGATCATCGCCTTCATATCGCGCCACCTCGCTCCGTTGCAGCGCGATGCCCGCATAGTGGCAAACATGGACTGTCTGCAATCGATGGCACGTCTGGCCGAGGAGCGCAAGTATGTACGTCCTGCGGTGGACGACTCCTCGATTATCGACATCAAGCAGGGTCGCCACCCCGTGATCGAGACCCTCATGCCCATAGGCGAGGAGTATATCCCCAATGATGTGTATCTGGACAACGAGAGCCAGCAGATCATCATCATCACCGGCCCCAACATGTCGGGTAAGTCGGCACTATTGCGCCAGACTGCACTCATTGTGCTACTCGCGCAGATGGGCTCCTTCGTACCTGCCAAGGAGGCGCGTATCGGCATTGTGGATAAGATCTTCACCCGCGTGGGTGCCTCGGATAACCTATCGGAGGGCGAGTCAACATTTATGGTCGAGATGCTCGAGTCGGCAAGCATCCTGAACAACATCTCGGAGCGAAGCCTGGTGCTACTCGATGAGATTGGCCGTGGCACAAGCACCTACGACGGCATCTCTATCGCATGGGCGATGGTCGAGTACCTGCACAACAATGCGCAGGGCGCGGCCAAGACCCTCTTCGCCACACACTACCACGAACTTAACGAGCTGGAAAATATGCTCCCCAGGGTTAAGAACTACCACGTCACTGTCAAGGAGGTAGACAAGAGCATCGTCTTCCTACGCAAACTTGTACGCGGTGGCACGGAGCACTCGTTCGGTATCCATGTTGCACGCATGGCGGGTATGCCACGCTCTGTCGTGGCGCGTGCCGAGGCCATACTGTCAAACCTGGAGAAGGTGTATGGCTCGGGAGAGATAGTCCCCAGCAGCAGCCTCAAGCAGCGCAATAAGCGACGCGCAGTAGCCGAGTCGGCCATAGAGACCAAGGACAACATCCAACTCTCGATGTTTCAACTCGACGACCCCGTACTCATTGAGATACGCGACCGCATCAAGGGTCTGGACATAGACTCACTCACACCGCTCGAGGCACTGAACAAGCTCAACGAGATTAAGCGCATAACGGGTCTTTAGCACGAAGTGGCGCAATATTAGGAATTTAGGATATTTATACTTATCTTTGCCCCGATGACAACACAGGAGCAGTACATAGAGCGACTCAAAGAGCTGGTGAGCGCGAAGTATGGGCGACGCCCCTCGACCGAGGAGGAGTTTACGGAGTTGGCGCAGATTGTTGCCGAGAAGACGGCGATAAATCTCGAGATAGCCTCTCTGAAGCACCTCTTTGCCCCCGTTACGCGCAACAGCGTAGCACCGCGCCCCATCACGCTATCGACCCTCGCTCGCTATGTAGGTTATGCAGGCTGGGCAGACTTCTGCACCGCCCGCGATGTGTTGCCCGCCAACGACACAGAGCTTATCCCCGTGACACACCGCTGGGGCGTCATGCTGCTCACCATATCGGCAGTCGTCGTGGTCATCATCACAGCCATAGTGCTGCTGCGAGGCAACAAAGAGGAGGTCACAGTAAGCGAGTCGATGGAGGCTGTCGAGGCTGTATATGATCGTTTCGCGCCTGTCAAGGAGGAGTGGACAGCTGCTACGACGGAGTACTGCAACGCTCTGCGCGAATACTACGACGAGAGCAACATCGACGGTTATATCACCCATGTCGAGGGTGTCAACAAGGAGTATATCTCACAACTGCGAGCCAACATCGAGCGCGACATAGCACGCTACGCCGTGACAAACAATATCACCATTGATGATGCCACCATCGCCCGCACGGCAGATGCCATAGCACTTATCTGTGAGCGCATGTGTGACAACCTGCTTGTTGAGGCCCGCGCAGTAAAGGCTGCGGCAGTCGAAGAAGAGATTTAGGCTACTGAGAAGAGGAACAGGCGGCTGAAGAGATTTAGGCTATGGAGAATAGGAGCAGGTGGCTGAAGAGATTTAGGCTATTCGGAAGAGGAGAGCTATATACCACATAGATAGAGCCCCGAGGGATCACCTCGGGGCTCTATCTATGTGTATCGATCGAAGAGACTCCCGACCGATTAGTTTACGAAGTGCTCCAACGACTTCATGATGTTTCGAGAGTGCAAAATCATCGTCTTGGTCTCGGTAAGGATATTGAAGAAGAGCATGTTGGCCGATGACGAGCCACCCGTATCGCGCAGACGGCGCAACTGGTTCTGCATAACCTCATCAATCAGATCAAACATCTCGTCACGCTTGGTGAGCACAACATCCATATCCTCGAAGGTGCGTGTGCGGAGCATATTGTTGATCTGGTTGAAGATATCCTCCACGCGGTCGTTGATGCGCTTAAGGTCGTAGACCTGCTCCTTGGAAAGGCCCGTATGGTTGTTGTCGACATGCTTATAGCAGGGGCGGGTGATATGCAGCAGCGCCTTGCTTGTCTCGGAGATGTAGTCCACAACCTGAACGTAGAAGTGGCCGGTGTTGACATCGCTATCCTCGAGCGTGCGCAACAAGGGGATAATCTCGTACTTCTGCTGGCGTGTAGAGTAGTAGAACTCCTCGGCCTCACGCACCTGCTCGCGTAGCACCTTGCGGTTCTCCTTAAATACGGCAACGATCGTGCGATCGTAGATATGTGTCACCTTCTCCATAGATGCACACACATGCTCGGTATAGGTGATAAGTGCCTCCTCGGGGCTCTGCTTGAGCGTATCGCCAATCTTTGCCACAGCCGACTCCTCAGCCTCCTTCTCAACTGACTTCTTGCTCGAGAGGTTGCTCTTGATGACCAGATAGCCACACAACAGCGTAACGGCGATAATGGCGATCTTGCCACCATATACCAAGACGAGGGTTACACCAAGGGCGATAAGGAAACCGCCCACGGCCGTCACGAACCAACCCATGATCACGGTCATAACGCCCGTAATACGGTAAACGGCACTCTCACGACCCCACGCACGGTCAGCCAGCGACGAGCCCATCGACACCATAAATACGACGTAGGTGGTCGAGAGTGGCAACTTAAGCTGCGTACCTATAGATATAAGGATAGCGGCGGCGGTGAGGTTCACCGTAGCACGGATAAGGTCGTAGTTGGCATCGGTACGCTCCTCCTCGGGCAGGGGATCAAAGCGGTGATTGATGAAGTCAATAACGCGGTTAGGCGTGATAGCGGCCAACGCATCATTCATCATACGGGCACCACGCACAATACCTCGCGAGGCGGGCATTGCATCGGCATTGGGCTGTGTGGTCTCGCTCTGCGATGAGAGTTTGCGCTCGGTCTCAATCACACGCATAGCCTTCTTCGAGGTGAAAAGCGTGACAACCATAACGATACCGGCAGCACACATAATCCAGAAGTTGGCCTGCGTAGGCTCCGACAGCGCAGCCATAGAGCCGAGGTCGGCACCCGCACCGTGGGCATAGACATAGGAGTCATAGCCGGCATAGGGCACACCGATGAAGTTCACAAGGTCGTTACCCGCAAAGGCCAAGGCAAGCGAGAAGGTACCGGCCAGGATAGATACGCGCAGGATATTGACCCTACAACGCTGCAACACCCAGAGAAGCAACGAGCTGCCGGCCCACAAGATGAGCAGTGCAAGACCCGTATTGGTGTTTACAAACTCCTTGAGCACCTCGGGGATAAGTGTTGTGCTCTTCAGGCCCTTGAAGATGGTGAAGTAGATGATACCCGCCAGCGTAATGCCGCACCACAGGGCACCGAAGCGCGAGAACATCTTATTGTATCGGAAGGTGAAGAGCAGTCGCGAGAGGTACATCAGCAGGTGGCCGGTCAGGAAGGCCAGCACCACCGAGAGCAGGATACCCGACACGATAGCCAGGGCGTTACCCGAATTGATAAACTCGCCAAGCGAGGCATCGGTCATGCCACCCCAGATGTTGTAGAGGGCAAGGGCCATAGCCGAGCCGAGCAAGCCAAAGACCAGCGACACGGTGGTCGACGTGGGCAGACCCAGCGAGTTGTATATATCCAGAAGGATGATGTTGGAGAGCATCATACCAAGGAACAAGATCATGATCTCCTGATAGGAGAACATCTCGGGATAGAAGACACCGCTACGCGCCACATCCATCATACCGCTCGATGTCATAACACCGACCATA
Source organism: uncultured Alistipes sp. (assembly GCA_937880705.1). Next base: position 19,449 of record CALGRZ010000125.1, read on the forward strand.
ACACCGGCACCGGCAATAGCCAGGATGACATTCTTCTTGGCTACCTTCGAGCCAAAGGCCGAATTGAGGAAGTTTACCGCATCGTTAGAGACACCGACAATGATGCCGATTACGGCCAACAGTGCCAACGTGATAACAATAAATAGATCCATATTTAATAAGTTTGAGGGCGTAACCTAAAAAAAGAGAACCTGCCTCGGGGCGAAGACCCCAAAGCAGGTAGCTCTATATTTTATGCATGCGCATCCATAGTTACATTTTATCGTTGCTACAAAGTTAGTGGATAATTGTTACATTTTTGTTACATTTTTGTTAAGCCGTTGTAACATCTGTAACATAAATAGTCACTCATTAAGGTAAAATATCCGAATAAAAGGTTGTATGATTTGCAGAATTATATTAAATTTGTGGAGTTTATGGCCATTTAAGCCACAAAAGTATAACTTTGCAACAGGCAAGTGTTACACGAAACATTATTACAAAAATGAGACAATATCGCATACTGGTTGTCGACGACGAGGAGTCGTTGTGCGAGATTTTGAAGTTCAACCTCGAACGCGAGGGTTACGCCGTAGTTACTGCACAGAGCGCAGAGGAGGCTCTTGCTCTGGAGCTTGGCAGTTTTGACCTTGCCATACTCGACGTGATGATGGGCGAGTTAAGCGGCTTCAGCCTCGCAAAGATACTGCGCAAGAGGGCCGAGACGGCTACCCTACCGATAATCTTCTGCACGGCACGCGACACCGAAGAGGATAAGATACGAGGGTTGGACATTGGCGCAGACGACTACATAGCCAAGCCCTTCTCGCTAGCGGAGGTGATGGCGCGCGTGCGTAGCGTACTGCGACGCTCGAACCACAACGTCGAGCCGCAGCAGACCTCCGTCGAGGAGGGTGTGATACGCTACGAGACACTCGTTGTAAATACCCTGAACAAGCGCGTCACGATAGACGACGAGGATGTGTCGCTCACGCGCAAAGAGTTTGACATATTGGTCATGTTGCTCTCATCGCGAGGCACAATCTTCTCGCGCGAACAGATCATGAAGCGCGTATGGAGTGACGAGGTGGTGGTGCTGGATCGTACCATAGATGTCAACATCACCCGCATGCGCAAGAAACTTGGCAAATATGGTAATCACATTATAACACGAACAGGATATGGCTATGGATTCGAAGGATAAGTTTTTTAGCTACCGAGGGGGCATGTACATACTCCTCGCACTCCTCATTTTGACCCTTGTGGGTGGCGTTATCACCTACCGCTTCTCGCTGTTGAGCCACTCGCTGCACTCGGAGAATACCGACGAGATCATCTTCTACACGATAATCGGTGTGGCAGCCCTCGCATCGGTAATAGCCACAACTCTGGCCGTGAGGCTCAACCGCAACCTCGCCAGCCTGAAGCGCGTGAGCGAGGCGATGGAGGCCGGTGCCGACATAGACTCGATGCCCACCTTCGCCAACGACGAGCTGGGCGAGATATCGCGACACATCATCGACCTCTACCAGCGTCTACGCCACACATCGAGCCAGCTGGAGAACGAGCATAAGTTGGCGATGCACGAGCATCAGGAGAAGTTGCGCATCAAGCGACAACTGACCAACAACATCAACCACGAGCTTAAGACCCCCGTGGCAGCCATTCAGGGCTACTTGGAGACCATCATCAACAACCGCGACATGACCGCCGAGGAGCGCGACTCGTTCATCGCAAAGAGCTACGCCCACAGCCAGCGTCTCACACAGCTGCTGCACGACGTCTCGACAATCACGCGCATGGAGGATGGCAGCAGCCGCATCGAGATCGAGAGTGTCGACCTGAAGGCCATCATCGACGAGATACGCTCGGATGTGATGCTTCTGCCCGAGGAGCGACGCATGCGCATGAACATCACCCTACCCGACCCCATCACCGTAAAGGGCAACTCAACGCTGCTGTTGTCGATATTCAAGAACCTCACGGACAACGCCATCGCCTACTCGGGTGGTCGTGACATATATCTGCATGCTGCCGACGATGGCAATGGCAACTACCTTATCACCTTTGCCGACAACGGCATCGGTGTAGACGAGGACCATATAAACCACATCTTTGAGCGTTTCTACCGCATCGACAAGGGTCGCTCACGCAAGCTCGGTGGCACAGGCCTCGGCCTCTCAATTGTCAAGAATGCCGTGCTCTTCCACAACGGCAACATAGAGGTATACAACCGCAAGGCGGGAGGTCTGGAGTTCAGATTTACCCTACCCAAAGCGTAGCGACACCACACCGCATAAAAATAGGCTACCCGAGCGATGGCTCGGGTAGCCTATTTTAATAGTTATCGAGGTTAGAAGATCGCCTCGAAGAGTCCATCGGCACCACTAATAACAACTCTGTCGGCAGGTGACTCGATGTCGATGTGGTGGTACGACGAGTCTATTGCACCCTCCTTCACAACAACATCACCGCAGTAGAGCGTATAACCTGCATCTGCCGATACTCTATCCAGAAGCAACGTAACACCCTTGGCATCAGCGGGCAACGCCACCTCGAGAGAGTCACCACGCAGCACCGTGTAGGGGTTTGAGTCGACACCATACTCCGCCTCCGTGACGGGGTTGATTGCAAACTCGCGAATAGCGAGCCAGTTGGTCTTCTTCGACTCGAGCTTGCGTATACCTACATATCGTGCCTCGAAGGGCTCGCCCTTCCACTCGATGTCGTAGACACCCTGCAAAGGCTCGGTGAGAGCTATCCAATTCTGACCATCGGCAGAGTACTCCACAATGCAGTGGTCGAAATAATCGACATCGTCAACCGAGTTGCGGCCCTGGATGATACGCACCTCGCGTACCTCACGCACAATACCCATGTCGGCAGCCACAAAGTCGTCGGTGCGCTGACCCTGACCCGAGTGGTAGTAGGTCTCGGGGTCGTCGTCATACATATACTTGGCCTGGGGAGCCTGAAGCGAACGATAGCTGCCCGCGGGTGACAGTGTCGACGACTTCTCGCCCGTAAGACCCTCATAGAAGGCCGAGGCCATGCCATCCATCATACGCTCGTAGAAGGGTTGCAGCTTCATCGTACCAATGCGGTGAGCATCGTACATGGCAACCTGCTCCTCGCTCATCAAGTTATCGACATAGGCCGTCCAGAAGGCCTCTTTCTCACCCATAAGGTAGAGTTGGTAGCACTCAATAGCCTTGCGACAGCGCTCACCGAGCTTGGCCAGCTCAACGATCCACGGACGCAGCTCCTCGAGCAGTGCACGGTTCTGCATGGCCTCCAACTCTGTGGGCAGTGCCTCGATGCGGCGCAACTCCTCAAGCAGCAGAGCCGCCTTCTCGGGCGTGTACTCCTCCATGGTGAAGGTCTCGGTCTGCCATGACTCCAAACGGCGGTAGCCCGTCTCGGTGTCGCACGAGTGGATAGCAAAGAGACGATAGGCCTCCTTAACCTCCGGAGCGAGGTCGGCCAGAGCCCTCTCCCAGCTATCTACGGGGTTGTAATCCTCGGTATTCCAAGCATAGTCGGCAGTGCTGTATAGCGCGATCTTCGAGGCCTCGCCATGCTCCATGGGGTTGCTCACAATGCCGCGCACCTTATCCTCGTTCATCGTGCGTGCAAGGCCGTAGGCCGGGCCCTGCATAATGATATGGCGAGCATAGTCCGTAACGGGGAAGTTCCACCAGAAGAGCGCAGGACGCTGAATACGACTATTCACCCACTCCATGGTACGCTCGGTAAGATCGCTACATACCGCATCGCCCGTCCAGAACACATCGACATCCGCATCCAGTGTCTGGCCATAGCGCACCAAGCTACCGCGCTCGGTGGGGTTGGCCCATAGGCGCGTATAGTCCGTAGGGCAGACAATCATAGGCTCGACATCGCCCTTAACCTTGACAAACTCCGCGTTAAGACGGTTCATCAATGCCGTCTGCTTCAGCGGGTTGGTACCCTCGCCCGAAATATCGTCAAAGTGGATAGCAAAGGCCCTCACGCCGAGCTGATACATAGCCTCGAACTTACGCACAAGATTGTTGTAGTCCTCCTCATTCCACTTGATATCCTGACCCGGATGGATCGCCCACACGAAGTGTACGCGGTTGCGACGGCAGGCCTCGACAAGCTCGTGGATATTGCGTGCCTCATCCGCAGGATAGGGCTCACGCCAATAGGGAGAGCTGTGGTAGGGATCATCCTTTGGGCCGTAAATATAGTAGTTCATCTTATTGCGACCGTAGTAGTCGATAAGCGAGAGGCGCACGGTGTGCGACCATGGCGTACCATAGAAGCCCTCAACGACACCACGATACTTCAAATCGGGCCAGTCACGAATCTCAAGATGGGGCACAGCACCCGTGTACGAGATAGGGCTCTGAACGATCTGTCGGAGCGTCTCTATTGCGTAGAAGACACCCAGCTCGTCGTAGGCCTCGATAGCCACACCTCGCTTCGAGATCTCAAGGTAGTAGGCACCCGACTTGGCCTCGAGCGAGTGACGCTTGGCATACTTCTTACCATACTCCACACGCAGAGGTGCTGCCAGAGGATGACGACCGAGGAAGTCGATGTCGGCATCAAACTCCGCAGCGCGGCCCTTAAGTGCTACACCGGCCGTAAGGTCGAGGGCAAAGTCATAACGAACCAGATGCTGGGGCGTAGGGTTGATTACAAGCCCCTTGTGGTCGACCTTCTCGCCCAGCAGCTCGCCGAGCGACTGCGACTCACCACGCTGCGACTGGAGATCCTGTGCCGAGGCGACAACGGCCATAAGAAGCATCACCGCGACGATGCCCAATTTAGATAGACGTTTGATCATAGTTTAAGTTTTAAGGTTTACAACTCTCTTTACGAAGGCAAAGATAAGAAAAAGTTTGATTACTATAAACTTTTTTACAAACAGCATACTACCCTCCACCTTCGACCCCACCCCGAAGAGATGGGCACAATGCGCTCAAATCGCATAAAAAGGGGCAATACGGCCATTTTTCGAAAAAATTAGCCGCTAAAAGTCTAAAGTTTTCGTCAATAAAATTGCTTAAATCGAAAATAAACGCTAATTTTGCGTGCCTATATATATAATATATAGGTGAACGACTGCAAGAAAAAAAGTATAAACCAACAATAAAATGACTGAAGAGCAGAACAACACAGGTCTTACGGGGCGTATCGTCCGCGTAAACCTCGAAGAACAGATGAAGTCGGCATACATCGACTACTCGATGTCGGTGATTGTGTCGCGAGCCC
>CALGRZ010000126.1 GCA_937880705.1 uncultured Alistipes sp.
GAAGCATCCACTCCCAACCACCTTCCAAGAACTTCTTCATAAGAGCGAAGTGCATGGGCTCGCCTGCCAACTCCTCAACTGCCTCAGCCTCTGCCTCAACTGCGGGAGCTGCAGCCTCTACGGTCTGCTCCTGTACGGGAGCCTCGTCCTGTGCATAAGCAGCGCCGAAAGACAAAGTGGCAGCTGCCAAAACCAAAAATAATTTTTTCATAGTGTTTTGTTAAGTTAAAATTTGAAATTTTTAGTAGTTGTTTTCTCTATATTGTTTGTTATACAATTCGCTATAACTCAAAGCCCACCACGCAGACCACACCTATTTAGTTACGCCCGCGCATACAAGGGGCCTGGACCAAAGTCCATATCAATCAAAACATTAGCCCTCCAAAAATAGCTATTACCAGCGATAAGTAGCTTTTTTTGAGGTCGTTTACAGTGCGAAATATACAAATAATTTTCGAAAAGTGCAACCCTTTACAACGTGAATTCACCACGCAGGGGACGTCGCATCAGGTTTAGCGTTTCCGATAATGGCAAATTTTTGCCTAAAACATACATCAGCTTGGCAACGGCTGCCTCGATAGTCATATCGTGGCCCGACACCACACCGGCCTCCTGCAGTGCCAAACCGGTCTCATAGAGGTGCATCTGCACGGCACCATCTTTGCACTGCGAGACGTTGACAACGACAATACCGCGTGCCACGGCCTCCTTGACCAGGTCGACAAACCATTCGGACGTGGGGGCATTACCCGCGCCATAGGTCTCCAGCACCACACCGCGCGCACCGCTCTCGAGCAGCATCGCACGCAGCGTCGAGGGACGTATGCCGGGGAAGAGCTTCACAACGACAACCTCGTCGGACATAGACTCGCTGATGCGGAACTCATCCGAGAAGTCGGGAGCATAGGGCGCAATGGCCGAGCTGTTATACTGGATGTTTACGCCCACATCGGCCAAAGCCGCATAGTTGAACGAGGCAAAGGCGTTGAGTGCCTCGGCCGAGAACTTTGTGGTGCGGTTACCGCGGAACAATCGGTTCTGGAAATAGAGAGCCACCTCGGGAACAAGCGGCGCACCCTCCTCGTTGCGGGCACCCGCGATCTCGATGGCCGTAATCAGGTTCTCGCGACCGTCGGTACGCAGAATACCGATAGGTATCTGGCTACCTGTAAAGATGACGGGCTTGGCGAGGTTCTCGAGCATAAAGCTCAACGCTGCGGCCGAGTAGGACATGGTATCCGTGCCGTGCAGGATGACAAAACCGTCATAGGTTGAGTAGTTGTCGCGGATGATGCGAGCCATATCGACCCAGTTCTCAATAGAGACATTCGACGAGTCGATAGGGGGCTTAATGGTGAATACCTCAATATCGACATTGAGGCGTTTGAGCGAAGGGAACTCTTCGTAGATACCGCTGAAATCGAAGGGAACAAGTGCCCCCGTAACCTCATCGGTCTTCATACCGATGGTACCTCCGGTATAGATTATCAGTATCGAAGATCTTTTCATTGTAGACCATAGTGGCATTAGTGCCACACATATCATTACAAAGGTATGAAAAAAAAATCGCAAAAGCGAAAACTTTTGCGATTTTTTTACTCTTTGCGACCTCTCACAGCGAAAACATACGTCGCGCAGTGGCCGTTGTGACACGATCCACATGGGCCTCGTCACAGCCATGCAGCGCGGCAACCTTACTACATACATAGCTCACATAGGCCGACTCGTTACGCTTGCCACGGTGAGGCACAGGGGTGAGGTAGGGGCAGTCGGTCTCGAGCACCAGACGCTCCAACGGCATCTCGGCAACCACCCTATCCAGACCACTATTCTTGAAGGTCACAACACCGCCGATGCCGAACACAAAGTCGCCCAGACGGTCGAGCCTACGGAACATCTCAACACCATCGGCATAGGCATGAAAGACACCTCTGAGACCTCTACCACGATAGGTAGCCACGGCATCCTCCATCTCGGCATAGGCCGAGCGTGTGTGTATCACCACCGGCAGGTCATACTCGAGCGACAGCTCCAACTGCGCGTGCAGCACCTCGCGCTGCTCCCTATAAAACTCCTTGCTCCAGTAGAGGTCGAGACCTATCTCGCCAACACCACAGAGGCGCATGGGTGGCTCACGGAGCAGCCTCTCGACCATATCGAGCTCATCGCGCCAGCGCGGGTTGTCGTTGACCGACGTGGGGTGCAGACCCACCATAGGCAGACAGTAGCCCGCCTCGGCCGCGGCCAAGTCGAACATGCGACCACGGCTCTCGGAGTCTATATCGGGCAGAAGCAGAGCCTCAACACCCGCCTCACGAGCACGCTTAAGGGCTTCGGAGCGATCCGAGTCAAACTCCTCGGCATATATATGTGAATGTGTATCAATCATCTATCTCGATTTTGCATCCATTAATGTTATACGGCTTCGTAGCGTTTACCCGGCAGGGAACGTATCAACCCCTTCAGCTCCATATCCATAACAACCATAGAGAGCTCACCCATGGTCATCGCCGTGGACTCCATGAGTTGTGGCCAGTCGAGCACCGAGTGGCTTCTAAAGGCGTTCAAGACGAGTTGCTCGGCCGCGGTAAGCGACACCGCCTCCACCTCGGCTACGCTCTCTTGCTTCATCGCGGCGGCACTCCAGCCCATATCCTCGATAATGTCGTCGGCCGTGAGCACAAGGCGTGCCTTGCCCGAGCGTATAAGGTTGTTGCTGCCAAACGATGAGCTGTCGGTGGCTCGGCCCGGCAGAGCCATAAGCTGACGGCCGTAGCTATCGGCCATATCGGCCGTGGCGAGCGATCCTCCCTCGGCAGGAGATTCGACCACGAGAGTACCCATTGACATACCCGCGATGATACGGTTACGGGCGATATAGAGCTGCCCGTTTTGGCGGGTAGCCGAGTGCAGTTCACTCACTATAGCACCCCCTTTGCGCAGTATATCCTCACCCAGAGCACGATGTGCCGAGGGCTTAACATCGGGCAGCACGCAGGGCACAACGGCTACCGTGGGCACACCACTGCCAAGGGCGGCACGGTGGCAGGCACCATCAACGCCATAGGCCAGACCACTGACAATGCAGAGATCCTTGACACGCTTGGCAAGCTCCTCGACAAGCATATTACACAGATGCTGACCCGAAGGGGTTATCTCGCGAGTGCCGACCATCGACAAACAGCGCATATTGAGTGCCTCGACAGAGCCCCTTAAGAAGAGCACATGGGGCCTATCCGAGGTCTCGCGCAAGGGTTCGGGGTACTCCTCATCGGTGGCGGCAAGGGCTATAACACCATGCCGACGGCAGTAGACGACCTCGCGCTCCGCCTCGGCCATACCCTCGCGTTGCAGAATCCTCTCGGCAAGCTCCTCGCGCAGACCGGCACCCTCGACAAGCTCACTGCGCGAGGCACGATACAACGCCTCGGCCGAGCCGAAATAGTCGACAAGGTGTGCAGCACCGCGACTGCCAATACCGCGAACAAAGACAAGGGCGAGATCCTCGATGGTCATAGCTACACAGATTAACGACTGAAGTGCATGTCATGCTCCATGCGGCGCAGCTTACGCACCTGCACAAAGAGCAGTGCGGCAGCCACGACAATAGCCGCAGCATCGGCCAACGGCATAGCAGCCCAAGCACCCATAGCACCGAACTTCGGAGGTAATATCAGCAACAAGGGCAGCAGGAAGAGCAGCTGGCGGGTGGTGGAGAGGAACATCGCCAGAGGTGCACGACCGATATATTGGAAGAAGCTACCTGCAACAATCTGAAAGCCCACAAACGGGAAGACGAGCATAGCCACACCCAGACCCTGCGCCACAACGTCGACCATGGCCTGGTCGGTAGCACCATTGGCCGTATCGACAAACGCCGAGGCTACCTCGCGCGGGAAACAGATGCCGATGATAAAGGCCAGCGTGGTGACACACGAGGCACATATAATGGTGTACTTCAGCACCTTAATAACACGCCCATACTGCTTTGCGCCATAGTTATAGCCCACGATGGGTTGCATACCCTGATTAAAGCCCTGACCAACCATCACGAAGAGTAGCAACACTCGGTTCATAATGCCGTAGGCACCCACATAGACATCGCCTACCGAGCCATCGAACGCAGCAGCCTGCACCACATCCCACTCACCCGTACCGCCATACTTGAGCAGTGCCGTATTCATAAAGCGCGTAACGAGCGAGGCGCAGACGTTCAACAAGAAGGGGGCCATGCCGATAGAGAGGATGGCACCCACGATCTTTCGATCGAAGCGGAAGCTGGCACGCTTGAAGCGCAGGAAGCTACTGGGCGAGGTATAGTGCCTTATCTGTATGACGAGGGCTATACTCTGCGAGATCACCGTGGCCAACGCCGAGCCCTCGATACCCCAGCCAAAGACAAATATAAAGAGTGGGTTGAGCACCGTACACAGAGCCATGGCAATAAGCATGATATACATCGCCTTGCGCGGATAGCCCGAGGCGCGCAGCTGCTCATTAAGGCCCAGGTAGAGGTGCGTGATGATGTTACCAAACATGATGATGCGCATAAATCTACGCGCATAGTCCAACGTCTCCTGGCTCGCCTCACCGCCCGAGAAGAAGAGCAGGATGGGGTCGAGGAAGAGGAGGAAGATAAGCATGATGCCCACGCCAAGCGTAAGGTTTAGCAGCACGGCATTACCCAAAATACGCTCGGCAGCCCGCTTATTACCCTCACCCAGACGTATCGAGATACGCGCCGCGGCACCCACGCCCACCATAGCACCAAAGGCCGAGGCGATATTCATAATGGGTAGCGTCACGGCCATACCCGAGATGGCAGCACCGCCTACACCATGGCCTATGAAGATGCTGTCGATGATATGATAGAGCGACGACGAGGCCATGGCGATGATTGCCGGTATGGCATACTTCGCCAGCAGCCGACCCAACGAGTCGGTACCAAGTGATACGGTATTATTGTGTGCCGAGGACATATCAATCGGTAAAAAATCGTGTAAATCTACTTAAAAACGGCGGTGGCGACAACTAAATTGTCTGATGGGCGCGATATTTCGACTACGACCCTCGCCCCATTGACCAAACCTCCCTCCAGACGGTCATGCTCCGCGTCATAACTATCGATACGCAGATCGAGAAGCTCCACGCCACGCTCGCCATAGAGTTTATACATAGCCTCCTTGCTGCACCACACCTTGGCAGGCCAGTGCGCATCGTCCGAGAGCGCAGCCTCCGTAGCCGAGAGATAGCGCGACATGGCGCGACTAAAGTCCCTATCAGTGCACTCGACATCGACACCCACACGACAAGAGGCGACGGCAACGGCAACAACACCGCCACCGTGTGACACACTTATATATATATTAGGGGTATCGACACCGGGTGCTCCCACCTCGTTGTAGTCGATGGCTACGCCTCGTCCCAGCTCGCGCCTCACCACCCTGCGCCAAGCAAGATGTTCGGCACGGCGACGCTCATTCTGGAAGCGTGCCGCAGAGGCGACATCCGAGGCCGTGACAAGCGCATCACAGCAGGCAAAGATCGCAGGCACAGCCTCAACAAAGAGTTTAACCATTCACCTCCACTTTAATCTTATCGACACGGCGGCCATCCATCGTGGCGATGAAGAACCTAACACCATGCGACTGCAGCTCGTCACCACGTCGCGGCAGGTCACGCTTAAGCTCCATCATAAGGCCGGCGAGCGTCTCGGCATGGCCCTCGACGTCGGCAAAGCGATCCTCATCGAAGCCCAAGACACGCACAAACTCGCATATATGTATCTTACCATCAAAGATATAGGTGTTATCACCAATCTTCTCGTAGAGGAGGTTCTCCTCCTCGTCGCTCTCATCGGTGATCTCACCCACAACCTCCTCGAGGATATCCTCCAACGAGACCAGACCCTGCGTAGCACCATACTCATCAACAACGATGGCGATGTGTATCTTCTTGGTCTGAAACTTCTTCAACAGGTCGTCGATCATCATGCGCTCGGGCACAAAGTAGGGCTTACGCAGCAGACTCTGCCACTCGAACTCCTTGGACTCGGAGATATGGGGCAACAAATCCTTGACGTAGAGCACTCCACGCACATCATCCAGGTCATCACCATAGACCGGAATACGCGAATAGCCCGTCTCGACAATCACACGACGCACCTCGTCGTAGTCGGCCTCGAACTCTATACCCGTAATGTCGACACGCGAGTGCATGATATCCACCACTTCGGTCTGTCCGAAGCTCACAATGCCCGACAGCATCTTCTGCTCCTCCTCCGAGCCGGCATCGGCCAGATCCACAGCATCGGCAAGCTCCTCGATAGATATCTCGGCATTGCGCGAAGCGAGGCGACTCACGCGACTACTTGTACGCATAAGCACCACGGCCAGCGGATAGAGCAGCCAACGCAGGAACTTGAGTGGCAGCGAGAACATACGGGCCATCTTCACAGGGTTGCTCTGCGTAAAGACCTTGGGCATGATCTCGCCAAAGAGCAAGAGGATGAAGGTCACGACGATGGTCTTGAAGATAAAGTCGTAGATACCCGAGAAGATAAATACCGCATCGATGATATTTGTCGAGATGATGACCAGACAGATGTTGATTAGGTTGTTGGCAACAAGTATCGTGGCGAGCAACCTATCGGCATTCTCCAACAGGGACAATACACGCTGCGCCGCAGCATCGTTCTTGCGGTGCATAACCTCTAGGTCTGCTCGCGTGAGCGAGAAGAAGGCCACCTCCGAGCCGGAGGCCATGGCCGAGAGGGCGATCAACACCAACGACAGCAGCGCAGAAAAGACGACATACGAGATGTCGATATACTCCTTAATTGCTATTGCATCCATGCATCAACCGTTTAACCGAACAATGAGCCCTCATCGGCAGGTGTCGACGGTGTCTGCTCCTCATGTGAGGCGGGGCGGAAGTAGGTGCGCGCCTCGCTATTGGTCTCGGCATAGAGCGTCGACTTGCGACGTGTATATGCCGGCTGACGCTTCTGAAGGCCCACCTGCGCATACTTATCCTGCATGGGGGTGATGGTGGGTATGTCGCCCGCCGTGCGCACAGGCTGCACGGGCTTCACAGGCTTGGCCGCTATCTCGGGCTTAACCTCCTCCTTGGCCACAGCCTCGAAGGGCTCGATAGCCTCGGCAAAGGTATCCTTAATCTTGAGCTTGTCGCCATCGGCAAAGCCCGTAGCCACAACAACCAACTCCAACTCGTCGTCGCCAAGCGACTTCTTCTCGCTGGCACCCCAGATGATATCTGCTGAGTGCAGATTGCCATCCTCGTCCGTATAGCTGGCATGCTTCTGTATATACTCCATGGCGATGGCAACATCCTCCTGCGTGAGCAGGTTGATGTCCGACACCGAGAAGCTCAACAAGATGTTCTTGGCACCCGTGATAAGGTTGTCGTCAAGCAGCGTCGAGGCCAACGAGCCCTCGGCGACCTGCATGGCGCGGTTCTCGCCCGAGCCTGTGACAACGGCCATGTGAGCACGACCACTGCCACGCATAACCTTCTGCACATCGGCAAAGTCGACACGCACCAGCGCGAAGTCGACGGTGATAAGCTCGGCAATACCCTTTGTGGCCATACCAAGCACATCGTCGGCCTTACCGAAGGCCTCCATGATGGGCAGCTTGCCATACATCTGCAACACACGCTCGTTGTCGATGATAAGCAGCGAGTCAACCCACTGGTTGAGCTCCTGCACACCCCTCACCGCCTGCTCATAGCGCGACTGTCCCTCCATGCGCAGGGGCATGGTAACCACCGCCACGGTCAGGATGCCCAGCTCATGGGCGAGCTTGGCCAACACGGGCGAGGCACCTGTACCTGTACCACCACCCATACCTGCTGCGATGAAGAGCATCTTCGCGCCCGACGTCTCGAGCAACGAGCGCAGCTGCTCCTCGCTCTCGATAGCCAGCTCACGACCACGCTCGGGGTTATTACCGGCACCCAGACCGGGGCCCATCTGTATCTTATTGGCCACCTTGCAGTTGTTCAACGCCTGGGCATCGGTATTACATACCACAAAGTTAACACCATGGATATTCATCGTCTGCATGTGGTTTACGGCATTACCACCGGCACCACCCACGCCAACGACCATAATTATTGACTCCGAATCAAACGTAAGTCCCGAGAGATCCTCTCCGGCAACGGCGCGGATCAACTCGTCATCATTTATCTTGTTCATATTTTGTGCTTGGTTTTTTATTTCTGCATCCGTTATTCGCTAAAAGTCCTCCTCCGACTCCGACTCCGAGAATGAGTTACCCATCTTCTCGAAGAGGTTGCCCAGCTTACCAAACAGGCCTCGCTTCTTGGGCTTTACATCATCGTCGTCATCGCCAAGTTCCTGGAAGTCGTCATCGTCATCATACGTCGGCTGCTTATGCTCCTCGATGTGCTCCTCCTGCTTGTTAGGCCTATTCACCTGCTCACGCTTAACAGGCTCCTCGACCTCCTCACGCTGCTCGACAATGGGGCGCGTGGCACCGCCTGCCACCACAGCACAGCTGCCTCGCTTGGCACCATAGACCAGCAGTGAGGCCACCGTGGCGTAGGCCGGCGTGGTGATGTGCTTGAGCATAGACTCCTCCTCGAAGCCATACTCGGGGTGCACGGCACGCACATCCTCGAGGTTGAGCTCGCGCGCAAAGAGCTTCTCGATGTGGCGCATCTGCGAACCACCACCCGTAAGCAGCACCACAGGCATAAACTTCGAGCCACAGCCTGCATCCTTAATCTCGCGGGCAACCCACTCGGCAATCTCCGATAGACGCGCCTCGATGATCGTGGCCAGGTTCCTGCGCAGGATGCTCTTAACCATGGTGCGGCGTGCCGTCTGGAAGATGATCTTATCGTCCGAGGCCAACTCCGCCACAGCCGAGCCATACTGCACCTTAAGATCCTCGACATAGTTCGAGGGTATGCTGAACGAGCGTATGTCGCTGTTGATGGCATCCACACCGATGGGTATCGAAGCTATGTAGCGCACCTTGCCACCCAGCAGCACCGTGACATCGGTCACACCGCCACCCAGATCGACAATAACGGCACCATCCTGCATATCCTCGGTGCTGGCCACCGAGAGGTACGACACCTGGGCATTGGGGACAAACTCCTTGACGGTGATGCCGTGACGCTGAAGACACTGGCGCAGACGATCACGCATAGACTTATCGCAGAGGATGAAGTTATAGGTGGCCGCCAAAACGTGTCCATACGAGCCCACAGGCACATCCACCTCGCGCTCATCGATCTTATAGCGCATAGGCTCCATAGAGAGTATCATCTCGCGGTCATCGGGCAGCTTGACACTACGCATGCGGCGATCCAACTCATCGAGATCACGCTGCGTAATCTGGTTGCTGCCATTGCAGAGCTCGTCCTGAACGTAGACATGGTCGGTGAGCTGCACGCAACGGATAAAATCACCCGACAGACCGGCATAGGCCTCCGTGATGCGCACATCGAGCATCGACTCTATCTTCTGCTTGGCGGCAGCAACAGCCTTACCCACCATCTCACTATTCTCGACATGTCCTGCGTTGACACCCGTGACCGGCTCCGAGACGATGCCGCGTATCACCACACGATCATCATCCATAACCTCGCCGACGGCAATAACCACATTCGACGAGCCAACGTCAATAGCTACAATTTGCTTCGCTTTCATAGTTTTATATATTTTATTCTCTTTATCTCTCAATCATACAGCTTTAGCGGCACACCACCTGGCCGTTGTAGCGCAGGCTTATCGAGCGGTACTTATCCCAGCCGAGGTTGCTCAACGCACGGTCGTAGAAGCGTCTAAGCGTGGCGAGCTTCGCAGGCAGGGCATCGGTGAAGCCCATATCCACCAGGAAGCGACCCGAGCGGGGAACGACCGACAACTGCAAGGCTCTCTCACCGCCACCCGTGGCTACTATCTGCACAACCTCCGAACGCCAGAACGCATCCTCCGAGATATGCTTCACAAAGGCCACCATAGCCTCGAAGTCGGCCTCGGCATTGCGCAGCTTCTGCTGGCTCATGCGGCGGCTATCCTGCTGCTGGGTGCGCATCTGCATCTCTCGGTCGATATAGGAGCTATATGCCGCATAGCGTCGCGAGGCATCTGCCTTGCGCATCTCGTAGGCACTGACCAATATGGCCTGCTCCTCTTCCGAGCGGAAGGGGCTCTTGCTCACCCTGTCGGCCACAACCATACGCATGGTGTCGCGCGAGGCACGGCGATTCTTGTGCAGCTGCAGCTTCTCGCGCTCGAGGGTCAGTATCTCCTGCTCCAGCACGGCAATAGAGTCCTGCACAACGCTACGCTGCAAGCCCCGATAGTCGGCCTCGAAGAGTGGCTGATAGTCACCCGTGATCACAGGCACGAAGGCTGCATGGCTATTTGCCGCCGGGAAGATATACCCCTCGGCCGTAACATACATGTCGTAGTGGTTGACACGCAGTCGCGCAATGGGCTTATGCTGTTTTACGATAAGCGACAGCTTACCGCTATGCGTCACATAGGCATTGGCCTCGGATACGGCATTATGGCTCTCGACGAGTTGCTCGAGCGCAGCCAGATCCACCTTGTTGAGGCTACTGCCGATGGGCGATAGGTTGTGCTGTAATATCCACTCCTCGATAAGTGTGGCATCCACCAAGCCCTCGCCATGGCCCCTGACGTCGATATCTATCGCGGTGACATGCTGCGCCGTGCGGTACTCCTTCGAGCCACCACGCGCCCACAACACCACCACCAGAGCCAACAGCCACAGCAGCGTGTAACCGGCATATCTACCTATCCTCTGCCACATCTTCAACCTACGACTTTACCTTGTTTGTCAACACCTCGGCCACATCCTTGCATACCACATCAATGTTGCCGGCACCGAAGCTCACCACAACATCCGTAGCTGCCTCCGCGAGCCACTCGGCCAACTCCTCACGCTCCTTCAGGCACCAATCTACCGTGAGCATGCCACCAATAAGCTCCGACGTAACGCCCTCGATAGGCTCCTCGCGCGCAGGATAGATGGGCACCATGACCACCTCGTCGGCCAACGACAGCACCTCGGCAAACTCCGTGGCAAAGTCGCGCGTGCGGGTGTAGAGGTGGGGCTGGAAGATGGCCATAAGCCTACGTCCGGGAAAGATGCCGCGCAACGACTCGATGGTGGCACGCAGCTCCTCGGGGTGGTGGGCATAGTCATCAATGTAGACCTGCTCGGGGGTGTTAAGATAGACCTCCATGCGACGCTTAACACCGCCAAAGTCGCGCAACGCACGGCGCACAGCACCATAGTCGAGCTCCTTATGCTCGATGGCCGACGCAGCCCACAACATAGCCACCGCCGCAACCGAGTTTTCGATATGTACCTTACCCAAAATACCGAGCTCGCAATCCTCGATGCGGCCATCGGGCATGACAATGTCGTAGAGGTAGCGACCTCCGTCACACAGCCGTATGTTCTCGGCATGGAAGTCACCGCCCTCATCACACGAGTAGCGATATATGTTGCGCTCCGAGGCATCGAAGGGCAGCTCGACATGTTGCTTGAGGATCAGCGCACCTCCGGGCTTTATCTGCGCAGCAAACTGTGCAAAGGCCTCGCGCATAGCCTCCGGCGTGCCGTAGATATCCAGATGGTCGGCATCCGTCGCCGTGATAACGGCCACATCGGGATATAGGCGCAGGAACGAGCGGTCGTACTCGTCGGCCTCGACGGTAAGTCTGCGGCCCTTGCCAAGCACCAGGTTGGAGTCGAAGTTACGCGATATACCGCCCAGGAAGGCACTGCCCTCACCTGCGGCGGCATGGTTGAGCCATGCTGCCAGGGTCGACGTCGTAGTCTTGCCATGGGTACCCGCAACGGCCATAACCAGCTTGCCCTCCGAGAGGTAGCCGAGCATCTGCGATCGCTTCTCGATGCGGAAGCCATGCTCACGCAGCCACGCCCACTCCTTATGGTCGGCAGGTATGGCAGGTGTCAGCACAACCAACGTCGTGTCGCTGTGGCGCATAGCCTCGGGTATCAGCTCCGGGTCATCGTCATAGTGCACCTCGGCACCTTCGGCCTCGAGGGCGCGCGTAAGAGGTGTCGCCGTGCGGTCATAGCCCGCCACACGACATCCCTCATGCATAAAGTATCGGGCAATGGCACTCATGCCTATGCCGCCGATACCCAAAAAGTATATGTTGTTATAGCTCCTATCCACGCTTGCTCTTTTTTTATGCTAAACTACCACCACTTCTCAATCTCGGCCACTACCCTCTCCGCAGAGTCGGCAATAGCCAGACTCGCGATATTGGCACTCAACTGCTCGAGGCGTGCGCCATCACCTGCAAGCCGTACCGCCTCGACCATACCACGCTCCTTGACCTCGCTGTCGCGCACAATCTCCGCAGCACCACGCTGCACCAGAGCCATGGCGTTCTTGGTCTGATGATCCTCCGCCACATTGGGCGAGGGCACAAAGATGGTGGGCTTGGCCACCAGCGTGAGCTCCGACACGGTGCAGGCACCACTACGCGAGATCACCACATCGGCAGCCTCATAGGCGTAGTCCATGCGCTCGATAAAGGCTCCCTGCCATATATTCTTCGTGGGGTGCTCCTTGAGGAAGGCCTGCATCTCCGCCTCATAGAACTTTCCTGTCTGCCATATCACCTGCACGGGAGCTACACCTCCGAGGCCCGCCACCCAGCTCTTCATCATCTCGTTCATCGAGCGTGTGCCGAGCGAGCCGCCTACGACAAGCACCACAGGCAGCTCGGCAGTGAAGCCATAGTAGGCCAACGCCTCACCATGGTCGGTGCCACCGGCCGAGAAGCGACCGCGCAGAGGGTTACCCGTGAGGACAATACGCTCCGCAGGGAAGAAACGCTCCATGCCGTCATAGGCCACGCAGATGCTCTTGGCGCGCTTCGAGAGGAGCTTGTTGGTAAGTCCCGCGTAGGAGTTCTGCTCCTGTATCACCGTGGGTGTGCCCAGCTGCTGCGCTGCCCAAAGCACGGGCGCAGAGGCATAGCCTCCGAAGCCGACCACGACATCGGCACCAAAGTCGCGTATGATGCGCTTGGCACGACGTATGCTCGCCATAACCTTGAAGGGCAGAGCGAGGTTCTTGGGTGTGAGGCTGCGCTGAAGACCCGCTACGGGGAGACCCTCGATGCGGTAGCCCAAGGCGGGGATCTTCTCCATCTCCATCTTGCCTATGGCACCCACAAAGAGGAGCTCGACATCTTCGCCCCACTTACGCTTCAACGCCTCGGCAACGGAGACCGCAGGATAGATATGTCCTCCGGTACCGCCACCTGAAAGTATAACTCTCTTCATCAATCCAGAAAAATCATTATCGGGTTATGCCGAGAAAGTCGGCAACAGGGTGATTAGCAGCAACATACCACCCGACACACGGACATCGGTTGAGATGTATGCAATTTCACCCTACAAAATTATAAATTCTTGCGGGAAAATACAACTCTATTTTTGAGGTTTTTTTCTATGAAAAAAGAAAAAAAGTTTTATGGCTCTTTTGGGGGCTGCGAGGGGGTGCGGTGAAGGGCGCGCGGTGGAGGGGGCGCAGTGGAGGGGGTGCGGTGGAGGGGGCGCGATGAAGGGGGCGCGGTGGAGGGGGCGGGGGAGGGGCGCAGTGGAGGGGGGGGCGCAGTCGATAGGACTTAATAGGACTAAATAGGACTTGATGGGTATTAGCGCGAGCGACATTTATTGTGTAGCTTTGTGCTATCCCTAAACTCCTATTCAGTCCTATCTCTCCCTATCTCTCCCTATCTCTCCCTATTCCGCCCTATCTCTTCCTATTCCGCCCTATCTCTTCCTATCTCTCCCTATTCCGCCCTATCTCTCCCTATTCCGTCCTATCTCTCCCTATTCCATCCCACCTCGCATCAAATTATGATGCGCTTTTTAATATACTGATCCCTAAATTGTTGTGGCGTGAAGCCCCTCAATCTCTTGAAGATACGGTTGAAATTAGAGATATTGTTAAAGCCACATTTATAGGCTATGTCGGCAATGCTGTTGGTAGGCTCGTCAACAAGCAGTCGCGCCACGGCACTCACGCGAATATCGTTCAGACAATCGATAAAGTTACGACCCGTGCGTATCTTGATAAAGCGCGAGAACGAAGAGGTGCTCATGTTGACCAGCGCAGCCACATCCTTGAGCGTTATATGCTCGTTGTAGTGCTTCTCGAGGTACTCCATAACGAGCTTCACACGTCGTGAGTCGTAGACGAACATACCCTCGGAGAACATCTGGTGCGACAACACCTCGGCATGCTCATCCTGCGCCAACCGCTGCATAAGGCGCAGGAAGATAAGCATCGAGTTGAACTGGTCGGTGGAGTTCAGCAAATCGCGTATGATGGGCTGCACATCGAGTATCGTCTCACGCGAGAAGGCCAGGCCATAGTTCGCACGCTCGATCATGCGCTGTATGAGGCTGAACTGTCGCTTGCGAAACAGACCTCCGCTAAAGAGATCCTCGTTCATCTGTATTGTCACCTCGTAGATGTTGCGTGACGTGCAATTATGGTCCACCCAGGCATGCTCGAGCTTGGGGCCGGTGATAAGCACCAGCTCCAGGTCGTCAATCTCGGAGGTGTGGTCGCCCACGATGCGTCGCGCACCCCGCGCACCCTCGATGTAGTTGAGCTCGTAGAGCGAGTGTATGTGCAACGGGAAGTTAAACGTCGACTTATAACGCTCGAAGATGGCAAAGCTCTCCTCCTCCTTTACGGGCGGCACCTCGGTGAGAATACCTCCAATCATACCCTTCTACTTTTGCAAGTCGCTCATTGTCAACACATCCTCCCTATTGGCAAAGCGTTTCATATCCTCTGCCGACGAGTGTCCCGGATATGAGGCATAGAAGTGGTTAGGACGGTTCTGGGCATTGCGCCACAGCAGCAGATGGCTGCACCTCTTACCCTCGATGCCGGGCAGTAGCACGGTGGTATACCAATCGTCATCGGGCACGGTCTCATAGCCCGTCTCGCAGACTGCCCATATCTTGCCATGCTCCTCGGCAAAGGTACGCACGATGTCGCCACGCGCCGTCATATCGGCGATGTAGTGCTCGCCCGTAGAGTAGTGGTAGATGTCGAAGCCGACGATGTCGACATAGTCATCGCCCGGGTAACGCTCGGCAAACTCCTCGAGTGTCTCGTAGCCGGCCATAGAGTACGAAAGTAGCATATTGTGAACGCCCTTATCACGCAGATAGTCAACCGTATATCGCCACAGAGCAACATACTCGTCGACACTACACTGCGAGGCACACCACCAGAACCAATTACCCGACAGTTCGTGGTAGGGGCGGAAGATTACGGGTATCAGCTCGCCACTCTCCCTCCTCAACGAGAGCATGAAGGTTACCAGACGGTCGAGCCACTCGCGGTACTTTGCCGACACTGCCTCATCGTGAAATATCGACCACACCACCTTATCCGACGACACATCCCACGAATCGCCACCCGTAAGGGGGTTGCGCAGATGCCACGAGAAGGTGTTGACACCACCCTTGCTGTCGGCCCAGATAGCGTTGCGACGCATACCCTCGAAGGGCACCTGGTCGAGGTTCTGGCTATCGCCCAGCTCGAGGTGTCCGAGATCCCAGCCGAAGAGAGCAGGATAGTCACCCACAACCATCTGTACATCACTGCGATAGTCACCCTCGTCGGTCCAGCCGATGCCATACGCCAGGTCGTCCTGATGACCCAGCATGACACCCCTCTCGCGCAGGGTATAAAGATCGTTCAGAAGCTCCACCGTAGCCTCGGTAGCATTAGCATCGGCCGGCTGATAGATCTGCTCATCGGCCGAGCCACTGTTGGCCGTTGCACAACCCACAAACAGAAGGGCTGCAAGGGCGACAAATCGATATCTCTTCATAGCGTAAAAAAGTATTAATTATTTGCAAAGTTACTACTTTTCTCGAGATATACAATAATACTTTTTTGACAAATCGTAGTACTAATACGACACGCGCCCGCATATAATCAGAGAGTTATATGCAGACCATCTATTCGCAGTATGGGAAAATAGTACTTTTATGGGATAAAAAAGTATTATAATGATGCTATTTTATTTGTTAATTTTGCATTATAAAGATTGTATAGATATGAAAAAGTTTTTTGGAATAGTTATTTTGGCTGCTGTTGCAGCTCTATTTTCTCTACTCGGCGGTTGCTCAACCGAGCAGCCCGAGCAGTCGGCACCCTCGTTTATCAAGGTTGAGAACGGACAGTTCATCCGCGATGGCAAGCCCTACTACTTTGTGGGCACAAACTTCTGGTATGGTGCCATTCTCGGCTCACAGGGCGAGGGCGGCAACCGTGAGCGTCTCCACAAGGAGCTCGACATGCTCAAGGAGATGGGCGTGGACAACCTTCGCATCTTGGTAGGTGGCGATGGTGACAATGGCGTGCCCTCGAAGATCGAGCCTACGCTGCAAACAGCCCCTGGTGTCTACAACGACGACATTCTTGACGGCCTGGACTACCTGCTCAAGGAGATGGCCGCCCGCAATATGACCGCAGTGCTCTACCTCAACAACTCGTGGGAGTGGAGCGGTGGCTACACCCAGTATGTGGCATGGGCCGAGGGCAGCAAGGCCCCCGTACCCAGCGTCGATGGCTGGAATGCCTATATGGAGTATGCCAAGGAGTTTGTGCGCAACGAGGGTGCCAAGGCCCTCTTTGCCGACCATGTTCGCTATATCGTAGGTCGCACCAACCGCTACACGGGCGTAGCCTATGTGGATGACCCCACGATCTTCTCATGGCAGGTGGGCAACGAGCCTCGCGCCTTCGACGACCGCAACAAGGCAGCCTTTGCCAAGTGGATAGAGTCGGTGGCCAAGCTCATCCGCGAGTTGGACCCCAACCACATGATCTCGACGGGCTCGGAGGGCTTCCATGGCTGTCAGAACGACATGGAGCTGTGCAAGCGCATCCACTCGTTTGCCGAGATTGACTATGTAAACTGCCACATCTGGCCCTACAACTGGAAGTGGATCGACGAGCAGAACATGGAGAAGCAGCTCCCCACGGCGTGTCACAACACCAAACGATATATCGACGACCATGTTGCAGTGGCCGAGGAGCTCAACAAGCCCCTCGTTGTCGAGGAGTTCGGCTTCCCACGCGACGGCATGCTCTTCGAGCGTGGCAGCCGCACCGCCCTGCGCGACAAGTACTACGAGCACCTCTTCCGCCTCATTGAGCGTTCGGCCGAGGCCGATGGCAAGCTGGCGGGTTGCAACTTCTGGGGTTGGGGCGGCTTGGCCAAGACCAACGTCGAGGATCACATCTACTGGCAGCGTGGCGACGACTACACGGGTGACCCCGCACAGGAGCAGCAGGGTCTGAACTCGGTATTTGCCGACGATAGCCACACCATTGAGGTGATCAAGGCTGCGAACAACGCCCTCGCCGAGATGGGTAAGAGATAGATTAAAACCGCATGACGATGAAGCGATACACCTTATATATAATATGCGCGTTGGTGGCAATGCTCACCGCACTGCCTACGGCTACGGCCGTGGAGCCTCTGGCTGTGCGCAAGGGCAAGGTTGTGAAGGCCAGAAATGGCGAGGTACAGGCCCTCACGGGTGTATCTCTGGCCTGGCACCACTTTGCCGACAAGTACTACAATCGTGGCGTGGTGCGCACGCTGGTCAAGGAGTGGCACGCAGAGGTGGTACGCGCCGCTGTGAGCGTAGAGCTGGGTGATGGCATACTCAAGAACCCCGACCGCGCCTACAAGGCCCTCTACACGATAATCGATGCATGTATCGAGTATGACTGCTATGTGGTGGTGGACTGGCACTCGCACAACATCCGTCTGGAGGAGGCCAAGGAGTTCTTCAAGAATGTAGCTACGAAGTATGGCCACCACTCAAACATCATCTACGAGATATTCAACGAGCCCGAGTACCAGAGCTGGCGCGAGGTCAAGGCCTACTCCAAGGAGGTGATTGCGACCATCCGCGCCATAGACCCCGACAACATCATCATCGTGGGCTGCCCCCACTGGGATCAGGATGTCGACATCGTGGCCAATGACCCTATCGTAGGCTACAACAACCTTGTCTACTCGTTCCACTTCTACGCTGCGACACACCAGCTGGACAACATGCGTCGCTGCGAGTACGCCCTGGAGCACGGTCTGCCACTTATCATCTCGGAGTGCGGAGGCATGAACCACCTCGGCCAGGGTGAGGTCGACTTCGAGTGGTGGGGTCGCTGGACAAGATGGGCGTGCGAGCGTGGCATAGGCTGGATAGCGTGGTCGCTGTCGGACAAGGTGGAGAGCTGCTCGATGCTGCGCCATGGAGCCACCACAAAGCCCCGCAGAAGCGGCTGGAAGTCGCGCGACCTGAAGGATTGGTCGCTGCTGGTGATGGCATCACTGCACCAAGAGTATCAACTTGATCAAGAGAGATAGCTATGAGAGACCTGCGTATCACACTTTTGGCACTCCTCACCCTCGTTGTGGGAATGCAGAGCACCTCGGCACAGAAGTTCGAGGGCTTAGCTCTTACGCCCCAGATGGGCTGGAACTCGTGGAATAAGTTTGCCTGCGACATCAACGAAGAGCTGATACGCGACATCGCCGATGCCATGGTCGAGAAGGGCATCGCCGAGGCGGGATACACATACATCAACCTCGACGACTGCTGGCACGCCGCAGAGCGCGATGCCGACGGCTTTATACAGTGTGACCCCGTGCGCTTCCCCTCGGGCATGAAGGCCCTGGCGGACTATGTGCATGAGCGCGGCCTGAAGCTCGGCCTATACCCCGATGCCGGCACACACCCCTGTGGCGGTCGTCTCGGCTCACTGGGCCATGAGTATCAGGATGCCTTGCAGTATGCGCGCTGGGGCATCGACTACCTGAAGTATGACTGGTGTTCGACGGACAACATCAACGCCAAGGGTGCCTACACGCTTATGAGCAACGCCCTGCGCGCCGCAGGACGCCCCATACTCTTCTCGATGTGCGAGTGGGGCACGGCAAAGCCATGGGAGTGGGCCAAGGATATAGCGCACTCGTGGCGCACGACAGGCGATATATGGTGCTCATTTGACCAGATACTTGACCACGGCTCATGGAGGGCATGGAGCGCAATGCACATCCTCGACATGACCGCCGACCTGCGCAAATATGCCGGCCCGGGACACTGGAACGACCCCGATATGCTGGAGGTGGGCAACGGACTGACACAGAGCGAGGACCGCGCACACTTCACGATGTGGTGCATGCTCGCAGCACCCCTGATCTTGGGCAATGACCTGCGCACGGTGAGCGACGAGACCCTCGCCATCATCCTCAACCGCAGGGTGATAGCCATCGACCAGGATGAGCTGGGTGTGCAGGGCTACCGCTTCCTCGACGAGGGCAACTTCGAGGTGTGGCTCAAGCCCCTGAAGGGTGGCGACTGGGCCTTCTGCCTGCTCAACCGTGGCGAGGAGGAGATTAGCTACACCATCGAGTGGGAGCGATTTAACTGGACAGACGAGGAGCTATCGGGCCTCTCAACCGACTTTAGCAACATACGCTACGACATCGAAAACCTCTGGAAGGAGGGCAAAGAGGCCAAGGAGGGGACAACGAAGCGGGCAAAGAGTGTTACCATACCCTCGCACGACGTGGTACTCTACCGTCTGCGCCCGATAGTAAAGTAAACAACAACCGCGATAACAAAAAAAAGAAGATACCATGAAACGCCTTACACTCTTCACAGCACTGCTCGTTGCCACCATCCTGTCGCTGGGCACACTCTCGGCCAAGGGGCTCCTGGAGGTCAAGCCGGAGTGCACAAACAAGTGGATATACAACGAAGAGGTCTTCTTCAACATCACACTCACGGCGGGCGACGACGAAGCTACGGGCATGCTCGAGCTGAAGGTCACCACGGATAAGGGTGTCGAGCTTATGGCCATGAGCCAGAGCTACGGCATACGCGCAGGTGAGCCCTGCCAGATGCAGTTCCGCATCGCCTCACTCGAGGCCGGCTTCTACCGCGCCTACCTCTACGACGATGGCGTGGAGGCTGCCGCCTTCAACTTTGGCGTGCGCCCCGACGAGGTTATCTCGCCACGCGATGCCAACGATGACTTCTGGCCCTTCTGGGAGCAGAGCCTCAAGGAGCTCGGCGAGGTGGACCCCGAGTATAAGCTGAAGCGCGACAAGAGCCTCTCGGGCAAGCTGCGCGAGGTATATACCGTGGAGATGAAGTCGTGGGGCGGCGAGACCATCCGTGGCTACTGGGTAGTGCCCAAGGCCAAGGGCAAGTACCCCGTCATTGTGACCTATATGGGCTACAGCTCGAAGCCGTGGTGCCCCGATGCCGACTCGCGTAGCGACATCGCCGAGTTTGTGCTGTCACACCGTGGTCAGGGCCTCAACGAGTTTGAGAACAAGTATGGCGACTGGATACGCTATAAGCTCGATGACAGATATAACTACTACTACCGCGGAGCCTTCCTCGACGCTGTGCGCGCTATCGACTTTGTGTGGTCACGCGAGAAGTGCGACCGCGAGCTTATCTTCGTCGACGGCGGCTCACAGGGCGGTGCCCTGACCCTCGCTGCGGCATCGTTGGATGGCCGCATAGCAGGCGCAGCACCCTTCGTGCCCTTCCTCTCGGACTACCCCGACTACTTTGCTATCGTCGACTGGCCGAAGTGGCCCGTAGTGGAGGAGGCCAACAGGCTGGGCCTTGAGCCCGAGCAGATGTACGACACGCTGTCGTACTTCGACATCAAGAACCTCGTGGAGCACATCAAGTGCCCCGTGCTGATGGGCTTCGGCCTGCAGGACTTTGTATGTCCACCCCACACCAACTTCGCAGGTTTCAACAACATCCCCACCGAGAAGCGTTGGATAGTCTTCCCCCACGCCGGACATCAGGTGGAGCTCGAGAGCGAGTGGTGGCAGGCACGCGAGGAGTTTTATAGAGGCATTATTCAAAGTAAGAGGTAGTTGCTCTGTCTGGCGTATGTAGCATCCCGCAACCGAGCATCAGGACAAAGCAGCCGAGAAAGACAAACCGAAAATTGTATAGCGAAGGCTGATTTTAGGCATGCGAAGGGTGAGAGGGGCGAAGCATACCTTGGTGTATGTGAGCATCTCGAAACCGAGCATAACGACAAAGCAGTCGAGAAAGACAATTTTAATTACTACATATATTAATAACTTAAAAGCCTATGAAAAACTTGACTTACAGAATCGCCTTGATCATTGCGATCATGTGCGTGGGCAGTGTTCAGGCATTTGCTCAACAAGTGAAGGGTACCGTAAAGGACTCGACAGGCTCACCGATAATCGGCGCAGCAGTCGTTGTCGAAGGTACAACCGTCGGCACCACAACGGCAGCAGACGGCAGCTTTACCATCCATGCGACCAATGGTCAGCAGCTGGTGGTATCGTACATCGGCTACCTCGACAAGAAGGTAGCAGTGGTAAGTGGCAAGACCGCTTATGCTATTGTCCTCGAGGAGGATGCCCAGGACATCGATGAGGTGGTAGTGGTAGGTTACGGTACGCAGAAGCGTTCGGACCTCACCGGCTCAATCGCCTCAATATCGACCGAGGGCCTCAAGACATCGGCCATAACAAATGCCGACCAGATGCTTCAGGGTCGCGTGGCTGGTGTGCAGGTGACACAGAACTCGGGTGCCCCGGGTGGTGCTGCTTCAATCCGCGTGCGCGGTGCATCGTCAATCACCTCGTCGAACGAGCCTCTCTACGTTATCGACGGTATCCCCTTCTCGGGTGATGGTACCTCGATCGGTGGCTTCGACTGGGCAGGTGGTACAAGCGGTCAGACAAAGGTGAACCCTCTGTCGACAATCGCCCCCTCGGACATCGTATCGATGGACGTACTTAAGGATGCCTCGGCAACGGCTATCTACGGTTCGGCAGGTGCCAATGGTGTGGTTATCATCACTACACGCCGCGGCGAGAAGGGCTCTATGAAGCTCAACTATGACGGCTATGTGGCTTGGCAGCAGCAGGGCAAGATGCTCGACATGATGAACCTGCAGGAGTATGCCGAGTACCAGAACGACCTCTCGGCCCTCTACCCCGCAATCGAGGTAGACGAGGCTCTGGCCGACCCCACAATCTTGGGTGATGGTACAGATTGGCAGGATGCCATCTTCCGCACTGCCCTGACCCACTCGCACTCGGTATCGTTCTCGGGTGGTACGGACAAGTTCCAGTTCGCCGGCTCGGGTGGTTACATGTCACAGGATGGTACCGTTGTAGGCTCGGGCTTCGAGCGTTACAACGCCCGCTTCAATGGCGACGGCCAGATCAACAAGTGGCTGCGTGCCGGTGGTTCGCTGGCATTTACCCACACCGACGAGGTTATCACCCGCCAGGATGGTAACGACGGTGTTATCATGGGTGCTCTGTCGATGATGCCCAACGTGCCTGTATACGACTTCGAGGGTAACTACGCTACACCCGCTTCGATCTACGCATCGTCGGGCTACAACCCCTTGTGGCAGGCTTCGGCACAGACCAACACCCTGGTGCGTAACCGTACCATGGGTAACCTCTACCTCCAGGCCGACATCGTCGACGGCCTCAACCTGCGTACCGAGTTCGGCTTCGACCTCTCGAACAACAAGAACGAGAGCTTCATGCCCCGCTACGACTTCGGTACCGTAGCCAGCAAGATCAACCAGGCGATGATTCGTAACGACGACTCGCTGTTCTGGATCTGGAAGGCCTATGCAACCTATAACAAGACATTCAACGAGAAGCACCACTTCTCGATCATGGCCGGTTTCGAGGCACAGAAGAGCGCATGGTCAGGCTCACAGCTCATCAAGCACGGCCTGTCAAGCGACGACATCAAGATCGTGACCTCCGATGGTGAGTTTGGCTCGAACAACGGCTGGAAGGATGAGGCTACAAAGGCTTCAGGCTTCGCCCGCGCCAACTACAACTACGACGACCGCTACCTGATCACCGCTACGTTCCGTGCCGATGCTTCGTCGAAGTTCGGTCCCAGCAACAAGTGGGGCTTCTTCCCCTCGGCAGCATTTGCATGGCGTATCTCTAACGAGAAGTTCCTGCGCGACGTAGACGCCGTATCTAACCTGAAGCTCCGTCTGGGCTATGGTCTGGTGGGTAACGACAACATCGGCACATACAAGTATGGCTCGACGATGACTACCCTGCTCTCGCCCTTCACCGGCTCTTCGTACCGCCCCTCGAACATCTCGAATGCCAACCTGCGCTGGGAGGCCTCGGAGCAGTACAACATCGGTTTGGATGCAGGCTTCGTGGATAACCGCATCGCATTCTCGGTAGATCTTTACCAGAAGGATACCCGTGACCTGCTGTTGCAGGTATCGGTACCCTCGTACCTTGGTGGCGCAATTCAGCCTCCCTTTGCAAATATCGGTAAGGTGCGCAACCGCGGTATCGACATCGCCTTGAACCTTGTACCCGTAGAGAAGCCCAACTTCCAGTGGCACTCGGATATCGTAGTATCGCTCAACCGCAACGAGGTATTGGCCCTCAACGACGACGCACAGGTGATCTACAATGGTGTGGATGTATACTTCGGTGCTGCGTTCAAGACCGCCTCGGTGATCAAGGTGGGTGAGCCTATCGGTGCCTTCTATGGCTACACCACCGATGGCTACTTCCTCAACGAGGAGGATGTGCTCTCGCACGCCGTACAGGTTGAGGATGGCAACAACAAGGGTGTCAACCTCTACAACAAGAACAACGGTGCCTACGTTGGTGATATCAAGTTCAAGGATATCGACGGCAACGGCGTCATCGACTCGAACGACCAGTCGATCATCGGTGACCCCAACCCCGACTTCACCTTCGGTTGGAACAACACCTTCACCTATCGCAACCTGGAGCTCACCATCGGCCTTAACGGTGTCTATGGTGGCGACATCCTCAACATTGCACGCTACCGCGTAGAGTCGTTGAGCTCGCAGTGGGACAACCAGTCGGCACGCATGGCCAACCGCGCCAAGATAGCTACCGACGTCGATGGCAACGACTATCTGGCTAACGCCGGCTCGGCAGTTGCGCCCCGCTTTGCACCCAACGACATCAACGGCAACCGCCGCATGAGCGACCGTTGGTTGGAGGATGGCTCATACCTGCGTATTCAGAATGTTACGCTGGCCTACAACTTCCCGCAGCATTGGATGCGTAAGATCCACATGCAGAGCCTCAAGGTATATGTAACCTTGCAGAACCTCTACACTTGGACGGCCTACACGGGTTATGACCCCGAGATCGGTGCCTTCAACCAGTCGGCCGGTATGCAGAACTATGATATGGGTCGTTATCCCACGCCTCGTATGTATATCATCGGTTTGAACATCGGTTTCTAATCTTTTAAAATTGGAGAAAGATGAAAAATATAGTTAAGATATTCGTTATCTCGATGGCTCTGCTGTCGATAGGCTGCGAGCAGTTCCTTACGGTAAATCCCCAGGATTCGCTCGTTAAGGAGAACTACTACACCAGCGCAGAGGCTGTGCGCGCCAACACGGCAACACTCTACAGCCATGTTTGGTGGGATTTCCAGAACCGCTTCATGTGGATGGGCGGTGATATGATGTCGGGCGACCTTCACTACACCTACGGCGACGAGGGTCAGTTCTATCTGAACACCGTTACGGACAACAACCAGTACTCGAACTATGGCTGGTCGGGTCTCTACAACGTGATATCGTACGCCAACTCGGTACTCAACGATATGCCCTCTGCAGCACGCGAGAACGGCGTATCGGAGGATGTCATCACCGCAGCTATGGGTGAGGCCTACCTCTTCCGCGCTATGGCCTACTACTTCCTCACGGAGTATTGGCACGAGGTGCCCATCGTGACCAACGCCGAGTCGCTGATCACCTCGGGTAATGTCAACGACATCTACGTTGCCAAGGCTACACAGCGTTCACTCTACCGCTTCATCTGCGAGGACTTGGAGAAGGCCGTTGAGCTTCTTCCCGAGACCGATGCCGAGGCGGGTCGTGTGACCAAGTGGTCGGCAAAGGGTATGTTGGCAAAGGTATACCTCACACGCGCCGTATATGAGAAGAACCACGGTGGCTACGAGGGTGACACCAACGACTACTTCGAGCTGGCAAAGAGCACTGCCAAGGAGGTTATCACCATGGGTCCTGCACTCTACGCCAACTTCTCGGAGCTCTTCGAGATCGAGGGCGAGAACCTCTCGGAGTCACTTATCTCAATACAGTGCATCACCGGTGGCTACGGCTACGGCAACAACCGCTCTATCGAGTGGGGCCGCAACGGTACTGTAACAGGTGCAAGCTGCTGGGGTGCCGGTAAGTCGCCTACCGTAGCTTTGCAGGAGGTATTCGAGGAGCATCCCGAGGATGGTCGTCGTAAGTGGACCTACATGCAGAATGGCGATGTATACCCCTCACTGGCCGTTGGCGAGAGCGACTACTATGGCACAGGCGAGGTAGACTACTCGAATGGCTATGTTTACCGCAACACCTCTATGGACCTCTCTACCGAGGCTCCCAACGAGGGTCTTGCACACATTAAGAAGTATATCATCAACGCTCACGGCGGTGCCAACATCGGTACTATGCAGGATGGCTCGAACAACATCTACCTGCTGCGTGTTGCCGACGTATACTTCGTATATGCCGAGGCTTGCTTGAGAGGTGATCTGACCGCTACGCTGACCGACGCCGAGGCTATCGGCTACGTTAACCAGGTGCTCAACCGCGGTGGTGACTCGGATGCAGGCTACACCGTAGAGTCGTTGAACTACCTCGAGCTTATCAAGGAGCGTCGTAAGGAGTTCGCCTTCGAGGGTATGAACTGGTTTGACATCCAGCGTCTGTACTACCTCGACGTGAACGTAGCTCTGGACTACTTGAACAAGATGTATCGTGATAAGATCTACCTGTTCAACTGGCAGAGGTATGGCGAGGACTACCCCGATGCTACGGATGAGAACCAGTACGACGCCATGAACAAGCGCGAGTACTATGTTCGCCAGTGGTATACCCGTGTAGACCAGGAGGTTTACACCGACGTGGGTACGGGTGACAATGTAGACACCTCGAACCGTGCAGCAGCCATCGTATTGAGCAAGAAGAACTTATCGGTGGCTATACCTGCCGACGTGGTAACCAAGGCTCCCATCCTCAACGATGCAGCCCAGGACTACTATGCCGAGTAAATAACCCTTAAACGAAATATCAATTATGAAAAATATATTCAGACTGATAATGTTGGGTTGCGTGGCATCGTTGTCACTCTCGATGAGTGCCTGCTGCGAGAAGCCCAATGTTAACGACCAGGAGAGCGAAGCTACTCCGTCGATTAAGTATATCCGTCCGACAGATCCCGCACTGGCCGACCAGCTGCTCACAAGTGCCGCTATGGGTGATGTGATCGCCATCATCGGCGAGGGCCTCGAGGGCGTTGTATCTATTCTGTTCAACGATGTAGAGGCGGAGCTCAACCCTGCGCTCATCACCTCTAACTCTATCATCTGCTCGGTACCCGCAGTCATGCCTACCGAGATTACCAACACCATTACCCTGACCACGGGTCTTGGCAATGTCCTTGTCTACGACTTCGCCGTAGCTATTCCCAAGCCCTTCATCTCGGGTGTGGACTGCGAGTGGGCAGCACCGGGTAAGACGATGACCCTCACCGGTCAGTACTTCTACCCCTTCGTGGATAGCAACTCGTTCAACGTGACCTTCCCCGGTGGCGTAGCAGCCGAGGTTGTGGAGTTCAGCGAGACGTCGATGACCGTGACGGTGCCCGACTGCCAGATGGAGGGTGCCATCTCTATCGAGGGTGAGTATGGTGTAGGCCTGACGAAGTTCAACTACCGCGACTCGCGTGGCATGTTCATCGACTTCGAGGATCTGTGGTGGGACGGTTGGAGCTACTCGGGCAGCTGGGTACGCACCGACGACAACTCACTCTCTGGCAACTACGTTGAGTTCAGCACTCCGGCCTCTGACTGGAACTGGAACACCAATGGTGGTGCACTGTTCTTCACCAACATCCAGCCCGACGGCTCGAAGAAGGTTAACCTCATCCCCGAGGGTGACAACCCCGCCGACTACAGCCTCAAGTTCGAGGTTAAGATCAACAACTGGCAGGATCTGCACTTCTCGATGTGGTTCTCGGGTGTCTACAACGAGTTTACCACCGACGGTGCCGAGGCACAGTACCACTGGGCACCCTTCACCGAGGGTATAACCTCGACCGAGGATTGGATCACCGTGAGCGTGCCTCTGAACGCATTCAAGACCAACAAGGAGGAGACCGCTACCGACCGCGTAGTACTGCCCGGCGATATGGGTAACTTCTGCATGTTCTTCTTCGGTGGCGTGAAGGATGCTGCCAATGCAGGTACCCCCATCAACCTCTATATCGACAACCTTCGTCTTACGAAGAACTAAAACAGGATAGAGTATGATACGAAATATTTTCAGTAAGATAGCTATGCTGGTGGGTGTCGCTGCTATCGCACTCACAGCATGTACGGAGAACCAGAACGAGTTCCCGTGGGACAAGAGCGATGAGGGTGCCACCGTGCTGGAGGCATTCGGTCCCGAGGTACAGCGCAATGGCGACATGACCATCATCGGCAAGAACTTGCAGAACGTAACAGCCGTAATCTTCCCCACCGACGTGCGCGTGGAGGAGTTTACGCTGGTGAGCAACGACGAGATCACCGTCAAGGTGCCCTACGAGGCCGAGGCGGGCAAGCTCCAGCTCGAGTTGAAGGATAAGACGATAATCACCTCTACGGCCGACATCATCTACGTCGACGTCTTCACCGCACCCACCATCAACATGGGCGAGGGCGTGGAGAGCGTTCGTGGCGGTGACGAGATCTCGATCGAGGGTGACTACCTCTACAACGTCGCAACCATCACCTTCATGTCGGGTGTCGACGTAGCCATCGACTCGGAGGCCGTTTTGGAGGTTACACGCAACCTTATCCGCGTTGCAGTACCCAACAACGCCATCACCGGCCAGATTAAGATCGCCGATGCTAACGGCATCAACGTATACTCTGAAAACGAGGTTGTCATCCGTCAGCCCGAGATCGAGAGCGTAGCCCCCACCACCATCAAGGCGGGCGAGGCCCTCACCATCAAGGGTAAGGATGTGGATCTGCTGGAGAGCATCACCTTCGCACCCTCGGTAACCGTTACCGAGATCGAGGTTGTCGACACCAAGAGCATCAAGGTGGTAGTTCCCGCAACGGCTACCGCAGGTGCTGTAAAGGGTACCTCGTTTGCCGGTGTCGAGACCGTAGCTCCCGGCGAGATCAGCCTCGTGGCTCCTACCGAGCTGAAGGTGGCTGCCGACCGCTTCAAGGCCGGTGAGAGTGTTACCATCAGCGGTAAGGACCTCGACCTGGTAACATCGCTTGTCTTCGCATCGGGCGTAGCTGCCGAGATGAGCTACGACGTTGATAGCAAGACAATCAGCACCGTTATCCCCGCTACGGCAGTGGATGGTGCCATCACCCTCTCGCTTGCCAATGGCGTAACCGTTGATAGCGAGGCTCTGACACTGGTTAAAGCCGAGGTTACGGGCGTAGCTCCCACCGAACTTATGGCCGGTGAGACCATCACCGTAAGCGGTAACGACCTCGACCTGGTTAAGGGCGTCAAGATCAACGGCATGGATCACGAGTTCTCGCTCGTAGATGGTGCTTTGGTAATCACCACGGCCAACACCTCGCAGAGCGGTCTTATCACCCTCACACAGGAGAATGGCGTTAAGGTTGAGCCCACCGAGAGCATCACCTTCAGCTACGACTCACTGGTTATCGTAACCGCGATGCAGTCAAGCTGCTCGGTAGGCGACATGATGACCGTCGAGGGCTCTAACTTCTCGCTCATCGAGAATATCTTCATCGGTGGCCAGAAGGTGACCTCGTACACCGAGCGTACCGACACCAACCTCTGCTTCGCAGTGCC
Source organism: uncultured Alistipes sp. (assembly GCA_937880705.1). Next base: position 29,041 of record CALGRZ010000126.1, read on the forward strand.
TACAACGGTTGACACCGGCTCATATCCTCTGGAGTTCCTGCTCTTCTCGGGCGACACGGAGTATACGGCACAGACCGTTGAGATCCGTGGTGCTATCTCGGAGATTGTCATCGCCGAGGGTCTGTCACACGACCTTGGCTACTCATGGAGCAATGCATGGCAGCTCTATGATGGCTCGGTATTCAACAAGGTACCTCGCGCGGGCTCTACCCTGCATGTAGACTACACGCTCTCGACAGAGAACAACTACTGGCAGATACAGCTCAACGATGCTACATGGACTCCTCTGCCCTCATTCCCCGGCAACCAGTACAACGTCGTGGAGCTCGCAGCAGGCACATCGTCGTATGCACACCCCCTCACGCTGGAGGATCTCAAGGCTCTTAACGCCTCGGGTATTGTCATCGGCGGTTGCGGCATTATCATCGAGCGCATCTACATCACCTATGAGAACACCTCGGCCGAGCCCTACTACATCAGCGATGTTATGATTCTGGACTACGAGCAGCATGGTGACCACAATGCCGACTGGGACGGCTCATGGGGCGTTCCCGCTGAGATTGTCAAGGAGGAGGGTAACGCCTACATCCGCACAACGGGCACAGGCACCGGCTGGATTATGAACTGTAACCACCAGGCAAACTACGGCGACGGTTACTTCCCCACCGTGAACTTCGACAACTACAACTTCAAGCTCGATGTTAAGATTGACGGCACTCCCGACATTGACCCCGCAACGACCGCCTTGCAGGTTGTACTCAACGGCTGGCAGTGGGTTAATGCAGGTATCCTGCCCTCAACCACCGATGGTAAGTGGATAACCATCACTATCGACTGCGCCGATCTCAACCTTACGGGTGAGTTCGATCTCTCGACAGGCGACCTGGGCTTGGCTGCAGGTACAGACATCGGTGCCGGTGTGGCATTCGATAATATGCGTCTGTCACTCAAGTAGAGTGAACCTTTGGATAGCGGGGGCTGACTACCGCCGCTATCCCCTACTAAAATCGCCGTATTATGAGAATACTTAAAACATTGGGCCTCGCACTGCTCGTCGTGGCAGCCATGGCGTGTGCCAACGAGGAGCCTGCCAACGAGGTGAAGGTAAACCCCGAGGTTACGTCGTCGTCATTGGCCTCGGGCACAAAGGATCTTGCTCTGGAGCCATTCGAGATAAAGCTGCTCTTCAACCGCTCGGTCGTCGAGGGCGACCTCTCGAAGATCACACTCTCTCCTGCCAAGTCCTTGGAGGTGTCGGCACAGAACACCTCGGTGCGCATCGCCATCACCGAGGAGCTCGACTATGAGACCGACTACACGCTGACAATTGCCGCAGGAGCACTGCTCGACAAGGCTACATCTGCCGAGAACAAGAGCTACGTCATCACCTTCCGCACCAAGGATGAGCCCTACGCGCCACCCACCGACCCTACCAAGACGCTTGTGATGCCCAACGCCATGCCCTCGGCACAGCGCATCTACGACTACTTGTGGGAGTCGTACGGCGAGAAGTGTCTGTCGGGAGCTATGGCAAAGGTGGCATGGAACATCGACGAGGCACAATGGGTGTACAACAACACCGGCAAGTGGCCCGCAATGGCGACCTTCGACTACATACACCTCGACTTCTCGCCTGCGAACTGGATTGACTATACCGACACCACCGTCGCCGAGGAGTGGTGGGAGGCCGGAGGCATCGTCTCGGCTGCATGGCACTGGAACGTACCCGTGAGCGAGGGCTCGTCGACACACGCCTTCTACACCGATGGCAACAGCTTCTCGGTAAAGCGCGCCCTGAGGGAGGGCACATGGGAGAATGAGGTGATGAAGGCCGACCTTGCCGAGATGGCAGATATGCTCCTGCTGTTGCAGGATAAGGGTATTCCCGTGGTATGGCGACCCCTGCATGAGGCTGCCGGCAACATCTACGAGCCGTGGCACGGCACAGCGTGGTTCTGGTGGGGCAACGACGGCGCGGAGGCCTACCGCGAGTTGTGGCACACCATGTTCGACTACTTCGTAGAGCGTGGCGTCAACAACCTTATATGGGTGTGGACCACACAGCTCAACGACATGGAGTTCTACCCGGGTGACGAGTATGTCGATATGGTCAGCCGCGACATATACAACGTAACAAACGCCGCGGACTACACCTACCAGTGGCAGAGCGTGGCACAGCACTTCCCGCACAAGATGATCACGCTCAGCGAGATGGGCAACGTAGCACACATAGGCGACCAGCTCGACGCAGGTGCCATGTGGAGCTACTTCATGCCGTGGTACGACTACGACAACGACTTCACTACGGGATACAAGCACATGCACGCCGACATAGCATGGTGGCGCAACGCTTTTGAGGATAGCCGCATCATAACACGCGATGAACTGCCCTCGTTCAAATAGAGAAGACGTTACAACATAGTAATTAAGTGTAATAAAACTTTGAATATATGGCAACATTTCAAGAGAGAGTAGCACGCCTAAGGCGTAACCACGAAGAGTTGCTTATGCGACCCAACCGACGACTTAAGTCGCTCAATGCCATCTACTGGCGTTACGAAAACCCCGTTATCGAGGCTCGCCACATACCCCTGGAGTGGCGTTACGACTTCGACGAGCGCACCAACCCCTACCTCATGGAGCGTATCGGCGTCAATGCCGCCTTCAACGCAGGAGCCATCAAGCTCGATGGCCGCTACCTCATGGTGGTGCGCGTCGAGGGCAACGACCGCAAGTCGTTCTTTGCCGTAGCCGAGAGTGCCAACGGCATCGAGGGCTGGCGTTTCTGGGAGAGACCCATAACCATGCCCGAGTGGGGCGAGCCGGCAACAAATGTCTACGACATGCGACTCACACAGCATGAGGATGGCTGGATCTACGGCATCTTCTGTGTCGAGCGCAAGGATCATAGCCAGCCCGGAGATCTCTCGGCAGCTACAGCCTCGGCGGGTGTGGCCCGCACGAAGGATCTCAAGACGTGGGAGCGACTGCCCGACATCAAGGCCGAGAGCCAGCAGCGCAACGTGGTGCTGCACCCCGAGTTTGTGGAGGGCAAGTATGCCTTCTACACCCGCCCCATGGATGATTTCATTGAAACCGGTTCCGGCGGCGGTGTGGGCTTCGGCTTGTGCGAGGACATTACCCATGCCGTCATTGATGAAGAGATCATCACCTCTCCCCGGCGGTATCACACCATCACCGAGGCGAAAAATGGCGAGGGTGCCACTCCCATCAAAACCGACAAGGGCTGGCTCCACATCGCCCACGGTGTGCGCAATACCGCCGCAGGCCTGAGATATGTGATCTACTGCTTCATGACGGACCTGGAAAAGCCCTGGGTGGTGACCCACGAGCCCGGCGGATTCCTCATCGGCCCCAAGGGCTCCGAGCGGGTGGGCGACGTTTCCAACGTCA
>CALGRZ010000127.1 GCA_937880705.1 uncultured Alistipes sp.
GTGGCGAAGAATTCTCGATTCTGAGCATGAAGGCCGAAGATCTTGGCCCCGAGGAAAACTCCTCCGATCCCTTGGAGGATGCGGTTTACAGAAGAATTCCCTGGATTCATACAACTCGTGATCGGGAAGTAAGCTTTGAACAGCTTTATCAAGCGGTAGACTGTGTTCTGACCACGATCATCAGCATCGCTGTCTTTGCCGGCTGCTACCGCAAGCTAAAGATGAGCACGGTTGTCTCCAACATCATCTCCTGGATCATTGCCATCCCTCTGGGCATCCTGGCTGCCGTCAAGCGCAATACCTGGGTAGACCGCTTCGTCCGTGTCTTCGCCCTGCTGGGCGTTTCCGTTCCCGGCTTTGCCCTGTCCATTCTGCTGATTCTGGTGCTGTCGCTGGTCTTCAACTACTTCTCCCCCCTGGGTTATGTGAGCTTCTTTGAGAATCCTCTGCAGAACCTGCAGATCATGATCCTGCCGGCGCTGATCCTGGGTGTTACCATTTCCGGCTCTGTAATGCGTATGACCCGTTCCTCCGTGCTGGAGGTGCTGCGCCAGCCACTCGAAGATAGACATATCACCATATCGCGTGCAAAGTATACGGTGGACTACCCCGCCAACTTCACCCTTATAGCCTCGATGAACCCCTGCCCCTGCGGCTACTACAACCACCCCACCAAGGAGTGCACATGTTCGGCGGCGGCGGTACATCGCTACATGGGTCATATCTCGGGCCCGCTGATGGATCGTATAGATATACATGTCGAGGTGGTGCCCGTGAGCATTGCCGAGATGTCGAACGACAAGGCAGAGGAGACAAGTGCCATGGTTCGAGAGCGTGTGGTGGCGGCACGCAACATACAGCTTGCCCGCTTCGAGGGGCTCGACATACACTGTAACGCCATGATGAACAGTGCTATGTTGCGTCGCTTTGCCCCGCTCGACAAGGCTTGCAGCGAGCTGCTCGAACGTGCCATGACACATCTAAACCTCTCGGCACGCGCCTACGACCGCATCATCAAGGTGGCCCGCACCATCGCCGACCTGGAGGGTGCCGCGAGCATCGCACCTCACCACATCTCCGAGGCGATAGGCTACCGAACACTCGACCGCGACAACTGGGGCAGGTAGCGAAGAGTGCATGGCTCTGCACCACTTTTTCCCTTTTGCCTACATATTAGTATATATTTTATTTGCGTTTTACTTTTGTACTTGGAGTAAAGTTAGTAACTTTGCTATGCAAAAGAGTAAAATCAAATAGCTATATACTATGAAATTTTGGAAAATCTTTCTCGCCTCGCTACTCGCCTTTGTAGCCGGCTTTGTAATCTTGTTTGTCTACCTCATCGGCTCGGGCGTCAACGCCATGATGTCAATGGGCCCGGCAAAGGCCTCAACAGCGGCCGAGACGGTGCTTGTCATCGACCTTGCCGAGGGTATTGTGGATAGGCCTGCGGTATCGCCCATGTCGGGCTTCGACCCCGCCACGATGACCTTCTCACAACCCATCTCGCTGATGCAGGCTCTGGCGGCTATTGAGGGTGCTGCCACGGACGACAACATCAAGGGTATATGCATCAAGCAGGATGGTGCAGGTATGATCTCTTCGACCAACATCGAGGAGTTGCGCTCGGCACTGCTGCGTTTCAAGAGCTCGGGTAAGTTTATAATCGCCTATGACGACATGTACACACAGTCGGAGTACTGGCTCGCCTCGGTTGCCGACCGAATACTGTTGCAGCCCGAGGGCTCGTTCGAATGGCGAGGCCTGAGCTACAACCTTGTCTTCTTCAAGGGTCTGCTCGATAAGATAGGTGCCGAGGTGGAGATCTTCCGCCCCACGGTATGTAAGTATAAGAGCGCGGTGGAGCCCTACTTCCTCACCAAGATGTCGGATGCCAACCGTCAGCAGATGCAGGCCATAGCCGATGTTATGTGGCAGGTTGTCGTCGACGATGTTGCCGCCTCGCGCAAGTTGGATAGCGAGACTCTCAAGAGCATAGCACGCGAGCTGTTGATAGCCCTTCCCGAGGATGCGCTGAAGTATGGTCTTGTGGATCGTCTGGCCTACGAGGATGAGCTCATCGAGGAGATCAAGGAGCTGGGTGTAAAGCCCACGGAGAGTGGTCTGGTCAATATGTCGTCGCTGGGCGAGTACGTCACCAACATGGGCTACACGCTGCTCGGTGGCGCGGCCATGAGTGATAACCGCGTTGCTGTGCTCTATGCCGAGGGAGAGATCATCGATGGCAGTGAGCCTGTTGAGGGTCAGATTGTAGGCTCGGCCCTCGCATCGGATATCCGCACTCTGCGCCTTGACGATAAGGTTAAGGCTGTGGTGATGCGTGTCAACTCACCCGGTGGCTCGGCCCTCGCATCGGATATCGTATGGAGAGAGATGAAGCTTTTGCAGCAGACCAAGCCCGTGGTTATCTCTATGGGTGATGCGGCAGCAAGTGGTGGCTACTACATCTCATGCCCCGCAGACTACATCGTGGCCAACCGCCTTACCATCACCGGCTCGATAGGTGTCTTTGGCATGATACCAAACATCGGCAATACCCTCAAGCAGCGTCTGGGCATCACCTTCGACGAGGCTGCCACTTCGCCTTCGGCCTCGGGCATGAGCCTGGTGAAGCCCCTCACCGCAGCCCAGCGTGAGGCTCTGATAAAGGGTGTCGACCGCGTATATGCCACCTTCACGGAGAATGTGGCCGAGGGCCGTAACCTCTCTATCGAGGAGGTGTACGCCGTAGCTGAGGGCCGTGTGTGGAGCGGTAAGGAGGCTGTGGATAACGGTCTTGTCGACATCAACGGTGGTCTAAGCGAGGCTATTGCCATGGCTGCCGATATGGCCGACCTGGGCAATGACTTCTCGCTTATGGAGTACTCGGCACCCCTCACCCCCTTTGAGGAGTGGCTCAACTCTATGGGTATGCTCTTCGCCGCAAACTATGGCATAGACTTCGACATCTACGGTGAGGATCTTATCTCTATCTTCAACGAGTGTCGATACATACTTACAGACACGGGCATACAGGCAAAGATGCCCTATATAATGACTTCTACCTTATAATATAAATATAGTAGTATATGAATGAACAGTTAGAGGCGTTACTCCGCCAAATCATACACCCCGAGACGGGACAGAATATTGTCGACAGTGGCTTTGTTGATCGTGCCGATATGGGTGCCGAGGGTGGTATAGCCATCACGCTACGCTTCCAGAAGGCGCGTGACCCCTTTGCACAGAAGATCAAGCGACAGGTCGAGGTACTGCTTTCGGAGCACTTTCCCTCGACAGAGTCTATGGTTATCATCCGCGAGGCCGCACCCAAGCCTCGCCGCCGTGAGCAGCAGACCACAACAAACTTAATAGGCCAGATAGTTGCCATTGCCTCGGGCAAGGGCGGTGTGGGTAAATCTACCGTTACGGCCAACCTCGCCGTAGCACTGCGCCAGCGTGGCTACAACGTGGGTATCATCGATGCCGACATCTACGGCCCTTCACAGACCAAGATGTTTGGTTGCGAGGGTTATATCCCCGAGGCGGAGCGCGACGAGGAGGGTAACGAGTATATCATTCCTGCACAGTCGCTGGGTATTAAGCTGATGTCTATCGGCTTCTTCATCCGTCCTACGGATGCTCTGATGTGGCGTGGCGGCATGGCCGTAAATGCCCTCCACCAACTTATACACCAGACACGTTGGGGCGAGTTGGACTATCTGCTTATAGACCTTCCTCCGGGCACCGGCGATATACACCTCTCGATTATCAACGAGCTGAAGATCTCGGGTGCTGTGATAGTCTCTACACCACAGCAGGTTGCCGTGGCCGATGTTGTACGCGGCGTGGAGATGTTCCGCCATCCGCAGGTCGATATCCCCGTGCTGGGCATCGTTGAGAATATGGCATGGTTCACCCCTGAGGAGCTGCCCAACAACCGCTACTTCCTCTTTGGTCGTGGTGGCGCAAAGCGTTATGCCGAGGAGAATGGCATAGATTTGCTTGGTCAAGTACCTATCATACAGTCTATTATGGATGGTGGTGAGGATGGTACACCTGCCGGAGGTTTCGACTCGCGTGTCGAGGAGTACTACGCCGAGATTGCAGGACGCGTTGTTGAAAAGCTACCTGTGGAGTGTTAAAAATAGTGTTGGTAACTGTCGAATATATTTTGAAAAATAAATTTGCTTTTTTCAAAGCGGTCGTTGTATATACGGCCGCTTTTTCTTTCCAAATTTTTAGACCACATTTTATACAATATCTTATCAACCTCTTTTCGCGGGGTTATCTTCAGCGAGTGTTGATAATTTATAATGGTTGATATGTTCAAAACTATTTCGTTAACAGTGTTTATATCCCTATAAAATATTAATTTTAAATATATTAAATAGATGAAATAATAAACAATAACAAAGATTAGTGTTGATAAAAAATCAGAGTGCAAGTTACCGACACAATCAACAGCTATTATTATTTCTATATTTTATTTATTAATTAATATAAGTATAAAAAAATAAAAAACATCTGTTGAGAAGTCGCCTTCGGTGGAGGATGAAAATTTCAAAAAACGAGTTTGGCATAAGCCTTCGCCCGCGAAGTAAAAGGTGTGGTATGGTGCGGTGTTGCGCCGATTAAGTGCTTTATCTCTTTTAACTTTCATATTTTTTCCTTATATTTGCAAAATTAACAGCATAACCACTCTATTATGCAAGTAGCTGCAGATAAATTGGGCAAGTTGAAAGAGTTGCTCGCCCAACCTAAAAATATAGTGATCCTCTCTCACACCAACCCCGATGGCGATGCTATCGGCTCATCGTTGGCTTGGGCCGAGATACTCCGTAAGTTGGGTCACAACCCCACATGTATTCTCCCCAACAGATATCCATACTACCTGGAGTTTATGCCCTCGATAGAGAGTATCGTGGTATTTAAGGATGATAAGGATGGTAGAGCCGAGCGTGCGGTGAAGGGTGCCGACCTGATATTTTGTTTGGACTTCCACTCGCTTTCGCGCCTCGACCGTCTGGGAGATCTTATCGACGAGAACCAACATGCACAGCGCGTGCTCATAGATCACCACCTCGACCCTTCGGAGGATTTCGACCTTATGATATCCTACCCCGAGGCATCGAGCACATGCTACCTTGTGGCACTGCTTATCGAGCAGCTGCTGGGTGTTGAGCATATATCGAGCGATATGGCCGTCAACCTCTTCGTGGGAATGATGACCGATACGGGTAATTTTGCATTTTCGAGCGTCACACCCGACCTCTTCCGCATGGTGTCGGTGCTTGCAGCCAAAGATATATCTATCCCCGATATACACAACCATGTCTACAACTCCTTCACCGAGGGTCGTGCCCGTCTGTTTGGATATGTCATCAACCGCAAGATGAAGATTTTCCACAACGGCACGGTGGCACATCTATCGCTCACGGCCGATGAGTTGCGCCGCTTCTGGTTCCAGCAGGGTGACTCCGAGGGTTTTGTGAACTATCCCCTGACTATAAAGAAGATGAAGATGTCGGCAATGTTTACCGAGCATACCGACTTTATCCGTGTGTCGTTGCGTTCGCGAGGCGACATAGATGTCAATGTATTTGCTCAACGCTACTTCAACGGCGGTGGACATAAGAATGCTGCCGGTGGCAAGAGCTTTGTCTCGATGGAGGAGACACTCAAGCACTATGAGGAGAGTGTTAAGGCCTATGCAAAGGAGGGACTTTTGTAAAAAATTCTATGTTTAAGACCTATTTAAGGCTGTTAGGCTTTGCAAAACCTCTCAGTCGTTATACCATTCCATATTTCTTCTTCGCTGCGTTGCACGCCCTGTTTAACACCTGCAACTATGCGATGATAATACCCATTCTGAATGCTATGTTCGAGAGTGGGTTTGAGTTTGTACCCATATACTCTTTCCCGGGTCTGGTGCTCAATGGCGAGGGCTTCAACGCCATACTATGCTGGATATATACCATGGTGATGGGTGTGGAGTTTGACCATGTGATGTTTCTCACGCTGCTGGCCATTGTGACGGTGGTGATGAACCTCTTGAGCAACACCTTCCGCTATGCCGCAGCCATGACCGTCGAGAACTTAAGAGTTAACACCTTGCGACGTATGCGCGACGAGATGTTCTCGCGTGTCATAGATATGAACGTAGGCTACTTCAGCGAGCAGCGTAAGGGAGATATAATGTCGAAGATAACACAGGATGTCATGGTTGTGCAGTACTGTATAACCAACACTCTGCAGGTGGCCTTCCGTGACCCCTTCCTTATCCTTGGCTACCTCGCCCTTATGATAGGAATATCGTGGAGACTATCCCTCTTTGCGGTGTTGTTCCTGCCCGTTGTGGGTGTGGTCATCGGAAGCATCGTTAAGCGTCTGCGCCACCCGGCAAAGCGCGGTCAGGAGCGTATGGGTGATATGGTAGCGGTGCTCGACGAGAGCCTTTCGGGAATAAAGATAGTAAAGGGTTATAACGCCTCACGCTTTATTGCAGAGAAGTTTAAGTCGTTGAACGCCAACTTCTCACGTCTGATGATATCTATGGCACGACGTCAGCAGCTGGCATCGCCCATGAGCGAGTTTCTGGGTATTACGGCTGTGGGTGTGATACTCGTATTTGGTGGTAGCCTTGTGGTGTCGGGTCATCTGCAGGGTTCAGGATTTATAGCCTTCATAGCTGCCTTCTCGCAGATAACACGCCCCTTGCGCTCGTTCATCGACCAGTTTGCCAACATCAACCAGGGTGTTGCGGCCGGTGAGCGTATCTTCACCATCATAGATGCGCGCAGCGAGGTGATGGACAAGGCCGATGCCCGCGAGTTTGAGGGTTTGAAGGAGTCTATAGAGCTGCGCAACGTGCACTTCTCGTATGACGGTGTGCGCGACGTGATAAACGACATATCGCTGAAGATACACAAGGGAGAGACCGTAGCACTGGTAGGTGCCTCGGGAGGTGGTAAGTCGACATTGAGCGAGCTTATACCGCGCTTCTACGACGTTAGCGAGGGTGAGGTGTTGTTCGATGGTGTGCCTGTTGAAGAGTACAGCCAGGAGTCGCTGCGCAGCAAGATGAGTATAGTGGCGCAGGAGACGGTGCTCTTCAACGATACCATAGAGGGTAATATCCTTATGGGTCGCCCCATGGCAACGCACGACGAGGTTGTCGAGGCATCGAAGGTTGCCAATGCCCACAGCTTCATAATGGAGAGTGCCGAGGGTTACGACACCAACATCGGAGATCGTGGCACGAAGCTCTCGGGAGGTCAGCGTCAGCGTATAAGCATTGCGCGTGCCGTGTTGAAGAACCCCGAAATATTGATCCTCGATGAGGCTACATCGGCCCTCGACACCGAGTCGGAGAAGCTGGTGCAGGATGCACTCACCAAGCTGCTGAAGGGTCGCACATCGATAGTGATAGCGCACCGCTTGAGCACTATATATAACGCCGACCGCATATATGTCATCGACCAGGGACGTATTGCCGAGCAGGGAACGCACCAAGAGTTGCTCGACAAGGGCGGCATATATGCCCATCTGATAGAGATGCAGTCCTTCAGTTAATAACCCCATTTGGATATATTACCCATAATATAGAACTTCACCCCCTATATTATGGGTAATTTTTTATCTAAACCACAGCACTCTAATTCTTCATCTATTCTCATCAATCGAATATGGCACAGAGTGTGCTGTAGCCTCAATCATTATACTTTTTTGAATGAGAATTTGCATATTACATATTTTATTACTAATTTTACAATTATTAACATTGATAACCACAAAAAAAGATAGAATTATGGCAGAGGAGAAGACCAAATATAGCGACGCCGAACTTGAGGAGTTCCGTCAGTTGATAGAGCAGAAGCTCGCCGTGGCACGCGCCGACTATGAGATGTTGCGTTCATCGACAGTGAACGAGAACGACACCGAGGATTCATCCCCTACCTTTAAGGTTATGGAGGAGGGTGCTACGACACTTTCAAAGGAGGAGTATGGCCGTTTGGCAGCTCGTCAGGTGAAGTTTATACGCAACCTCGAGATGGCTCTTGTGCGCATACAGAACAAGACATACGGCATCTGCAAGACCACAGGCAAGCTCATACCTCGTGAGCGTCTTATGTGTGTGCCCCACGCAACCGAGTGCATCGAGGCCAAAGAGTCAAGAAAGTAGATAATATAGGGTGCAAGGGGGGAAGAAGAAGAAGGAGAGCGTGAGAGAGTGTGTGAGGTGAGAGAGAGTGAGATTGAGATTGAGAGAGCGTGTGTGTGAGGAGTGAGAGTGTGTGAGTGTGTGAGGAGTGAGTGAGAGAAGAAGGAGGAATAAGCAGAGAAAAGGATTGAGAGAAGAATTTGATAAAGAGATAGGGGGCTTTCATGGCCCCCTATTTTGTATAGATGGAGAGTGTAAAATGAACTGTGTCAAGCAAGAATAAAGTTTTATTTTTGTAATACACAGTAACGATGAAAATAGAAGTAGATTTCAACATCTTCAAGGCGCAGATACTAATCATGGCGTGACAACCGGGATCGCTTGAGCGAGTTCTTTCAGTATTCCGAGCCCATCAGGAAGCTTATTTACACGACCAATACCGTGGAAGGCTACCATCGCCAGATCCGCAAGGTTACAAAGAACAAGGGTATTTTCCCTAACGATACTGCCTTGATCAAACTCGTCTACCTGGCGTATCGTAATGCCCGCAAAAAATGGACGGTGCCTGTCCCGAACTGGGGCATTATCTCACAACAGCTTGCGATAAAGTTCGAAGATAGATACAATTTGCTGTAGATTTGTTATATTTACACCGATAAATCGGAATTTATGGAAATCAAAAATAGACCCAACCCCAATGAGGCTTTTCCGAATCCGAAGATTCCAAGCCTCTGCTTCATCAAGAACGTGGTGAAGAACCCGCGTATCATCATCGGCGACTATACCTACTATGATGATGTGGATGGTGCTGACCAGTTTGAGAAGCATGTCACTCATTTCTACGACTTCATAGGTGACCGGCTGATTATTGGCAAATTCTGCGCTATTGCCAAGGGTGTGGAGTTTGTCATGAATGGAGCCAATCATAGGATGGACGGTGTGACAACCTATCCGTTTTATGTCATTGGTGGTGACTGGGGAAGTGCCATTGCTCCAGTGAAAGATGAATTGCCTCTGAAGGGTGATACCGTTGTGGGCAATGATGTCTGGATTGGCCAGCATGTTACCATCATGCCAGGCGTTCACATAGGTGACGGAGCAATTATCGGAGCCAACTCTGTTGTTGCCTCAGACATTCCTCCATACGCTGTTGCCGTGGGAAATCCCTGCCGAGTGGTCAGGATGCGTTTTGACGACGAATTCATCGCCTATCTGCTGCAACTGAAATGGTGGGATTGGGACATAGAGAAGATAGAACGTAACTTCAAAGCCTTGTCAAGTGGCGATTTGTATTTAATCAAAGAGATTAAAGATTAGTTTTTACATATATGGTTATACTGATAACAGGTGCTTCACATACGGGTAAAACGCTTCTTGCACAGCGTATGCTTGAGAAATATAAGTATCCATATCTGTCTATAGATCACTTGAAAATGGGTATGATCCGAAGTGGTAAGACTAATCTTACCCCAGAAGACGATGATGCCCTTACGGATGAGCTTTGGCCGATTGTGCGTGAAATGATAAAGACTGCAATAGAGAATCGTCAGAATCTCATAGTAGAAGGTGGCTATATCCCTTTCAATTGGAGGGGAAGCTTCGATGAACTTTATTTGGGTTCCATCCGCTTTATTTGTCTCGCCTTCTCAGATGAATTCATTGACATTCACTTCGATGAAATAAGAGAACATCGTTCTGATATCGAGGCTCGGCAAGATGTCGGCAATTGCACCATAGCGAGTCTGAAGGATGACAATAGGAGGTACATCGATGGTTTTAAGACTGCAAGAGAAAAGGTCTTTTTAATAAAAACTGACTATGAACAAATGATACAGTCTATTTTAGACTTATAAATTCGAATTTATCTAACAGCCTTGACACAGTTCAGCTGACGCCCCCCTTGGATATCAATTGTTTCTGCCATATCATACTGTGTATTATATTATCCATTAATTATGGGATTCTCAAAAATAGTTGCAGTTTCCGAGATAAAACTACAACAATAATTCAATCATATATCAGCTTTGAAAGAACAATAAAGACTGTTAAGTTCTTTCTCATATAATAAACAGATTGAGGATGCATCATCACATCCTCAATCTGTTTTTTCTTACTTCAGCAACTCAAAGACCCCATTCTGAACACGGATAGCCAACTTGTATCGGTTCAGCAATTTACCTAAGTATCGGTCGGCTGTCTTTTCGCATACACCACACTCTCCTGCTGCTTTCAAGTATTCCTGGCGAGTAAATCGCTTGTTCAGCTTTTCAAGAATTGTCTTTTCTGTATAATTCATGCCTTCTGCCGGAGCGGTGTAATGCTTCTGCGGATGGTTCAACAAGTTGGTGTAGACCGATGTAGCGTGACTAATGAGTACGTTCACCATTTCCATAGCGATACGGAAATCACGGTCGTCACATTCCAAGGTTTCCAAAGCAGTGATGTCCACATCTTCTCTCTCGACCAAACGAACACCACTAAGGGTTTGTGCCAAACGATTAGCAATCAATCCCAAGCGTCGAACAGTAGCCACAATGTCATCGCCAAGCAAAGCAATTTGTTCCTACTGCAATTCTGAAAAAAAAGAATACCCGAACTCTTCGAGCGCCGTTCTCTTCTTCTTACAAGAAGAGTTACGCGACTGCGAAGTTCTCTTGTGTTATCTGTTTGTCTGTAAAATAATATAAACAAGAGGAGGAGCTTAGGGAAAAAAAAGAAGAGAGATTTTCCCTGCCATATCTTTTTTGAAAACTGATGTATGGAATATGGAATGTGGAATAGAGCTTAGGTAAACTGCTGAAAAATGTCTGTTTTTCAAAATAGAGTGTAGATATCAGGTTAATTCAGTTCAAAAATCAGATTGCACAGCAGATCCGCTGTACGCGAAGCGGTAAACCAGAAATATGCAAACAATTCACGTGTGCGAATTTATGCCCAATACATTCATATACCCTCTCACTAATGATAATATATGGCAGTCACAATGAGTATGCGGATAAAAGGGCTGCTCGAAGCCCTCATCACTGGAGCCGCCGCTGTTGCAGTAATTATCCTCACCTCACAAAATCCAATAGCTGAAGAGATAACACTGATGTATATCATCGGCGTTGCTTTCGGACTTGTGTTCTGGGGTTTGCTTTCCCGCATGGTAAAAAAGGAAGACTACCCCCTCCCTGACACCCCGCGAAAAACGGTGTCAGTCGTCCGATGGATTTGTTTTGCCGCAACAATTCTTATCGGAATAATTCTGGTTCTGCTCTTTGCAGGCGGATTCACCATCACCGCAAACGGTGTACCGATAATCAAAACTCTTACCGCCTTCTTTATTGGAGATGTAATTGGAGCAATATTAATCGGACTGACACTTGATTTCAAAGCAACCCGTTATGATTTCTATCGACTTGCAAATCTCCTGACCGGAAAGAAGAGCGAGTAACCGCAAATAAAACCGAGTGCACAATACACTCATAAATATTTTTGAAAA
>CALGRZ010000128.1 GCA_937880705.1 uncultured Alistipes sp.
CGCGGAGGGGCATGATTACTGATTCCACGCGCGGGTCGGCAGAGACCATGTCGTTGAAGCGGGCTATGCCCTGGGTCTGCTTGTCCTGCGGGAGGGGATCCTGGCAGACTTTGCCGTCCCAGAGGACGTTGTCTGCGAGGATGAGGCCGCCGGGGCGGACCATGTCGAACACAAGGTCGTAGTATTCGCAGTATTCGCGCTTGTTGGCGTCCATGTAGACTATGTCATATAACTTGTCATTGTCGGCTTCTATGCCATCTGCGATGCCCATCTCAGACCGCATAGCTGCCAGTGTCTCTTTGCAGTCTCCTATATGGAGAGATACTCTGTCGGCAACTCCGGCTCGGTCGAATCCCTCAAGGATGAGGTCTTCGAGCTCGTCGTTGAGCTCGAGCGTGTCAAGGTGCCCGTCTTCCGGCATGGCCATGGCAAGGCAGATTGCGGAATATCCTGTGAATGTGCCGAGTTCAAGTATGCGCCTGGCTCCGCTGGTCTTCACGATTATGCGGAGCAGCTCGCCCTGAATCGCTCCGGAAAGCATTCTGGCATGGTTGGTCCTGATATGAGTCTGCTTTGCCACCCAGTCCAGAGCCTCCCCCTGAGCACTCACATGCTCCTCAATATATTTATAAACCTTCTCCATAATCTTATTGTTTGTGGAGACACATGTATTCTAAAACCCTGGCCGCCCGTGGCCTGGTGAACGGTCGTGAGTGCCTTTAGAGAAAGTCCTGTGGACTTTCGTGCACGAGCAGCAGGGCTTTAGTCCGCCGGTCGGGCCCATCGCTTGCGATGGGAGGGATTTAGTTTTAGAATACATGTGTCTCCATTATATATATATAAGTCTTGACAGTTTTTCCGGGTTGAAGATGGTGCGGGCCATTTCGCGGATGTCTTCTGCCGTTATGGCTTCCACCAGCTCTCTGTTCTCCTTGCCTGTGCTTATCTTTCCATATGCCAGGAGCCCCTTGCCCATGGACAGGCACTGGGTCTCCCCGTTGTCGCTGCTTATGGCCAGCTGGCTCAGCAGCTGCTTCTTCGCCGCCTTGAGGCGACGCTCGGACATCAGCTCCTCCTGGAGTCGCTTCAGTTCCTTGTCAATGGCCTTGATGCACTTCTCCAGATTATGCTTGTCGCATCCCAGACTTATGGCCACGATGCCCGTGTCAGCATACTGCGTATAGCCGCACTCCACTCCGTATACCCATCCGTTCTTCTCACGCAGGATGGAGTTGAGGATAGAGTTGTTGGCCGGACCTCCCAGAATGTTGCACAGCAGGACAGTGGCAAGCCTCTCGCGATCCTGATAAAGCGATGGCGCAAGACCTCCTATGACGCAGTTGGCCTGATGGTTCCTCTTGTTGAGAGTCATGTCGAAAGGTTCTGCGACCGGTGTCATGTTTCTTGTCTCGGAAGGCATGTCCGGCGTATCTGCAGGGAAGAACCTGCCTGCAAGTTTGAGAACGGTCTTCTCCATCACCTTCTCGTCCAGGTCGGCCACGATGCTGAATGCCATCCTGCCAGGCACGAATTTCTCCTTGACGAATCTCATGAGTTCGTCTCTGGTGATCTTTCTTACGGACGCTTTGGTGCCGAGGATGTTGCCGCTGAGCGGATGCCCCTTGAACAGCAGCTCCTCGAACTTGTCGTATATGTCTTCGGACGGAGTGTCCTTGTATGACTGGATCTCGTCGATGACCACTCCTTTCTCTGTATTGATCTCGTAGTCAGGGAAGACAGGGTCTGTGGCAAGTTCGAACAACAGGGCTGCAGCCTTGTTGAGGTCCTCCTTGAGGACCGTCGCATGGAGCACGATCTCCTCCTTTGTGGTGAATGCGTTTAGCTCTCCGCCGAGCTTGTCCAGATAATTGTTGATTACAGCGGCGCTCCTGCGTCCCGTGCCTTTGAATATGGTATGTTCGACAAAGTGGGCTATCCCGCTGTGGAAGCCCTCTTCGTCTCTCGTGCCGCATCGTATGCTGAGCGCGCAGTAGGCTACGGCCGAGCCGCCGCGCCTTACGGCATATTGCAGACCGCAGTCCGCCTTACCTGTCATCATTTCCTTCCGCGGTATGAGTTTATGCGTTTGATGTCCTCGGCCAGGAATCCGGGTCCGAGCTTCTTTGTGATCCTGTGGCGACGGAAGTAATATAGTTCATGCGTCTCAGAGTTGATGAGCATCTTGTAGCAGAACGAGCCCGGCTGAGCATCAGTCGGCGTTACGACGTAGCTGACGAGCGTGTTCGGCTCATTCTCGAGCATGCAGTCGTCTGCACTGTCCTCGTCTGTAATGACCATGTCGGAGTCGAAGTTGAGGTCTCTGAACTCCCTGGTGATCTCGCTGCTGAGGTCGTCCTCGGAGAATACGAACTCCATGTTCTTCGCCTTCGCAATGTTCATTGAATTGTTGCTGAGGCCTATATAACCGTCGGTGTCCTTTTCCATGGACATCAGAGCGTGCTTCTGTATGATGTCCAGGAATGCGGGGAGGAATACCATCTCTCTTCCTGACGGGTCTTCCGCAGGAGCGAATGGTATGAATACAACCTCGAGCATGGAGTTGATTGTCGCTCCTGTGCCTCCCTTTACAAGTGACAGCAGGTCGAGGCCAGGCTCGGACTCCTTCTTGAACTGGCTGCTGGTGGTCAGCAGGAAATAGAAGTCGCTGCTGTTTCTGTCTCTCTGGAATTCCTCCCATGTGCAGAACTCATACGGCGAGACTCTCCACCTTGCCTTCACTTCATCCTGAAGGGCAATGTCGTAGAAATCGTTACCGGTCAGCACGACCTTTGTTATTTTCTCTGTGAAATCGCTGATCTTAACCTTCTTTGTGTTGATCTGGGCCTGAGCGCCTGCCATCAGCGGAAGCAGCGCCACAGCCAGCATAATAAAAAGCTTTCTCATATCAAGGCGCAAAGTTACAAAAATAGTGCTATATTTGTAAATTATGAGTCAATATATAGTATCAGCAAGAAAGTACAGGCCGGACTCCTTCGGGACCCTGATAGGCCAGGATAATATAGCGCAGACCCTGAAGAATTCCATCCTTCGCGGTCAGCTCGCGCATGCATACCTCTTCTGCGGACCGCGCGGAGTCGGCAAGACGACCACAGCACGTATCTTCGCGAAGATGATCAACTGCTCCAATCCATCTGCAGAGATGGAACCATGCGGTACATGCGAGTCGTGCCAGTCGTTTGCTGAAGGACGCTCATATTGTATCCATGAGCTTGATGCCGCTTCAAATAACGGAGTGGAGGATATAAAGACACTGATGGATCAGGTCCGCATACCTCCGCAGGTCGGCAAGTACAGCGTATACATCATCGACGAGGTGCACATGCTCTCTCAGTCGGCGTTCAATGCCTTTCTCAAGACACTTGAGGAACCGCCTGCACATGCGATCTTCATCCTTGCCACCACAGAGAAACATAAGATACTTCCGACTATCCTGTCCCGCTGTCAGACTTACGACTTCAACAGGATCACAGTGGAGAACATAGTGAAGAATCTCCGCATGGTGGCGACAAGCGAGGGCATAACCATCGATGACGAGTCGCTTCATGTTATAGCCCACAAGGCTGACGGAGCGATGCGTGATGCGCTCACTATTTTTGACCAGACTGTGGCATTCTGCGGCACTGACGTGAAGTATCAGGATGTGCTTCGCAACCTGAATGTGCTTGATTATGAGTATAGTTTCTCTCTTGTGGATGCATTCCTCAAAGGAGACTATTCATCAGCGCTTCTGGCTTTTGACGAGATATTGACAAAAGGTTTCAATGCGCTGCATTTCGTTGCTGCATTGTCTTCGCATCTGCGTGATCTGATCGTCAGCAAGAGCGGGGGACTGGAGGCGCTTCTCGAGCTCCCGGATTCCCTCAAGAAGAAATATAAGGAACAGGCAGACAGATGCCATATGAAGTTCCTCTATGACGCCCTTGGCGTGACCACGGCATGTGAGGCCGGATACAGGGCCAGCGTGAATCCTCGTCTGCATATCGAGTTCGCGCTCATGCGCCTCAGCTTCCTGATGGCAGCTTCGGTTCCGGCATCAGCATCGGCACAGCCCGCTCCGGCAGCGACGCCTGTCGCTCAGCCGGCTCCTGCGCAGCCAGCTCCATCTCCAGCTGCCGCACCTGCCGCACCTGCTGCACAGCCTGCGCCAGCAGCGGCTCCGGCCGCTGAGGCCGCTCCAGCTGCAGAGCAGCCGCAGCGCCGCGCCCGCGCCGTGCGTCAGACTCCATCTGCCGCTTCGATGAAGGCGATGGTCGACAAGGAGGCGGAAGAGGTGGCTGTCGTCAGCGGCGATATGGCACCGTCTGAGGAGCTGCTCAAGGCAAAGTGGCCTGAACTCGCTAAGGAATATGCGTCCAAGCCTCGTATGGCAAGCATGCTTGCTACTACGACGTTGAAGATCACAGGTGATGACACTCAGCGTGTCGTTACATTCATGGTGGACAACGACGCCCAGAAGGCGTGGGTGGAGAGCAAGCTTCTCCACGACCTCGAGGGAAGATTCCAGAGGATAGTCGGCTCGCCGAAGGTTCTTCTGCGTGTGGATGTGACTCCGGCAGAGGAAGTGAAGCCGGTGGCATACATGCCTGAAGACAAGGCGAAGGAACTCATGGCGGAGAACGATGAGGTCAAGAATCTGGTCAAAGACCTCGGACTTGATGTAAAATAGGACTGATATGAAACTTAGATGTGAGAATCTGGTCAAGAAGTATGGACCAAGAACAGTGGTGAAGGGTGTCTCGATGGAGGTCGAGCAGGGAGAGATCGTAGGATTCCTCGGACCGAACGGTGCGGGAAAGACAACCGCTTCGTATGCTGTGTTGCCGGAGATGTTGGAGTGTCGCGATTTTGTCAATGCAGACGAGATTGCACGAGGCCTGTCGCCCTTCAACCCTGCGGGTGTGTCTATTGAGGCGGGACGACTGATGCGTAAGCGTATGGATGTGCTGATGTCGGAGGGTGCCGACTTCGCCTTTGAGACGACGCTTGCTACGCGTTACTACACCCGTCTTATCCGCGAGGCACAGGAGAAAGGCTACTTTGTATCGTTGTTGTTCTTCTGGCTTCCTTCGCCTGACCAGGCTGTTGAACGCGTGGCTCGCCGTGTGGCGGAGGGTGGTCATAATGTGCCGGCCGAGGTGGTGCGTCGTCGATATTATCGTGGCATACGCTACCTTACATCGTTATATACGTCGTTGTGCGACTATTGGGTTATTTACGACAACAGTTCGGCTGATGGTGTAAAAAAGATAGCCTACGGCACCAAAGACGAAATAAGAGAGGTGGTTGATTCGTTATCATACCGTAAGATATGCAAAATGTAGAGGAAAAAAATATGAGTGAAATGGAGTTGGAGCAGTTGCAGGAGAAGATTGACGCCGGCATCTTGCTGGCCCAGCAACGCTTGAAGGAACGAGTAAAACGCGAAGACGGCGAGTTGGTTGTTATGCGTGATGGAAAGATTACGCACCTCTCGGCCGAAGAGCTGGATTAATCTGTCTATTTTAGGATAAATAAAAACGCCTCAAACTTGGTTTGGGGCGTTTTTATTCTTTCTCGGTGAGAGATTACAGATTCTCCAACGTGTATCGAACCATCTTCTCGCGGATATGTACATTATACTCTGGATACATCGAGTGATTCTGGTCGGGATATATCATCATATCGTACATCTTGCCGGCACGATTCAATGCGTGGCACATCTCCATAGCATTCTGTACGTGTACGTTGTCGTCAGCCGAGCCGTGAATAATCAACAGACGGGTGCGGTCGTGCAGGCGGTCTGCGAAGTTAATCGGCGAGTTGTCGTCATAACCTGCGGCGTTGTATTGGGGCAGGTTGTTGTAGATTTCGGTGTAAATCGTGTCGTAGTAGCGCCACGAGGTTACGGGAGCTACGGCGATTGCCATCTTGAAGAGACCATCACCCTTGAGGGCACAGCCGAGAGCCATAAAGCCACCATACGACCAGCCATAGATGCCGATACGCGAGCGGTCGATGAACTGCTGCTTGGCAAGGTGGCGAGCAAACGATATCTGATCCTCCACCTCGTTGTAGCCGAGGTTGCCGTAGGTAACCTTCTTGAAGGCCTCGCCACGATAGCCCGTACCGCGAGCATCGCAGCAAGCTACGATGTAGCCGTTGCGTGCCATAGTCTCCTCCCAGTCGGTGGTGTAGCGGTTCTCGATCTGCTGTGAGCCGGGGCCAGAGTACTGCGTGATAAGCACGGGGTACTCCTTATCGGCGTTGAACTTTTCGGGGTAGATAAGGAAGTAGCGCAACTCGTCGCCACGCTCCGTAACGAATGAGTAGTAGTTACGCTGGTACTTAGGCTCACCTGCGGTGGGCTTGTCGAGCATCAACGAGCGCACCTCCTTGCCCTTGGCGTTGTAGACAGCAGCTGTGGGGTAGCAGTTGGTGGCCGAGTGCTCGGCAGCAAAGTACTTCATATCTGCCGAGGGGTAAACACGCCAGTAGCCGGGCTTCGAGAGCAAGCACTCCTTCTTCTCGCCGTTAAGCTCGATAGAGTAGAGGTGGCGCTCCTCAGGCGACTGCTCGGTAGACATATAGTATACGGTCTTGTTGTTTGCCGAGAGGCCGATAAGCTCGGTAACCTCCCACTCACCCGATGTGATAGCGTTAAGACGACCCTCCTTTGTAGAGTGCAGGTAGAGGTGGAACCAGCCTGTGGTGGTCTCCTCGCGCACGATGAAGCGCTCGTCGTCAATAAAGGTGATGGTGGCAACCGATGGGCGCTCCACATAGCGGTTGTCCTGCTCGTCGTAGATGACGCGCTGGTTGCCCTTAGCGTCTACCAAGACAACCTCGAAGTGGTTCTGAAGGCGGTTTACGCGGTAGAAGAACAACTCGCCAGCAGGGGTGTAGCCGATGCGGGGAATATACTGATCGCTCTCCTTGCCGGTATCTACCTGACGGGTCTCCTTTGTGTAGAGGTTGTAGATGTGGAGCGTCACTTGAGAGTTCTCCTCGCCAGCCTTGGGGTACTTAAATTTGTATGCCTCGTTGTAGAGGTTGCCATCGAAACGCATCATCTCGAACTCCTTGACACGGCTCTCGTCGAACTTAAGGTAGGCAATCTCACGGCCATCAGGCGAGAAGGCATAGGCCTTCGTGAAGCCGTACTCCTCCTCATACACCCAGTCGGTGGTGCCGTTGATGATGTGATTCCACTCGCCATCATCGGTGATGTTGTAAATCTCGTTGGTGAGCAGGTTGTAGACGAAGATGTCGTTGTTGTAGCCCATAGCGAGGAACTTCGAGTCGGGAGAGAACGAGATGTCGCGGACATCGTCAATCTTGATTGTCGAGCCATCGGGGCAAGCGATGTAGTAGTCCGAGGTGAAAGAGTGGCGGTAGATCTCACGGCGGGGTGAGCCATCCTCCCACAACTCATATATTGCCATAGTGCCATCGGGCGACTTGTCGTAGGACATAATAACGCCCTTGGCCTTGAATACCACCTCGCCAACGGATGGGCGGTTGTAGTCGTAGAGCACCACCTGCTTGCCATCAAGCTCCATATATTGGTGACTGTCGGCAACGGGCGTGAGCGTGGCAGGCTGAATATAGCGAGCGTTCTGGCTACGCTCCTCGACCATCTGCATATAGCTGACCTGAGCCATCGCCGAGGCTGCCACTGCAAACGAGATAAGGGTTAAAAATAGTTTTCTCATTATTGTGAAGTTTTAAGTTAAATATCGTCTATCGAAAAGTCGTAGCTTAGGCGCTTACCCGTAGTAAACTTCGAGTTGTCGAGCTTCGAGTTAAACTGGTCGAGCGTAACGCGGATATTCTCCTCGTAGGGTGGCAACAGAAGGTCGAAGTTGAGGGCATAGTTGATAGCTGTCTCAATAATCGCCACCAGCGCCTCGCGGTCAATCTTGCGTGAGCCAAAGGCCATAGGTCGCACCAATGTTTGGCGCTTGCCCTCTACCCAGAAGCACTTCTCGCGATTGACGAAGATGCGACCAATAAGGTAGCCCTCGTCGGCATTGCGGGTGTACTTCAACGAGTCGGAGAGGAAGTTGTAGATGTTGATAACGCCCGTGTAGCTGTTGTCGCGGTCGCTCTGAACATAGCTATTCTGCCAGATGATGTGGTTTGAGTCAAACTCAAAGACATCGGTGTGCATCTGGAAGATAAGGATGTCGCTTGCCACCTGCAACTGCGCCTCGAACTTACCACGATCGCGGTACTCGATGCGTACACGGCGGTCGAGCTTGCCATCAAGTTCATCGTCAATCTCCGAAGCCATCTCAAAGAGCGCCTCCTTCAGGTCGTTGAAGGTGGAGAAGGTGTTGTCGAATATCTGCTGTTTGAGGGTCGATTTCTTGACTATGGCGTCAAGTATCTTGGTGCGTAAATCGCTCATCGTATGTTGTATTTAGGTTGTTTAACGAAGTTTGATAATCTGTCCATCAGCCAAGGGGTCGGAGGTGCGTATGCGGTTGAGCTTCGAGAGCTGGTCGAGGCGTATGCCGTAGGTCTGCGCCAGATAGTGCATCGTCTCGCCACGCTTTGCCGTGTGCGAGTATGCTTCGCCCTTCCAGCGTGAGGCCTTGCGCTCGATGTAGACAACATCACCCTCGGAGAGCTGTGCTGCTGACGACACATCGTTGTAGCGGCGCAGTGTCGATGTCGTGAGCTCAAAGAGCTTTGCCAACGACTCGTAGCTGTCGCCAGCCTTGGCTACGATGTAGTGCGAGCCATTCGTAAGGTAGACATTGTAGCCGTGATGGGCATTTATCGTTACGCGGAAGTTGTTGGGGTCGATGCCGTTGTCGGCGTATGCCGTACCCTCGTTGTGGCGCTTGTGCTCGTTCGGGCGCTTATGCTCCTTCGACTCCTCCTGATGCTCCTCTTTGGGGGCGGTGGCGGAGGGCGAGATGCCAAGCTTCGAGGCGATATAGTCGTCGTAGAGCTTCGAGCCATCTTGCTGGTCGAGCAGGTAGAGGTGCTCCTCCTCGATAAGCTTGATAAGGCGCTCGGCATAGTCGGGTGCTGTGGCGTAGCCCGCTGCCTTTAGACCCTTTGCCCAGCTGCGGTAGTCGTCAGTGTCGTAGGCAAAGAGCGACTCATAGCGCTTGTTGCTGTTGAGGAACTCGGCGTGGTCGGCGTACGACTCGGCAATGGTGGGGTAGGCACGGAAGCACTCGCCCTTAGCGTCATCGTCGTGGTATACCTTGCCACCTGTCCACGATGACTTGCACTTGATGCCGAAGTGGTTGTTCGAGGTGCGCGAGAGGTGGCTGTTGCCAGCGTTGGACTCCAGCAGTGCCTGCGCCATAGTGATACTTGCGGGGATGCCGTAGACCTCCATATTGTCGATGGCCAAATGTCGCCACTTTACCACATACTCTTCGCGTGTTGTGCGCTCCTGTGCCGAGGCTGTGCCCCACGAAAGGAGGTAGACGAAGAGTGCTATAACCGAGATATTTCTAAAGGTGTTGCTCATAAACATATAATTATTCACGCAAATATAGTAAATATATTTGCAAATACAAAAAAAGACCACCCGAAAAGGTGGCCTTTTAGTCATTGGCTGTGGCTTGCTTAGAACTCCACAACGGGAGCATTCTCTGCGCCATCCTGAGCCTCGAACATCGTCTTGAGGTCGAAGCCGAAGATGCCGGCGAGGAGGTTCATAGGGAAGCGACGACACTTCACATTGAACTCCTTGACAAGCTCGTTGTAGCGCTTACGCTCGGTAGAGATGCGGTTCTCAGTGCCCTCCAACTGCGACTGAAGCTCCAAGAAGTTCTGGTTAGCCTTAAGCTCTGGGTATGACTCCGATACAGCGATAAGACGACCGAGTGCCGAGCCAACCTCCTGCTGTGCAGCCATATAGCGCTCCATATCCTCGGCTGTTGCGGTCGAGGGGTCGATGGTAATAGATGTTGCGCGGGTGCGGGCATCGGTTACAGCCTCGAAGGTAGCCTGCTCGTGCGCAGCATAGCCCTTAACGGTGTTCACCAAGTTGGGGATAAGGTCGGCTCGACGCTGATAGGTGGTCTCGACATTTGCCCACTGCTCCGAAACCTTCTCGTCAGCCGAGACAAGGCCGTTGTAGCCACCGATAGCCCATATGACAACTACGGCAACGACAGCCAAAATGATAAGTGTACTTTTTTTCATAGCTTTTTTTTATTAGTTGTTAGTTATTAGTTGTTAGTTGTTAGTTGCGCTCTGGGGAGCGCCAGCTAACGCTGAGGGGCACAAGTGGCACGAGGGGTACAAGGGGAGATAGAGTGTGGTTGCTAACCTTAAGGTGGGTAAGACCAGCGATGCTTTTGCTCAC
>CALGRZ010000129.1 GCA_937880705.1 uncultured Alistipes sp.
ACGATCTTCAGGGCATCAAGCGAGGTATCGTGGCTATGTCCGAGATGATGGTCATCACCAAGGCCGATGGTGAGAATATCACCAAGGCGGAGCTTGCCAAGGCGCAGTACCTCGGTGCTCTGCACCTCTTCCCCCTTGCCGAGTCGGGCTGGCGTCCCGAGGTCTACACCTGCTCATCGCTTATGGGCACGGGCCTCGAGGAGGTGTGGAAGGGTGTTGAGACCTATCTGGACCACATCCAGGCAAACGGCTACTTTGATGCCAACCGCAACCGCCAGAATAAGTATTGGATGTATGAGACTATCAACGAGACATTGAAGTCGAGTTTCTATAACAACCCCGAGATTGAGGCGCGCATGGCCGAGGTTGAGCAGCGTGTGCTGGATGCCAAGCTCTCATCATTTATCGCCGCCAAGGAGCTGCTCGATATATATTTCAAGTAGAGGTTTGACACCTCTTTACTCCACAAACGAGAGCAGCACTACCCTGCTCTCGTTTTTTAGTATCTCGTCAAGGCGGGCCATCATCCTGCGTGAGAGGACAGGACAGCCCCAACTGCCAACCGTAGCAAGAGGCCAGATAGGATAAGACGAAGTGTGCTCCCAGCCATGAAGCACCACGCAGCGTGGGCGCAGGTTGCTATTTGTCGCATCAAGGCCATCGAGGCGGTAGGCCACACCATAGCGACCTTCGTAGCGTTCAGCCACGAGCGCGCGACCCGTCGACGAGAGGTGCGAGCCATCGCTGTTCGACAGCCTCGCATAGGCCGAGCGCACATGTGAACGCTCCGAGCCACTGCCATGGCTTACAGGACATGTGAATATTGGTACTTTTCGCTCGAAGTCCCACACTACAAACCTCTTACGGCCAGAGTGACGCGAGAGGTCGACAAAGAGGGCTACACGGCAATTGTAGCCCTCCTTGCCACAGAACTCCAATAGTGCCTCGGCACGCTCCTTTACCCTACTTCGCAAACTCATCCTTGAGCATCTCAACAAGTTGTGGAACACCTACCGCACCGCGCTCCTTGATATGTTTCAGCGGGTTGCGTATCATTGCCGTGTCGGGCGTACCCGGGTCAACAAGGTATATCGGCACGTTGCGGTCGCGGACATGGAATACCAGCGATGCCGCAGGATATACGGCCAACGACGTACCCACAACAATGAGCACATCGGCCGAGGCAACAACCCTGCACGCAGGGTCAAACATCGGCACCGACTCACCAAAGAAGACTATGTGTGGTCGCAGCAATGCGCCATCCTCACCACGGTCATCGAGCCGCTGCTCCCAGCCCTGAATATCGTAGACAAGGTCGGGGTTACGCTCCGAGCGGAGCTTCATCAGCTCGCCATGCAGGTGGAGCACATCTGTTGATCCCGCCTGCTCGTGGAGGTTATCCACATTCTGTGTCACCACCTTAACATCGGCCCACTCCTCCATCGAGGCGATGGCGATATGGCCCTCGTTGGGTCGCTTGGTCAGTGACTCACGACGGCGCAGATTATAAAATTCGATGACCTGCGCACGGTTGTGCTTCAACGCCTCGGGCGTACACACATCCTCAATACGGTAGTTAGCCCACAACCCATCGGAGTCGCGGAAGGTTGCTATACCACTGTCGGCACTCACACCGGCACCGGTGAATACTACTATTCTTGGTCTCATAGGCTCTATGTTTTATCCTCTTTTTACTCGCTTGCTTAACTCTGCATTCGTTGACGGATGGTTTCAATGATATCTTTGGTATTCTTAACATAAGGATGATCCTCTCCTAAAACTCTCTCATATATCGCCAACGCCCTTTGGTTATATTCCAAGGCTCTGGTATAGTCGCCTTGAGAATAGAAAACCAAACCAATATTGTTATATGATATAGCAGTATCGGGGTGATTTTCTCCTAAAACTATTCTTCTTATCACCAACGCCTTTTGAAGATATTTCAAGGCATTGGCATAGTCGCCTTGATAATTGTAGACCAAACCGATATTGTTATATGACCAAGCAGTATCGGGATGATTTTTTCCTAAAACTATCTCGCGTATCGCCATCGCCTTTTCGTGATATTCCAAGGCTCTGGCATAGTCGCCTTGATATATGCAAACCGTAGCAATATTGCTATATGACGTAGCAGTA
>CALGRZ010000130.1 GCA_937880705.1 uncultured Alistipes sp.
TTAGATGACAGATTTAGAGAAGCAATTTACCCAAATAGTCCAGGAGCAGAAGGATACTATATATATGGTATGCTATATGTTCTCGAAGGACAAGGCCGAGGTCGAGGACCTCTATCAGGAGGTGCTGATAAACCTCTGGAAGGCCTTTCCGCAGTTCGAGGGGCGTAGCACGGTGCGTACTTGGGTGTGGCGTGTGGCACTCAACACCTGCGTATCAATCGACCGCAAGAAGAGTCGCCGCAAGGATACCCTGCCGTTGAAGATGGACATCGACCTCTACAACGACACCGACAGCGACACACGGCAGATTAAGATGCTGCACGACCGCATCAACCGTCTGGGCGTCTTCGACAGGGCGATAATCCTGCTGTGGCTCGAAAATATGAGTTACGAGGAGATTGGAGCCATCGTGGGCATATCCGAGAAGAATGTATCGGTGAGATTAGTGAGAATCAGAGAACAACTTAAAACAATGAGATAACTATGGAGCAGAATATGGATAATATGGAGTTGAACGAGATGCGTGAGCAGATTTCGCTACTGCGAGATAAACTGCGTCAGCAAGAGATAGTAAGCGAGTCGGCTATTATGGCGGTCATCAGAAAGGGCGTCAAATCGCTCAATCGCCGAGGCGTGGCAGTAATCATCTTTGGCCTCTTTGCCTTGCCGTTCTGTTGTGCTATATTTTCCCTGATAGGTATGTCGACAAGCTTTGTAATATTTACGGCTATTGTGCTTATAATCAGCGTATTAGCAACAGCATACGCCCACTTCGGACTCGGCTTTACCAATGTCGCAAGCACCAACCTTGTGCAGGTGGGCTTGCATACCGCACGCCTGCGTAAGATTTACAAGTCGTGGCTTTGCATCGCCATTCCTCTGATTCTGATCTGGTTATATTTCTCATTCCGCGAGCTGGCAGGTCTGTATGGTTATGATAAGGAGTCGCTTACCATGATGATTACAGCTGGTGCCATAGGTGGTATTATCGGCGGAGCCATAGGCTTTTGGATAGATTTCCGCACGATTCGCGAGGCCGACGAGGTACTGGAGCATATCAAGGAGTTCCAGCAGCTGGAAGAGTAGAAAATAGCTGTTCTTTGGAGGAAATTCAGAGAGGTTAGAGAGTGTAGGGAAATTAGAGAGATTAGAGAAAATAGGGAAAATAGAGAAAATAGAGAAAATAGAGAAAATAGGGAGTTTAGGGACTATGCAAAAGCATCCTTAAACTCCCTAAATCATTATACTCCCTAAATCGGAGCTTCGCGACCAAAGCCTCCCTTTGACAAAGGGAGGTTTGGAGGGAATGTAAATATGAAAAGGTGGTGCTTCAGTCACCACCACTATATTAAAAGCAACAAAGGCTTCCTTCGGGAAGCCTTTGTGATTATATGAAGAAATAGTTTCGTATCACACCACAAACCAGATATTGATAGCGACCACAGAACCAAGTCCCCCTTTGTCAAAGGGGGATTTAGAGGGAATGTAAATATGGATGGTGGTCTACCACCACTATATTAAAAGCAACAAAGGCCTTCCGTTTGGAAGGCCTTTGTGTTATATGAAGTAACAAATTGTTACTTCATATAGCTTTTAATATAGTGGTGGTGCGAGCCGTAGCGGTTGAACGCAGCCTCGTCGAGTGCCTCCTGTGCCGAGGGGTGAGCAACCGAGATGATCAGACGTGCACGCTCCTGAAGGCTCTTGCCATAGAGGTCAACAGCACCATTCTCGGTTACGAACCAGTGGATGTGGTTACGCGTTGTAACAACGCCGGCACCCTCGGTAAGCACGTCAGAGATCTTCGACACACCCTTGTTGGTGATTGAGGGCATGGCGATGATGGCCTTACCGCCCTTCGAGAGCGAAGCACCATAGATGAAGTCGATCTGACCACCTACGCCCGAGTAGAACTTACGACCCAGCGAGTCGGCACATACCTGACCGGTGATATCTACCTGCAGAGCCGAGTTGATAGCCGTAACCTTGTCGTTCTTGGCGATGATGAAGGGGTCGTTGGTATAGCCCACGTCCATCATCAGCACACCGGGGTTGTCGTCGATAAAGTCGTAGACCTTCTGCGAACCCATCAGGAAGGTAGATACCATCTTACCCTTGTCGATGTTCTTTGCAGCACCGTTGATCACACCCTTCTCAACGAGGGGCAATACGCCGTCAGCAAACATCTCGGTGTGCACACCGAGGTTCTTGTGGCCACCCAGCTGTGCGAGTACGGCGTTAGGAATAGCACCGATACCCATCTGGAGTGTTGCACCATCCTCGATAAGGCCTGCGCAGAGGTTACCGATCTTGGTCTCAACCTCGTTGGGAGTAGAGAAGTGAGCCTCCTCGAGGGGCTGATCATCCTCAACGAAGAAGTTGATCTTCGAGCAGTGGATCATGGCATCACCAAACGAGCGGGGAACATACTTATTTACCACTGCGATAACATAGTCGGCGCACTCAACGGCAGCCAGTGTAGCATCTACAGAGGTACCGAGCGATACATAGCCGTGCTTGTCGGGACGCGACACCTGGATCATAGCCACGTTACAGGGTACGGCACCCGAGCGATAGAGCTTCTGTGTCTCGCTCAGGAAGATCGGAATATAGTCCGCATAGCCGCTCTGTGTCACCTTGCGCACGTTGCCACCAACGAAGAACGAGTCGAGCTGGAATACGCCCTCAAACTCGGGATCTGCGTAGGGTGCAGGGCCCTCGGTGTGGAGGTGGTGGATGTGTACATCCTTAAACTCACCATTACGACCGCGGTCGCACATAGCCTTGATAAGGCACTGGGGTGCTGAAGCCACCGAGCTCAGGTGGATGTGGTCACCCGACTTAATGCACTTAACTGCCTCTGCAGCAGTTGTAAACTTAATGTTGCTCATTGCTTTAAGTTATTTAGGTTTTAGAAATGTTATTACTCTATTGTGTCGTTTTAGCTTTAATCAAAAAGTGTAAGAGAAGAGTCACTGTGTTGAGGCTACTCTAAATCTGCTCGCAGAATGGAAAACCGTAGCATACCGATGCGCATGCGACGATTTTCCATTCATGGCAGATAGAGAGATAACCCTCCGGTGTTACTTTCTCTTAACCTCAACCTGCTCGTAACCCTCGATAATATCGCCAACCTTGATATCGTTGTACGACTCGATGTTCAGACCGCAATCCTGGCCTGTGGTAACCTCCTTGACATCGTCCTTGAAACGACGCAACGAGCCGAGCTTACCGGTGTAGATAACAATACCGTCACGGATAACGCGGATGGAGGTGTTGCGCTGGAGCTTACCCTCACGCACAATACAGCCGGCCACGGTACCCACCTTCGAGATCTTGAAGGTCTCCATAACCTCGGTAGAGCATACTATCTCCTCCTTCATCACGGGCTCCAACATACCCTCGATAGCATCCTTGATCTCGTTGATAGCGTCGTAGATGATCGAGTAGAGGCGGATGTCGATCTGCTCCTTCTCGGCAGCCTTGCGTGCGGCGGCCGAGGGACGTACCTGGAAGCCGACGATAATGGCGTTCGAGGCGGCGGCAAGCAGTACGTCAGACTCCGAGATCTGACCCACAGCCGAGTGGATGACGTTAACCTGCACGGTCTCCTTCGAGAGCTTGATCAGCGAGCCCGACATAGCCTCTACCGAGCCGTCCACATCACCCTTGACGATGATGTTGAGCTCCTTGAACGAGCCTATGGCGATACGACGACCAATCTCGTCGAGGGTAACATGCTTCTGTGTCATGATGCCCTGCATGCGCTGCAGCTGCTCACGCTTGTTGGCAATCTCGCGTGCCGAGCGGTCATCCTCCATAACATTGAAGGTATCACCTGCCTGAGGCGCACCATTAAGGCCGAGCACCTGCACGGGTGTCGAAGGACCTGCCTCCGTAACCTTCTTGCCGTTCTCGTCGAACATAGCCTTTACACGGCCGGTATATGTGCCAGAGAGCAATACATCGCCCACACGGAGAGTACCGTTCTGCACCATAATGGTGGCAACATAGCCACGACCCTTGTCCAACATCGACTCGATAACGGCACCCGTAGCCTTGCGGTCGGGGTTTGCCTTAAGCTCCAGCATCTCGGCCTCAAGGAGCACCTTCTCCAAGAGCTTGTCGAGGTTCATACCCTTCTTTGCCGATACCTCCTGACACTGGTACTTACCGCCCCAGTCCTCCACGAGGTAGTTCATCTGCGAGAGCTGCTCACGGATATGGTCGGCATTTGCCTGAGGCTTATCCATCTTGTTGATGGCGAATACCATAGGCACACCCGCTGCCGAGGCGTGGTTTATAGCCTCCACAGTCTGTGGCATCACCGAGTCGTCGGCAGCAACGATGATAATCGCTACATCGGTCATCTTAGCACCTCGCGCACGCATTGCGGTGAAGGCCTCGTGACCGGGGGTGTCGAGGAAGGTGATCTTCTGGCCGTTGAGCTCTACGGAGTAAGCACCGATGTGCTGGGTGATACCACCCGCCTCGCCAGCCGTAACATTTGTCTTACGGATATTATCCAAGAGCGATGTCTTACCGTGGTCTACGTGGCCCATCACCGTTACGATAGGGGGTCGTGGTACGAGGTCCTCCTCACTGTCGGTGTCGGTCTCGATAGCCTCCTGAATCTCCACCGATACAAACTCTACGGTGAAGCCAAACTCCTCGGCAACAACCACCAAGGCCTCGGCATCGAGACGCTGGTTGATTGACACCATAAGGCCGAGGTTCATACACGCCGAGATAACCTCCATAGGCGAGACATTCATCATCGTGGCGAGCTCACTCACGGTTACGAACTCCGTAACCTTGAGCACGCTGCGCTCCATCTCCTCGCGCTCGATCTCCTCGTTCATTCGCTCACGAACCTCCTCGCGCTTCTCCTTACGATATTTTGCACCCTTCGACTTGGTACCCTTCGCCGTAAGGCGTGCAAGGGTATCCTTAATCTGCTTCTGTACCTCCTCGTCCGAAACCTCAGGGCGTACAATAGGCTTGGGCTGCTGCTTCTGCTTCTTGTTCTTCTTCGACTGCTGCTGTGCCTGCTGATTCTGCTGATTCTGCTGCTGGTTGTTGCCACCCTTCTTCTCGTTGCGCTCCTGCTTGCCGGCATTTTTGCCCGCCTTGGCAACATCTACCTTCTCCTTGTCGAGGCGCTTACGCTTGTGCTTGCCACCGGGCACCATATTCGACACATCCATAGTGCCGAGAATCTTCGGTCCATCGAGCTGTGAAATCTGAGGGCGGAATACTGAGTCCTTCTTAGGCTCAGGCTGCTCAGGCTCGCTCTTAGGCTCTGCCTTAACCTCCACCTTGGGCTCTGTCTTAGGCTCTGCAGGCTTTTCGGCAGGCTTCTCGGCCTTAGGCTCCTCCTTCTTAGGCTCAGCCTTGGGCTTCTCTGGTGCGGGAGCTGGCTGAGGCTTCTCCTCCTCCTTCTTCTTGGGGTTGAGGTCGATTTTGCCCAAAATCTTGGGGCCACGCACCTCGTCCTTAACCGATATTACATTGCTCTTGATGATGACCTCCTCATCCTCGTCGCTCTCCTTCTGATTCTGCGAGTTGATGCTCACAGCATCCTTCTGCTTGATGCGCTCGCGTACTGCGTTACGCTCGTTGCCCGACTGGCGGTTGCCACCAAACTCCTTCTCCAATGCAGCATATACCTCGGCTGACACTGGCGATGAGGGTGAGCAGTCGCTCTGCAGGCCCTTGCGCTGGAGATATTCGGCTATGGTGTTGAAACCTACCTTAAACTCCTTGGCAACCTGTATAAGTCTTATCTTTTTGTTGTTATCCATTCGCTAAACTGATTTAATCGTTATCAACTACTCAAACTCGGCCTTGAGGATTGCCACTACCTGCTCTGCCTGCTCAACCTCAAGGTCGGCACGGCGAGCTACCTCCTCTACGGGGAGCTCCAATACGCTCTTTGCAGTGTCGCAGCCAGCAGCCTTGAGGGCCTCGATAATCCAACCCTCAATCTCGTCTGCAAACTCCGTGAGTGCAACATCCTCCTCCTCAATCTCGCGGTATACATCGATGTCGTAGCCAGTGAGCAACTTCGAGAGACGAATGTTCAAGCCACCCTTACCGATAGCCAACGAGACCTCCTCAGGCTTAAGATATACCGAGGCTGTCTTCTTCTCCTCGTCGATGACGATTGACGACACCTTTGCGGGGCTCAACGAGCGCTGAATCATAAGCGATGTGTTCGCCGTGAAGTTCACAACATCGATATTCTCGTTGCGGAGCTCCTTTACGATGGTGTAGATACGCGAGCCCTTCATACCGACACAAGCACCTACGGGGTCGATGCGCTCATCGTAAGACTCTACGGCCACCTTGGCACGCTCACCGGGAATGCGTGCGATGCGCTTGATGGTGATAAGACCATCGTAGAT
>CALGRZ010000131.1 GCA_937880705.1 uncultured Alistipes sp.
CCTCGGCATTGCCGACCGCTTCCACTTCACGGGCTTCCTGCGTGGTGACGACGTACACAAGATGTTCCAGCTGTCGGATGTCTATGTCATGCCGTCGGTATCGGAGCCCTTCGGCATCTCGCCTCTGGAGGCTATGCGCTCAAACGTACCCACGATTATCTCGCACCAGAGGGGTGTTGCCGAGGTGCTGGACTATGCCGTGAAGGTCAACTACTGGGATGTCGACGCTATGGCTGACGCCATATATGGTCTTATCACCTACCCTGCGCTTGCTAAGATGTTCTCGGAGAAGGGCATGGAGGAGGTTAACAACCTCAAGTGGTTCAATGCTGCTGTGAAGATTAAGGATGTATACCAGCAGGCTATCGACAAGTGTAATAAATAAATAAGAAGTATAGATATATGAAGACTGTTTGTTTCTATTTTCAGGTACACCAGCCCTGGCGTTTGAAGACCTATCGTTTCTTCCAGATGGGCAACGACCACAACTATCTCGACGACTTCACCAACCGCGCTATCATGCAGAAGGTGGCTCGCGAGTGCTACTTGCCGATGAATGCCTTGTTACTAAGCCTCATCGAGGAGAATAAGGGGGCGTTCCGCTGCACCTTCTCTATCACGGGCTCGGCTGTCGAGCAGTTCAAGGCCTACGCCCCCGAGGTGTTGGAGTCGTTCAAGGCTCTCGCCGCAACAGGATGTGTAGAGTTCCTTGGCGAGACATACTCGCACTCGCTCTCGTCGCTCTACTCGGTCGATGAGTTCAAGCAGGAGGTTAAGCTCCACACGCAGATGCTCAAGGAGGAGTTTGGCGTAAAGCCTACGGCCTTCCGTAATACGGAGCTCATATACTCGGACGACATCGCTAAGGCGGTGGAGGATATGGGCTTTAAGACGATGCTTGCCGAGGGTGCTAAGCATATCCTTGGCTGGAAGTCGCCCAACTTCGTATATACCGATGCTGTGGACAACAAGCTCCGTCTGTTGTTGCGTAACTACAAGCTCTCTGACGACATCGCCTTCCGCTTCTCGAACGAGGGTTGGCCAGAGTGGCCATTGTCGGCAGATAAGTTTGCCCAGTGGGTTGCTTCGGAGACTGGCGATGTGGTAAACCTCTTTATGGACTACGAGACCTTCGGTGAGCACCAGAAGGCCGCTACCGGCATCTTCGACTTTATGAAGGCACTGCCCGCAGCACTGCTCCGCACTGGCGAATTGGAGTTCGCTACCGTCAGCGAGGCTTCGAAGAAGCTCCAGCCCGTAGCTGTCTTGCACTGCCCCCACACTATGTCTTGGGCAGACGAGGAGCGCGATGTTACCGCTTGGTTGGGCAACGACTTGCAGAACGAGGCATTTGCTAAGCTCTATGCCTTAGCTCCCAAGGTTAAGAAGGCTAAGAATAAGGATTTCGAGTATGTATGGCACTTTATGCAGAACTCTGACCACTTCTACTATATGGCAACCAAGTGGTTCTCAGATGGTGATGTGCACTCATACTTCAACCCCTACGGCTCGGCATACGAGGCATTTATCAACTATATGAATGTCTTGGCTGACTTCGAGATTGAGCTCAACAAGCTCTAATCCTCGAACGAGCAAAGATATAGAAAGGGCAAAGACTTCAGGGTTTTTGCCCTTTCTATTTAGTTGTTAGTTTTTAGTTATTAGTTTTTATAGTTGTTAGAGTTGCGCTCGGACGAGCGCACCAGAGCCTACCTTACGGGCAAAATGGGATAGCGTCGAGAGGCACAATCGCTCGCCACTCGCCACTACCCCGACACTCTAAAAGCAACTTTTGGGCTCTACTATTTTATCTTTTCTCTTTTTTTAGTATCTTTGTGCGCTTTTACAAAAGTTAAGTAAATAATAGATAAAATATTAAGACAATGAAAGTAGAACAGAACAAGATGGTGAGCGTTGATTACAAGCTCACCGTAGATGGTCAGATTGCAGACCAGTCAATGCCCGGTCAGCCCTTGCAGTTCGTTTGTGGTATGGGTATGTTGCTCCCCAAGTTCGAGGAGGCTATTATGGGCAAGGAGCCCGGTGAGTCGGTATCGTTCACCCTTGAGGCTAAAGATGGCTATGGCGAGGTTGTTGCCGAGGCTATCGTAGAGCTTCCCAAGACCGTATTTATGATGGACGGCAAGATCGCTGAGGAGATTTTGTTCGTTGGCAGCCAGGTGCCTATGGCTACTGCTGATGGCCGTCATATGATGGGTGTCGTTAAGGAGGTTAAGGAGGAGACCGTGATGATGGACTTCAACCACCCTATGGCAGGTAAGACCCTTAACTTCGATGTTACCGTTGTTGAGGTACGCGATGTAACCCCTGAGGATCTCGCATCACAGGGCGGTTGCGGCTGCGGCGACTGCGGTGGCGGTTGCGGTGAGCACGAGTGTGGTGATGGCTGCGACTGCGGCGGTTGCCACTAATAGAAATTTCTTGTGATAAGGGGCATCCTTCGACGCCTCAATCCAAAGAGCGAATGGGA
>CALGRZ010000132.1 GCA_937880705.1 uncultured Alistipes sp.
TTGGAGGAAAAATTCCCTATGCTTGATATTGAAATTGCAGAGGCAACTACTGACCCTTGCATGTATTTCTGAGGTGATGTATGAGTATTTTTATTTGTCCCGTATGCAGTGAAAAGCTTGAAATTTCGGGGAAATCATATATTTGTCCCAATCGTCATACCTTTGATATGGCGAAAAGCGGATATGTAAATTTGCTTCCTACCAATAATAGTGGCAGTGTTCACGGAGATAATAAACTTATGCTGAGGGCACGTCGTGTATTCCTCGAAAAAGGGTACTATAAGCCACTTTGTAATGCTGTTTGCAGGACTGTTGCTAAATATTGTGATGAAAATTCTGTAATACTCGACGCAGGCTGCGGCGAGGGATATTATACAACGGCAGTCAAGGCAATATTTGACAAGTCAGAAGTTGCTGTGGAGATGTACGGAATTGACATCTCAAAAGATGCGGTGGATATGGCGGCAAAGCGTAAATGCGGCATAAATTTTGCTGCCGCAAGCGTGTTTCATATCCCCGTGATGTCGAAAAGCTGTGATATTCTGCTGACGATGTTTGCGCCTTACTGCGGCGAGGAATATAGCCGTGTGCTGCAAAAAGACGGAATTATGATTATGGCTATACCCTCTGAAAATCATCTGTGGGAGTTGAAAAGTAAAATATACGACAAACCGTATAAGAACGATGTGAAAGATTATCAACTTGAAGGATTTGAATTTATTGGTGCGGAAAAGGTTAGCTTTACAATGAAAATCCCTGAAAATTCGGATATTATCAGCTTATTCTCCATGACACCATATTACTACAGAACTGGCAAAAGTGAACAGCAGAGACTCAATAACTTGGAATTTCTCGAAACACAGGCAGATTTTGAGATTCTGACATACAAAAAAATAGCAAAGGAATGATTTTATGGCTCTGGACGGAGCGTTTCTCTACGCAGTAAAAGATGAACTTATGCAACTTATCGGCGGACGAGTTGAAAAAGTATTTCAACCCTCCCGTGAGGAAATTGTGATATCCCTCCGTACTAAACATGGGAGCAAAAAACTCTATATTTCAGCAAATGCTGGCAGTGCGAGGGTGCATATCACTGGAAATAAGCCTGATAATCCGCAAACACCGCCAATGTTTTGTATGCTTATGCGTAAGCGTCTGGGAAACGGAAAACTCACGGATATCCGACAGGACGGGCTGGAGCGAATTCTCTTTTTCGATTTTGAATGTGTCAACGAATTGGGAGATATTGTGACGGTTACACTGGCTTGTGAAATTATGGGAAGATGTTCAAATCTGATTATTATTGATGAAAATGGCAAGATAATCGACAGTATTAAACGAGTTGACGAAGAAATGTCTCGTGAAAGATTGGTACTTCCAGGTATGAAATACACGCTTCCTCCCCGTGACGATCGCCTGAATTTTATGATAGCTGAGCCAGAGAAGATTGTGGAAAGGCTGAAAGAAACAAATCCTGCAGAGCTTTCCAAGGCTTTGATACGTATTTTTGAAGGTATATCGCCGATTCTGGCGCGTGAATGGGCTTTTTTTGCAGGTCGTGGGGTATATCTGCAAAGTGATACAATTGACGGTGATTATCTCGACAGATTGCTGTATATCGTCAAAAAGACAGGTCAGCAGCTTACTTCAGGAGATTGCTATTATTCCGTTGCCAGTACTAAAGAGGGATTGCTGAAAGATTTCTCATTTATCAGATTAAGTCAATTTGGCAATTTGATGTACACAAAAGAATTAACGTCTGCGTCTGAATTACTTGACTATTTCTACACTGAACGAGATAGGGCTGCACGTACCAAACAGCGTGCCAACGACCTTTTTAAACTTCTTGTGAATCTTACAGAGCGTACATCTCGCCGAATTCTTGCACAGCGTGAGGAACTTGCAACCTGCGCCGAAAAAGAGCATTTCAAGCTTTGCGGCGATATAATTTCCGCAAATATGTACTCCATGAAAAAAGGCGATTCTACGTTGACTGCCGATAATTTCTACGAAGAGGGATGTCCGAAAATTACAATTGAACTTGATACGCGGAAAACTCCCTCACAGAACGCTCAATATTACTACAACGAGTATAAAAAACGTGTAACAGCTGAAGGTATTCTTGCAGTGCAGATAGAAAAAGGCGAAGAAGAACTTCAATATCTGGACAGTGTATTCGATGCTCTGACACGCGCAGATACTGAAAATGATATTATACAGCTGAGGCTTGAACTACGAGAACAGGGGTATCTGAAATATTCCGGAACAAAGGCGAAAACGCCAAAGGCCTTGCCTCCGCTGGAGTACAAATCATCTGACGGCTACACAATTTTAGTTGGACGCAACAATCATCAGAATGACCAGCTTACAATGAAATTTGCTGAAAAATCAGATATGGGAAGATTTGAAGGTCTATGCAGAAACCATGGGCTTTTTTTTGCAAACGACAGACGAAGAGAAATTGCAGGGAAATCATGAAGAGTTGTTAGCGAAAAACGGCTTTTATGCAAATCTGTACAATAGTCAGTTTGCCATTGCGTAGAAAGGATTTTGGCAAGGGTGTTGCATTTAGGTTGAAAATAAAAAAATTAAAAATATAGAGTATGAGTAACAAAGAAATCATATACCTGACACAGGAGGGTATGAACAAACTTAAGGAGGAGCTGCACCACATGGTGTCGGTGGAGCGTCCTGCGGCTGCGGCAGCCATTGCCGAGGCCCGCGACAAGGGTGATCTCTCGGAGAATGCCGAGTATGACGCTGCCCGTGAGGCACAGGGTCTGCTGGAGATGCGCATCGCACAGCTCGAGCACACGCTCTCGAAGGCGCGCATCATCGACGAGAGCAAGATCGACACCTCGAAGGTGCAGATCTTGAGCCGTGTTAAGCTGCTGAACCACAATGTGAAGCGCGAGGTGGAGTACACCATCGTGTCGGAGAACGAGGCCAACCTGCGCGAGGGTAAGCTGGCTATCGGCACCCCCATTGCCAAGGCTCTGCTGGGCAAGAAGGTGGGAGATATTGTTGAGGTGCAGGTGCCTGCAGGTCTGCTGAAGCTGGAGATTCTCAACATCTCGATATAGTCTATCGTGGCCGACAGGCTACTTGTGATATTGACCCCCGAGGATGGCACACGCTGCTCCCTCGGGGGCTTGTTTTGAGGGGGGGGAGATAGGAAGAGATAGGAATAGATAGGAATAGATAGGAAGAGTAGGAAGAAATAGGAAGAGATAGGACGAGATAGGACGAGTAGGAAGAGATAGGATGAAATGGGAAGAAATAGGATATTTCGGGATAGCAGGCCGTTTACGGATAAATGTCGGCC
Source organism: uncultured Alistipes sp. (assembly GCA_937880705.1). The sequence continues at coordinate 3,326 of CALGRZ010000132.1, forward strand.
GCGCTTAATCCTATTAAGTCCCATCAAGTCCTATCAAGTCCTATAAGTCCTATCGACTGCGCAAAGTCCTATCGACTGCGCCCTGCGCCCCTGCGCCCCGCCCTGCATCCCCCGCCTCACAAAATATATCCGCGCGCATGTTTGCTACCTATACTTTTTTTTATACCTTTGCCTACGATTATTAATTGAGATGTATCATGCAACAAACATTCAAGAATTTTCTGACTCTATTTCTGGCTGTTGTGACCATCATGGCCGTGTCGTGCGAGAAGCCCGACGGCGGTGAGGATCTCGGCCCCACATCTATCAAACTAAACCAGTACACACTCAAGGTGGATGGCCTTGGCGGTGAGTATGTTATCGGCTATAAGGTCACCAACCCCCGCATGGGTGCAACGCTCAAGGTGGAGTGCTCGGCCGAGTGGATCGAGCGTATCGAGGTGAAGAGCACGACCATAGTCCTGCAGATAGCCCCGAGCGACATACGCGAGAGCCGTGAGGCGCGTCTGCGCATCAGCTACCCGGGTAGCGAGAATAGCGCAGCGGTGAACATCACACAGGCGGAGATGGTGCTCGACGACTTCCTTATCGAGGTGAGTGACCTCACGCACAACCACTTCACCGTGACGTGGACACCCGTGGACGATGAGCTGTTGTATATCACCAACTTAATCGCGGTGGACTACTTCACTATGTCGGGCGTGTCGACCGAGGAGCAGTTCATCACCGAGGAGTTCAACTACTTTATGAGTGTGGCCCAGGGCGCAGGTCTTACCCTCGAGCAGACCCTGCTGCAGAGTGGCAAGGCGACAAGCGGTGTTGTGACACAGACCTATGGAGGCCTGGCTCCAGGTAGCCGATATATAGCCTACGCCTATGGCGTGGAGCTCAATGGCGATGTCTACGACATCACGGTGCCCATACACTACTCGCTTGTGGTGATCCCCATGCCCCCTCTCGTTGAGGCGGATTTCAACGCCAATATCACGGTTACGGGCAGTGAGGCGCGTATCACGATGACACCCCTCAACTGGGATGGCTACTACACCTTCCAGGTGGTGCCCGAGAGCTCGATATACTATGTCGAACCGGGTGATAAGGTCACGCCCATCGTGTCACAGGTGCTGTGCACCACATTCTTCTCGCAGGCCAAGAACTCGATTGTCAACGGCTTGGACGTGGAGACATACCTCGAGCGTAACTGCTATCGTGGCACCAAGGTCTCGAACGTCATGTTGAACAGCGGCAGGTATATGGTGGCGGTCTTCGGTGTGGACTACGAAGAGGGCTACTATCCTATGATGTGTACCGAGCCCCGTATATTCCACTTCACTATCTAACATAGGAGTTTGAGATTATGAGAAGAGCACTGCTGCTACTCGGTATAGCACTTATAAGTGTTGTTGCATGCAACAGGGAGGATACACCCACGGGGCCCATAGCCTTCAGCCCTGCCAGGGTCGAGATCTCGGCTGCGGGCGGCATCTGCGAGGTGAGCTACAGGCAGCAGGATGCTATGGAGGGTGTCAACATCCTCGTGGTGTCGCAGGTGGCGTGGGTCACCGACATAGACACCTCTAAGCGTGGCACTCTGCGCATGCGTATTCTGGGTAACCCCGAGGCTGCGGAGCGTACCACAACCCTCGAGGTGCGCTATCCGGGCTGGACGACACCCCAAACCCTCGAGGTGGTGCAGCGTGGCGTGGAGCAGCCACGTCTTACGCTCAACTTCGAGGATGCAGACTACTCGTCGTGCACGGTGAGCATAACGCCTGATAGTGAGGATCTATACTATATCGTCATGATGGCGCAGCAGGACTACTTCGCCCAGATGGATATCGTGGATGCCGCCTCGCTCACGGCGGCCGACAACGCCTACTTCCTCGGTTATATGCCCGAGGCAGATAGCTTGCGCGACTTTATGGTGCGCACCAAGGCTGTTGTGCAGGGCACGACGACAAAGTCGTGGGAGGGTCTGTCGCCCGCCGACAGCTATGTGGTCTACGCCTATGGCGTGGAGCTCTACGATGATAGATTTGAGCGTGTAACGCCCGTCTACCACCTCACGCTCGAGGATCGCATGCCCGCGCGCGAGGCTATGAGCTTCGACGTGACAATCACGGCCGAGGGCCCCGAGGTGACCTTCGACATCACCCCCGAGGCGTGGGAGGGCTACTATATGGTGCAGCTCGTCGCCGATGACGAGCCCGGCTATATCTCGAAGGGCGACCCTCTGGACGAGGCCTTCGAGGAGGCTGTGGCCGAGTCGTTCTTCTATGTCGCCGACAACATGTACTACTTCTACGAGAAGTCGGCCGAGGAGATCATGTCCGAGCTGGGTTACCGTGGCCATGCCACCTTCAGTCGCACGCTCAATGCCGAGCATAAGTATATGACCATCATCTATGCCATCGCCTCCGATGATGGTGGTGTGCCCATGATGGTGTCGAAGCCCACGGTGAAGTACTTCTCTACGGGTAGCGTGGCGATGTCTGATATGACCTTCGACGTGCGTATCGAGAATATCAAGCCTCGTTCGGCCGATATCACCATCATCCCCTCAACCAACGAGGAGAGCTACACCGCGGTGCTTATCTATGCCGACAACCTGCCCGAGGGCAGCAACGACGAGCAGTTGCGCTATATCATCGAGAGGTATCCGCCCATGGCCATGCAGGGCATCTATAGCGAGCGTGTCGAGGAGCTTACGCCCGACACCGACTTCCTTCTTGCCGTCTACGGCTTCCATGCCGATGCCCCCACCACCCAGCTCTTCCTCCACCGCTTCACCACGGCCGAGGATGGTGTGGGCGATAACGCCATTGTGGCAGTGTCGTGGTGCGGTTACGACCTCTACGAGGTTATCGACATCGAGGAGTACTACAGCTCCATGGCCGGCATAGGTGACTACTTCCTGTCGGTGGATATCACCACGAAGTACCCCACCGAGCGCGTCTACTTCGACATCATCCCCCTCTCCAGAGTCGAGGAGTATGGCGAGAAGTATATCCGCGAGATGCTCTTCGAGGGCTCCTACCACTCGCTCTTCGACTGGGCTATATGCATGTATGGCAATGAGTATGTCGTCTGTGGCCTTGCCGAGGATGAGCATGGCTACGTCGGTGAGCTCTTTATCTCGGAGCCTATAAGCTACACCTCCGATTCGGTGGGTGATGCGGCGGAGTTTGTGGATAAGTATAAGGAGTACTCCTCAAAATAGGGCGAATATTAAGGGTATTTCTACGTTATACTCGCCCTCAAAATCCTCACATACGTTTGAGTATGCTGCGGTTTTTCGGGCATCGCAAGCCTTGAACTACCTCTTTATATTCGCCCTATTACATGCGGGTATTTCGGCGTATTACTCGCCCTCAAAATCCTCACATACGTTTTAGTATGCTGCGGTTTTTCGGGCTTCGTAAGCCTTGAACTACCTCTTTATATTCGCCCTATTGCACGCGGGTATTTCGGCGTTAAGTTCCTTTTCGTTGCTTCGCCTCGGTAGAGTGAGTCTACCCCCTCTGCGCTCGGCTTAATCGCAACGCTATACTCGCCCTCAAAATACTCACATACTTCGCAAAAGATAAGTGGTGACCCCGCTCGGGTCACCACCTATATTTTATATTACCTGGTAATCAGCTCCTTGAGCCGTTGGCCCAACTCCGAGTTCTCCATTATGCCGTTTATATGCTCGGCACCCGTGCCATAGAGGTATATGGGTACCATCTCGGCCGAGTGTCCGTCCGTGGCAAAGCGGTACTCTACGCCCTGCTCCGAGAGGTTGAAGTCGGCATTCGAGCTGACGATGCCCATAGCACCGGTGTCGTGGTCGGCAGTGACCACAACCAGCGTGCCCGGCCTCTTCGAGGCATACTCCACGGCAACCTCCACAGCATCCATAAAGCCCCTCATCTCCAGCTGCATGGCGCGCGCATCGTTGCCGTGTCCCATGCCGTCAATGAGCGAGCCCTCGACCATCAGCACAAAGCCGTTGTCCTGGTCGCGAAGGTCCATAAGGCGCAGGGCCTCGGCTGTGGCACGGGCGAGGTAGTCACCCGAGTCGGCACCCATATCCCAGTCGGCAACAAGGGCCATGACGCGCTGCGAGCCATCCTCCATAGAGAGGGCATCGAGGCTGCGTACAAGGCCAAAGCCATGCTCGTTGAGCACGCGGTGTACATCCTCATCGCTGCCATACACCTCGCGGAAGGGCGCCATGCCGCCACCGATGGCCACATCGAGGTGGCTTGCTGTGAGCTGGCGTGTGATAAGCGGTGTGTCGTGGCGCGTGATGCTATGGGCATAGAAGGCACCCGGCGTGGCGTGTTGCAGGTAGGTGGTGGCGACAATACCCGTGGCCATGCCCTGTCTCGAGGCGAGGGCCGTGAGCGACTCCAGAGGCTCACCCTCGGTGGTAACGCCGAGGTAGGTGTTGTTGGTCTTATGGCCCGTAGCGAGGGCTGTGCCCGAGGCTGCCGAGTCGGTGACGCGGTTGTCGAGCGACCAGGTACGTTGCAGTGCGATATTCTCTGCGCGGTCGAAGATGGTACCCTCGTAGTGGCTCTCGAGCTGCATCATTGCTACGGGGGCGAGGCCCATGCCGTCGCCGATAAGCAGGATGATGTTCTTCACCTCCTGGGCACCGGCCGTGAGGAGCGAAGCAAAGACAAAATATGCTAAAAGGGCCAATTTTCTCATCATTGACAAAATTTAATGGTAAACATATTGGCAAAAATAGAGAAAAATTAGTAGCTTTGCAAAGCAAACAGTAAAAATTTATCCCACCCCCAAGGTGATAGTTTGGTCATGGCAGATGTACGAATAGCACAGGATTGGAAGGCGTTGCTCGCCGATGAGTTCTCGAAGCCCTACTTCGAGGAGCTTATCACCTTTGTTAAGGGTGAGTATGCCGCGGGCGAGGTATATCCCCGCGGGCGTGATATCTTCCGTGCCTTCGACAAGTGCCCCTTCGACAAGCTCAAGGTTGTCATCATCGGTCAGGATCCCTACCATGGCCCCGGCCAGGCCAACGGCCTCTGCTTCTCGGTTGCGGAGGGTGTGCCCTTCCCGCCCTCGTTGCAGAATATCCTGCGCGAGGTGCGCGACGACACGGGTGCCGAGCTGCCACAGTCGGGAGAGCTCGACCGCTGGGCCGAGCAGGGTGTGTTGCTGCTCAACGCCGTGCTCACGGTGCGTGCACACCAGGCGGCCTCGCATGCGGGACGTGGCTGGGAGCGTTTCACGGATGCTGTGGTGCGTGTCATCGCCGAGCGTAAGCAGGGTGTGGTCTATATGTTGTGGGGTAACTACGCACAGCGCAAGGGTGCCATTGCCGACCCCTCGCAGAACCTTATCCTGCGTGCCGTGCACCCCTCGCCACTATCGGCATATAGGGGCTTCTTCGGTTGCAAGCACTTCTCGGCGGCTAACGACTACCTCGTGGCGCGAGGCTGTGAACCCATTGTTTGGTAAGTTTGAAAACCCGGTTGAAAATGATTAACCATTACAGATTAATTCGAGCGATACTCTTTATTGTCTTCATCATAGGCTTCCCCTACATGCTCTGGTGTGCAGGTACGGGCTCTATTATTTGGGCCGGGTTGTTGGCCGTTGTCGATGTTGTCGCCTTCATAGGCATCATCACCACGTCGCGTGCCATACGTTTTATCAAGCAGATGGACGGCACGAAGGTGGGCGATGATGTGAAGCCCGTGTAGCGCGCAGGGCGAGAAGATATAAAAGATAAGATGCAGACCGGCATAGCAACAGCTACCAAGGTCTGCATCTCTGTTTTAAGCCTCGAGCTTAATCTCTATGTTGTCGCCCGACCACTGGTTTATCATGTAGCGGTGGAGGTGTACCTGCTCGTGGCCATGGTGTATGCTAACCTTCAGCTCGAAGGGCGCGCACTCCTCGACACGTCGTGCTGTGGGTATGGTGTTGGGCACTACATATATATATAATATAAGTGAGTCGCCCGCCTTGCTGCATAGCGATAGCTTGCGCTCGATGTCGTAGCCCTCGGGCATCGCCGTGAGGTTGGCACCCACGGGGGCAATGTCGTCTATGAGCTTGAGGTACTCCACACGCTCACCCTCGGCCTTCACCTCACCGGCAAGGGCGAGGTTGTAACGCCAGAACTCGGCAAAATCAGACTCGATGGTTATGGTATAAGGTTGCATGTTTTGAAAAATTATTGAGGTTTTTCTCTAAAACTTTGCTACAAAAATAGTAATAATTTGCAGATTTTGGTTTTTTGTTGTAAATTTGCAGACTAATTGTGCTGAAATGGAGCAGATTACGTTGTATCAGATAGCCTATAAAGGGCTGAAGAACGGAAGCTATGACTTTGATTTTCAGGTAGATGACGCCCTGTTCGAGGCGTATGACCGCGTGGAGATCAAGGGTGGTGACTGCCGTGCCCATGTTGCAATGAAGCGCAGCGACTCGATGTTGGAGCTTCATGTGACTATCGACGGCGAGGTGATCTGCGAGTGTGACCGCTGTCTGGAGGATTGCCCCATCGCCATCGACTATGAGGGCGAGCTGGTGGTAAAGTTCTCCGACGAGATCGACGACTACGACGGTGAGGTGATGTGGATATCACCCTCGATGGATAGCGTGGACCTCACGCAGTATATCTACGAGAGCATCGTCTTGTCGTTGCCCTACCGTCGAGTACACGACGAGGGTGGATGCAACCCCGAGATGCTCACCTCGTTCAGTGTGATCAGCGAGGAGGAGCTTGCAGACATTGAGGCTCGCGCCGAGGATGATGTGCACGGCATGGACGATGCCAACCGCGCGATACTCGAGGCCCTGAAGCAGCAGATGGACGGCACAAAGTAGAGTGATAAAGCAGGTTTGCAACAGCGGCTTATCCGTCAGGTCGTTGTACAAACAAAAAGAAACATAAAACTTAAAAATTATATTGTAAGATGGCACATCCTAAACACAAAGTCTCGTCTACACGCCGAGACAAGAGAAGAACTCACTACAAGGCAGTAGTTCCCACTGTAGTAACTTGCTCAAACTGCGGTTCAGCAGTACTCTACCACCGCGTATGCCCCGAGTGCGGCTTCTATCGCGGTAAGCTCGCTATCGAGAAGAAGGCAGAGTAATTTTCGAGTAGTTAAATTGAGCACACCGCATTAGTGGTTGTGCTCAATTTGTTTTATTATCACCGCACCGGCATGTCGTGGTGCGCTAAACAATTCAGGAATATGATCAGAATCGGTATTGATGCTATGGGTGGCGACTTTGCCCCCGAGGTAGCTATCGAGGGTGCTGTGCGTGCGTTGAAGCTTATCGACAAGGATAGCCGTATCGTGCTCTTTGGCGATCAGAACCGTATCGTGGAGCTTATCAATAGGCATAACGCCAAGGTCGAGGATTTCGATATCGTGGCAACTACCGAGGTAATCGAGATGGGTGACCATCCGGCCAAGGCCTTTGTCGCAAAGAGGGACTCGAGCATCTCGGTCGGCTTCCGCTATCTTGCCGAGGGTAAGATAGATGGCTTTGCAAGTGCCGGCTCGACGGGTGCTATGATGGTTGGCTCTATGCAGGTTATCAAGCCTGTTGAGGGTGTCATACGCCCTGTGCTTGCCACGCTCATACCCACCATCTCGTCAGAGAAGGGTGTGCAACGCTCTGTGCTGATGGACGTGGGCCTCAACGTAGATGCCAAGCCCGAGGTCTTGGCGCAGTATGGTCTGCTCGGCTCTATATATGCAAAGTCGGCACTCGGCCTCGAGAAACCTCGTGTTGCGGTGCTCAACATCGGCGAGGAGGAGGGCAAGGGCAATGTCCAGGCCAAGGCTACCTACGACCTTATGAAGGCCGACACGCGCTTCAACTTTGTGGGTAATGTCGAGGCATCATATATCTTTACCGATAAGATTGCCGATGTGGTGGTTGCCGATGCCTTTGTGGGCAACAGCCTTCTGAAGATGGGCGAGGCTCTCTACCGCATCAACCACCGTCTGGGTGGTAAGATACCGAGCCTACGAAAGATGCTGCGCCCGCTGTTGGGCCGCATCGTGCCCAAGCTCTACTGGCAGCAGGACTTCTGGGATGCCATGAATGCCGAGAGCATCGGCGGTGTGCAGGTTATGGGTGTCAACGCCCCTGTGATGATTGGCCACGGCAGCTCATCACCACGCGCCATCTGCTCGATGATTCTCTCCATGGAGCGAGATATCAAGAGTAACTTCCCCGAACACCTGCGCCAAGCACTCAAGGAGGCGTAACAGTTAGGGGGGGAGCAGATAAGAGGGTGTAACACTCCACGAGGCGTAGCAGATAGGGGGGTGTAACACTCAAGGAGGCGTAAGATTGATAAAAAGGCTAACCCGTGGGTTAGCCTTTTTTGTCTATTTACTCCAGTGGTCGGAGGTAGTCGGCGTAGGTGCTCCAAGCGGCATCGCACCTGTATGCCTCGAGGCTCTCCGTGGGAACATATACTCCAACCATCTCGCCACAGCCATCGAAGATGTTGAGTTCAGGGAGTTGGGGTGGCTCAACCGAGTGCAGCTCCAAGCGCGTAAGTGATGGACAATAGGCAAAGGCACTGCCTTGTATCTGCTTCAGGTGCTCGTTACGCACTACGGCACGCTCCAAGGAGTAGCAATAGGCGAATGCCGACTGGTTGACATGTGTAACCGTGGCGGGCAGATCAATCTCCGTAAGGCTCGTGCACCCCTCAAATGCAAAGTCGCCCACGGTCTTCAACCTCGATGGGAGCACAACGCTCTCCAAGCTCTCGCAACCTTGAAAGAGACCACTGCAAAGCTCGGTAATGCCCTCCGGGATATTTACCTCACGCAACAACGCGCAACCAAAGAGGGCGTTTGCGCCAAGCACCTCGAGTGACTCGGGTAGCGTTACCCGCCTAAGGTTGGGGCAGTCGCCAAGGCAGTTGTCGCCCATAGAGGTTACCCCCTCGGGGATATCAATCTCGGTAAAGGCGTGGCAACTCATAAAGGCGTACCCATCTATCGACCTTAACCCATCGGGAAGCGTAATATCGGGAAGAAGAGTACAGCCACAGAAGGCGTAGCACTCGACAGCCTCCAACTTTGAGGGGATATTTAGCTCTTGGAGGGAGATACACCCAAAGAGTGTACTATTTTGGATCGAGGTGATATTATCCGATAGGCGCACCCTCACCAAGGCCTTGCACTCCTCGAAGCAGAGCGCACCCAGCGAGGTGACGCTATCCGACATCGTAACACTTCGAAGCTCGTCGCACCATCGAAATGCGCCATCGCCAACTACCTGAACGCCATCGGGAATGACAATATCGGTCAGCGACACGCACTCGGCAAATGCCGAGGCACCAATGGTGCGTAGTGAACTGGGAAGCGTAACATCTTCAAGGAGGAGGCATTGGTAGAATGTCGCATCGCCAATACTCTCCACCGTATCTGGCAGAGTAATCGACTTTAGATTATTAAAATAGGCGAGATAGAAGGCCTGATCACGAATTGCCGTCACACTGTCGTCAAACTCGATAACTCCTCCGCTATCGAGATATAAGTTGTTGGTAATCGCTGCATTAAAGGCACCGTCGGCAGGTTCGAAGATATTGCCGTCGGTGGTGGTGTAGCGAATGATGTTTGTGTCGCTGGGCTGGTGCACGGTGAAGCGTAGCTCCATCGTAGGCTCCTCTACGGAGCGTACCACGACCGTCGCCTCACGGCTGCGGCCCGTGGTGTTGGCCGCCACCTCCACCTCGGCCCGATGCTTGCCCAGGGCCCTTGTGTCGCCCATGAGCCACTCCTCGGCCTCCGCGGGGATCACAATCTCACAGTCGACATTCGTCTGGTAGTTAAACACCACACGACCACCCTCGGGCATCACCCAGTGAGTGCTCTTATTGTCGGTCGTAAGGTCGGGCAACATCCTCTGCGAGATGCGCAGCTGCTGCACGGCAGAGCCACTGCGGAAGGTGTAGGTTATGCTACGGTCGTTGTCGGCCCTCTCGGCACGAAACTGAACAACCTCGCCCGAGGCACTGCCCTGCCCGCTCTTTGTCGAGGGCTCGCACCACGACGTGTAGCCGGTCATCTCCCAGGGTGCGTTGCTCATAACGCGCACCTCGACCTCGCCACCCTCGGAGGCTATCTCGACTTCGTATCTGTCGAGTGATAGTTGTGGCGCAGCGTTATCTCTGTTGCACGCCGCAAGAAGCATCGTAATAAGTGTGATAATCAGCCAAAGAGGTCTCATAAGCCGTGGGGTATTAACTTAATACAAAGATAGCAAAATAATCTTAACGTCGTAGCGGTGCCGAGGACTTTTTATGCCCCCCAAAAAAAACAGAACGGGGATGACCGAATGGCCATCCCCGTTGTTCACAGCGTCGCTAATTGCGCGCCAGCGAGTGGGAATTAGATGATACCCTGCTCGAGCATAGCCTGTGCTACCTTCATGAAGCCGGCTACGTTAGCACCCTTAACATAGTTGACAGTGCCATCGGGCTGCTGACCGAACTTAACGCATGCCTCGTGGATAGACTTCATGATGAAGTGGAGCTTGTCATCAACCTCCTCACCTGCCCAAGAGATGTGCATGCAGTTCTGGGTCATCTCAAGACCTGAAGTAGCAACACCACCAGCGTTTACAGCCTTACCAGGAGCGAAGAGGATACCTGCTGACTGGAATGCGTGGATAGCCTCGGGAGTACAACCCATGTTAGAAACCTCAGCGCAGCACCATGTACCGTTAGCCAAAAGCTCCTTAGCATCAGCCTCGTTCAACTCGTTCTGGAATGCGCAAGGAAGTGCGATGTCACACTTAACAGACCAAGCCTTCTTGCCTGCAGTGAACTTACAAGCCTCGGGGAACTTAGTTGCCATATCCTCAACCTTGTTGCGGTTAGAAGAACGCATAACGAGCATGTAGTCGATCATCTCGTTGGTGATACCGCCAGGAATCTCGCAAACACCGTCGGGACCAGAGATAGCAACAACCTTTGCACCAAGCTCAACAGCCTTCTGTGAAGCACCCCAAGCAACATTACCGAAACCAGAAACAGCAACGGTCTTGCCCTTGATGTCCTTGCCAGCCTTAGCCAACATGTACTCTACGAAGTACAAAGCACCGTAACCAGTAGCCTCGGGACGGAGGATAGAACCACCCCAAGTCATACCCTTACCGGTCAAAACGCCAGTGTGGTACTTGCGAGCAAGCTTCTGATACATACCATTGAGGAAGCCGATCTCACGACCACCAACACCTACGTCACCTGCGGGAACGTCGGTATCAACACCGATGTTGTTCCACAACTCCTGCATGAAGGCCTGGCAGAAACGCATGATCTCAGCGTCTGACTTACCTACGGGGTT
>CALGRZ010000133.1 GCA_937880705.1 uncultured Alistipes sp.
GCAGCACCTCCAGCACGCTACGTCCGAACTCGGGCATCTCGTCGAGGAAGAGCACTCCGTTGTTGGCCAGCGACACCTCACCCGGCTGTGGCGACTGACCACCACCTATGAGTGCCACCTGCGAGGTTAGGTGGTGTGGGGCACGGAAGGGTCGCGAGTTCATCAACCCTCGCTCTGCACCTATCTTACCCGCCACGGAGTGTATCTTGGTGGTCTGCAGTGCCTCATCGAGTGTCATTGGGGGCATGATCGTGGGCATGCGTCGTGCCAGCATCGTCTTTCCCGAGCCCGGGGCACCCACCATGATGACGTTGTGGCCGCCCGCTGCGGCGATCTCCAGGGCGCGCTTTACAACGGCCTGACCCTTGACGTCGGCAAAGTCCTCGGCATACTCATCTCCCATTACGCCCTCGGTCGAGGGCAGGATGTGTGGCGTGGGGGTGTAGGGCATGCGACCCATGAGTATCTGGGTGGTCTCCAGCAGCGAGCCTACACCAATAGTCTCAATACCCTCAACCACAGCACCTTCGACGATGTTCTCACGAGGCATGAAGATGCGCTTGATACCCCTTTGGCGGGCCATCGCCACCATGGGCAGCACACCCTTCACTGCGCGCAGCGAGCCATCGAGCGAGAGCTCGCCGATGAACATCGAGTCGGCAAGCATGTCGGTATGTATCTGCTCCGTGGCAGTAAGTATGCCTATGGCTATGGGCAGGTCGTAGTGCGAGCCCTCCTTGCGCAGGTCGGCAGGGGCGAGGTTGACCACCGTCTTCTTATCCATCAGGCGGTATGACGAGTTCTCGAAGGCCGACACTATGCGCTGCTCGCTCTCCTTGATGGTGTTGTCGGGTAGGCCGACGATGTAGAGGCCGAAGCTCTTCGAGGCCACATTGACCTCGATGGTGACCTCCACCGCCTCGATGCCTACGATGGCACCCGTATTTACCCTTACAAACACCCTTTTATAATATGTTTAGTTGATATGTCACAGTCTAAAATGGGGCAAAGTCATCGTTCTTGGCAGGGGTAGCCGCCGGAGCACCTCCCGCGATGTCAAACTCGCTGGGCATGCCACCACCCATGGCTCCCATGCCGCCGCCTATGCCACCCATCGGTGGTAGACCCATTGCCTGATTGCCCCCCGAAGAGTAGTCGTCGTAGACCTCCTGCGAGGGAGCACCACCGCCCATGGCTGTGTTGAACGAGGCATCGGCATCGGCAAACTTCGCCTGATCCTTGATAAAGCGCAGGGGCACATCCGTCACCTCGCCGTTACGGTGCTTGGCGATGATGATCTCGGCCATACCCGCTGTGGGCAGACCCGTCTCGGTGGTTGTAAGACCGTAGTACTCGGGACGGTGGATGAAGGCCACCACGTCGGCATCCTGCTCGATAGCTCCCGACTCACGAAGATCCGATAGCTGGGGTCGCTTCGAGCCGCCACGGTTCTCGACATTACGGCTGAGCTGCGACAGTGCGATGATGGGCACGTTGAGCTCCTTGGCGATAGCCTTCAGCGTACGCGAGATAAGCGACACCTCCTGCTCACGGTTGCCGCGTGTCTCGGCCGAGGCTGCGGTCATCAACTGCAGGTAGTCGATGATGATAAGCTCTATGTTGTGCTGTGTCTTAAGACGTCGTGCCTTCGAGCGGAACTCATAGACCGACAGCGCGGGCGTGTCGTCAATATAGAGGGGAGCACGACCCAGCTCGGTTGTCGAGGTCTCGAGGTGTGTCCACTGTGCCGGTGTGAGGTTACCCGTGCGCAGATCCTTCGAGTTGAGCTGTGTCTCGGCCACGATGAGTCGGTTCATAAGCTGCACCGACGACATCTCGAGCGAGAAGAAGGCTACGGGGGTCTTGAACTCTACGGCCATGTTGCGCGCCATGGTGAGCACAAAGGCCGTCTTACCCATCGAGGGGCGTGCCGCGATGATGATCAGATCGGAGGGCTGCCAGCCGAGGGTCACGCTGTCGATGTCGGAGAAGCCCGAGCGCACACCGTTGTACTCGCCTGCCGTCTTCGAGGCCTCCTCGATCTGTGCCAGAGCCTTGCGCAGGATGTCGGATGCCGAGAGCACCGAGCGTTTTACGTTGCCCTCCGAGATGTTGAATATCTCCTGCTCGGCGAAGCCTATAAGCTCCGTCACGTCGACCTCCTCATCGTAGGAGCGACGCTGTATCTCGGTGGCGGCGCGAATAAGCTCACGCTGCACAAACTTCTGGGCGATGATCTTCGAGTGGAACTCGACGTGGGCTGCCGAGGCCACGCGCTGTGTGAGCTGTGCCAGATAGGCAGCACCACCGGCCTTGGTGAGCTGCTTGTGGGCCTTGAGTCGCTCGGTCACGGTGAAGAGGTCTATGGCCTTCATCTCCTTCGACAGCTCCTGTATGGCGCGGAAGATAAGACGGTGCTCCTCGGTGTAGAAGGTCTCCTCCTTGATATACTCCTGTACCTCGATGATAGCATCTCGCTCGAGCATCAGCGCACCCAGCACGGCCTGCTCCAACTCGACGGCCTGTGGTGGTACAGTGCCCTCTATGTCAGCAAGTTGGCGATACGCCTCACTATTGTTTTGTGACGTCTTGTTATATTGTTTTGCCATAGATTAACATTTTTGCATCCACAAAATTAGCGATTTTTCAGGCAATGACAATAGTTTTTCGGTATAAGTTATTATGAGTTGTTACGAGTTGTAAACATGTCGTTGTTGAAAAGTGTGTCGGCACTACTATTTTTTAAGTTTGTTTTCGTATCTTTGCAAGGTAATAGCACGACAATATGTTACGCAGACTACTTATCATACCTCTTCTTGTGCTCCTGTGGTCGGGTGTAGCCTCGGCCGAGGGTGTGCGCGAAGAGCTATCCATTGATCGAGGTTGGAGATTTGCGTTGGGCCATGCCGACGATCCGACACAGGACTTCATGGCAGGCACCGAGTACTTCAACTACCTCACCAAGGCCGCATCGATACACAACCAGGGGCCCTATGCCCTCGACTTTGACCATAGCGGTTGGCAAGAGGTTGATCTGCCCCACGACTGGGTTGTGGCACTTGGCTATGAGGCCGAGGCGAGCCATAGCCACGGCTATAAGAGGGTGGGTTGGGCCTATCCCGAGAGCTCGGTGGGGTGGTATCGTCGCGAGTTGGTTGTCGATGAGCAGATGCGTGGCCGCCACCTTGAGTTGCGCTTCGACGGCATCTTCCGCGCGGCCGATATATGGTTTAACGGCTTCTGGCTCGGCCACGAGGAGAGTGGCTACACGACACATCTCTACGACGTCACGGACTATGTCCGTTATGGCGAGCGCAATGTGATAGCCGTCAGGGTCGATGCCTCGCTGGAGGAGGGCTGGTTTTATGAGGGCGCAGGCATATATCGCCATGTGTGGCTTACCGCAAGCTCACCTCTTCACATCGCAACCTACGGTACCACGCTAAGGACAACGCCGCGTGGCGAGGTGGAGGTTGCAGTGGAGCTGTGTAACGACTCACACAAGGAGTGTAGCTACACCCTGCAACACACCATTTTGGATAACCACGGCCGTGTTGTTGCCCGAGGCAAGGGTGGCAAGGCGGAGCCTCTGTCACCGCGCGAGAGGGGGCTTAACAGCTCCACCCTTCGTGTTCGTGATGCGGCCCTCTGGTCGCCCGCGAGCCCCACGCTCTACACCCTCCGTAGCGAAGTTCTTGTGGAGGGCGAGGTTGTAGATTGCTACACCACACGCTTTGGCTTCCGCCATGTGGAGTTTGACCCACAGCGGGGCATGCTGCTCAATGGCCGCCCCTTCAAGCTGCGTGGCGTAAACCTCCATCAGGACCACGCCGGTGTGGGTGTTGCCATCCCCGATGCCCTCAACGAGTACCGTCTGCAACGCCTCAAGGAGATGGGTTGCAACGCCATACGCACGGCCCACAACCCCGCTTCGCCGGCTCTGCTTGACCTGTGTGACAGCATGGGCTTTGTGGTTGTCGAGGAGAACCGTCTTACGGGCATCAACGACGAGCATATCGCGCTTCTTGAGCGCATGATACGTCGCGATAGGAACCACCCCTCGATTATCGCATGGTCGATAGGCAACGAGGAGTGGGGCATAGAGGGCAATGAGCATGGTGAGGCCGTGGCACGCACGATGAGCGACTACTGCCACCTCTTCGACCCCACGCGACCCTCTACTGTCGGTGTGTCGGGAGGTAGGATGATAGCCCGCGGAGTGGATGTCGTCGGTTATAACTACTTTGTTCAGAACGACGTAGATAATGAGCTGCGGAGCCACCCCGAGCGTGTGGCCATGGGCTCGGAGGAGACCTCGGGCTGTGGTACACGCGGAGTCTACTTTGAGGATTGTGGCGAGGGTCGCATGCCCTCGTTTAACCGTGAGGGGTTCAATGGCGATAGGTCTGTAAGGAATGTTATCGGTCGTGGCTGGCGTTTCTACGATGAGCGACCACACCTTTGCGGCCTCTTCTACTGGACGGGCTTTGACTACCGTGGCGAGCCCAACCCACTGAAGTATCCCGCCACGGGCTCGCAGTTCGGCATTTTAGACTATTGTGGCTTTGCCAAGGATGAGTTCTACTATTTGCGTGGTCTGTGGTGCGACGAGCCTTTGGTGCACCTACTGCCACACTGGACGCTGCATGGTCGCGAGGGGCAGCCTATCGAGGTGTGGGCCTACACCAATTGTGACGAGGTCGAGCTCTTCGTAAATGGTAAGTCGCAGGGCCGCCAGCAGGTAGCGCGTGGCGACTACGCGGCATGGAGCGTGGTCTACGAGCCGGGCGAGTTGATGGCTGTGGGCTATCGTGACGGTCGTTCAGTATATCTCGCTTCGCACCTCACCGTGGGCGAGGCTGTCGGTGTTGAGACCTGTGAGGCGGAGCTTCAGCATGACGACTGCCGCGTAATAGACGTATACCTCACCGACGGCACACGCCGTCACCCTACGGCATGTAACCGCCTCAAGGTCAGCGTTGCGGATGGTGTTGAGATTGTGGGTTGGGGCAATGGCGACTCGGCCTTCAGGTGTGAGGAGCAGCCTGCCGACCGCGCTGCAAAGGAGTATAACATCGAGGCCTTCAACGGCTGTGCACAGCTTATCGTGCGTGGCCAAGGCCGAGTAAATGTCGACATAGTAAGGTGAAGACCGAATTTTACATAGCCCGTCGTCTTTCGTCACGGCGCGGAGGTGCTCGAGCCGGAGTTATGGAGCGCGTGGCTACCGTGGCTACGGCCGTGAGCCTTGTGGTCATCATCGTGACCCTGTCGGTAGTCGTGGGCTTTAAGCGCGAGCTTCGAGGGATGCTCTCTTCAGCCGTTGCCGACATCGTTGTCACATCGCCCCAAAGTGGAGGTTTGGTCTCGCCCATAGGGTTGGAGCGCACGCCTCTTATCGAGGAGATAGTGCACCGCGAGGAGGTAGCGCACCTGTCGACATATACGGCCAAGGAGGGTGTGGTCAAGAGTGCCGACAACATTGTCGGTGTGCTGCTCAAGGGCATAGATGCCGAGTACGACCTCTCGTTCTTCGAGCGACACCTCACCGAGGGCTCGCTGCCACGTCTTGGTGAGCAGCCTCGCAGCAAGGATGCGCTCCTCTCCGAGAGCGTAGCACGACAGATGGATGTTGAGGTGGGTGACCGCATCGAGATGGTCTTTATTGATGACCGCGACGGTGTGTTGCGCGACCGCTTTCAGGTTGTCGGACTATATGCCACGGGTGTCGACATTGTCGATGGCAGCATCGCTCTTACGGATCAACGTAATGTCGACCGTCTCTACGATGGGGACCCCTGCGTGGTCACAGGCTATGAGCTGTGGCTCGACCGTGGAGCGGATGTGGAGGCCGTTGCCGAGAGGCTCAATGAGGCCTTTGTGGAGCTATATTTCGAGGAGGGCATAGATGCCGAGGCCTTCACGCTGGGAGCCATCTTCCCGATGGTTGACGGCTGGTTGGCCACCCACAATGTCAATGCGGTGGTCATCGTCGTGATCATGGTTGTGGTGGCACTGCTCAATATGGTTGTGGCCCTGCTGATCATCGTTTTGGAGCGTCAGCGCATGATTGGTGAGTTGCGGGCCATGGGCTGTAGCCGACAGCAGATAGTACGAATATTCCTCTACCGTGCGTTATTTATTGTAGTGCGCGGTGTTGCGAGTGGTGCTTTGATTGGCGTGGTGCTCTGCTTTGTGCAGCACTACGGTGGCGTGGTGCCTCTGCCTGCCGAGGGGTATATGCTCTCGGTCGTGCCGGCGGCCTTGTGCTGGGGCTGGTGGGCATTGGTTGTGGTGCTTACCGTCGTTGTCACGATGGTTGTCATGGCCTTGCCGGCGATGTTCTCGGCACGCATATCTCCGGCAGAGACAATGAGATACGAATAAAACAGATATATGAACCCGTATAATAATACACAGACCAAGAAGGAGCAGGTCGAGGAGATGTTCGACAACATTGCCCCTACCTATGACCGCCTGAACCATCTGCTGTCGTTTAGTATCGACCGCCTATGGCGACGCCGTGTGGTGAGAATTGTTGAGCGTACACATGCCATCCACATCATGGATATGGCAACGGGTACCGGTGACCTTGCCATAGCCATGGCGCGTCGTTGTCCGCAGGCTGTGGTGCTGGGTGTCGACCTCTCGGAGGAGATGCTCGCCGTAGCCCATCGCAAGGTCGAGGCGGCAGCCCTCCAGGGGCGCATAACACTTCAGAAGGGTGATGCCGAGGCCTTGGATGAGGTCGCCGAACGGAGCATGGATGTAGCGACCGTAGCCTTCGGTGTGCGCAACTTCGAGAACATACCGCAGGGCCTTAAGGAGATGGGTCGTACGTTGAGGCCCGGTGGTCGCCTTGTGGTGTTGGAGTTCTCAACACCGCGTAACGGCCTTGTGAGGTGGCTCTACGGCCTCTACTCGCGATATGTCATACCGCGCCTGGGAGCTATGATCTCGCACGATGGCAAGGCCTACGACTACCTGCCCGACTCGATTAAGGAGTTCCCCTCGCCCGACCGCTTTATGGAGATACTCCGTGAGGTTGGCTACGCCTCTGTTAAACGACACTCGCTATGTTTCGGCATAGCTCAAATCTACGAAGCGACGAAGTGATGATAGGCCGAGTACGACATATACTGCTTACGCTTGTTGCCCTGTTGGCCTTTACTGTAGAGTCGCAGGCGGGCCTTGCCGAGAAGATACGTCTGGAGGGCATCGCCCGCGTATCGCACGTCTCGTCGTCGGGCATGAACCTCTGGTTGGAGGTGACCAACGACACGGGCTTTCGTTTTGTGGCGCGCCGTGCCGAGCTTGACATTATGATCGATGGTCGGCACGTTGCCACGATTACGTTGCGCGACAAGGTTGTGGTGCCTCGACGTCGCAGCTCCGAGATACTTATACCCCTGCGCTTTAAGAGCCATTCGTCGTTTGCTCTGGTGAGGCTCTTGCGTCGTATAGTGACGGGTGACAGTGACGACATCACCGTAAACTACCGTTTGAGAGCGGGTATTTCGGTGTATAAGAAAAATTTCAAGGCTGAAAATGTTGCAGTATCGAGATTTTTGGATAAATTCGCGATACGAAAGGAGCATATCAACGAGTTGATAGATAAAATGTAAGAGTATGAAGCGACTGATTTATGTGGTGCTTACCATAGTGGCGGTGTTGCTCTCGGGTGCTGCCGAGGCTCAAAATATCGAGCAGATGCGCAAGACGCTTGCCAACCGCACTATGGATGGAAATAATGTTGAGGTTACGGAGGACACGCTCACCGAGGAGGCTGTGCGTGTTGCCGAGGGTGCTATTGCCCCCGCCAAGATTAGCGGCTATCGTGTGGTCATCTACTTCGACAATGGTCAGGGTGCCAACGACAAGGCCTCGTCGGTACTCTCGACGTTCCGTGCTCGCTACCCCCACATCAACGCCTACCTGGTCTATGAGAGCCCCTACTTCAAGGTCTCGGTGGGTGACTGCCTGACCATGGAGGAGGCACTCATACTGATGAACACCTTCATCGGTGACTACCCCAAGGCCTTCCCCAAGAGAGAGGATATACGCCTTGCGGAGCTGCAAAATGCCCGTGCGAGGGAGGTTATCATCGAGGCTCCCGGCGGCGAGTCGACGGATGGAATGTCGGCTACGCTCGTGCCGTAGAGGAGCCCTCTTGCGAGGATCTGTATAGCCCAAAACGATAGGTAGTTATACCGCGGTTTGGGCTTTATTGTTTTGTGACGAGGGGCGAGTGAGGGTGTACAAAAGGGAAAATTTTTTTTGAAAAAACGGAATAATAATGCAGGTTTCACCATAAATATCCAATTTTTCATAAATTTTGGTCAAAAAATTTTGTATTAAAAGAAAGTGTTTTATAACTTTGTCGCGACAAAAACATTTTTTGACACTAAAACTTTATAGCTATGAAGAAGATTTACATGTTGGCAGTATTGTTTGCTGCTGCTTCAATGGTTGCTTGCTGCGGTCAGCAGAAGCAGGCTGAGGGCGAGTGCTGCGAGGGCGAGTGCACCGAGCAGTGCTGCGAGGAGAAGGCCGAGTGCACTGAGGAGTGCTGCGGCGAGTGCGAGCAGGTAGAGGCTGTTGCAGAGGAGGTAGTTGAGGCTGCCGAGGCTGTTGCCGCTGCTGCTGAGGCAGTTCAGGAGGTTGTTGCCGAGTAATTAACGGCTGTGGCGCACCGTCGCCACCAACCCTTTAACTTAACCCCGAGGAGGTGCTGTTATGGCTACCCCTCGGGGTTACTCTTTTTAGGTCGTCTAATAGCTCTGTGAGCTTTGCTCTTTCGAAGAGTTTTTTTAACTTTGCACCTAAACTGTAGACAATAATGAACGAAGATATACTCCAAGGACTCAATCCTGCACAGCGCGAGGCTGTTATCAACTACGAGGGGCCCTCGCTTATCATTGCAGGTGCCGGCTCGGGCAAGACGCGCGTGCTCACAACCCGCATCGCGTGGATGCTCGACCAGGGTGTCGACCCGCACTCGATCCTTGCGCTGACCTTTACCAACAAGGCTGCTCGCGAGATGCGTGAGCGTATCGAGCGTATGGTGGGCAGCCGTGCGCGCTTCATCCGCATGGGCACCTTCCACTCGGTATTTGCCCGACTGTTGAGGGAGAATGCCGAGCGCATAGGCTTTCCGCAGAGCTACACCATCTACGAGCCCAACGACGTTAAGAACCTCATCAAGAGCATTATCAAGGATCTAAACCTCTCGGACGAGAGGTATAAGCCCCAGGCCGTGGCAGCCCGCATCTCCATGGCCAAGAACTGCCTGATAACCCCCGGGGCGTATATCGCCAATGCTACGCTGGCGGCCGAGGATCGTGAGCTTAAGATGCCGCAGATGGGCGAGATATATGTCGAGTACTGCAATCGTTGCAAGCGTAATGGTGCCATGGACTTCGACGATCTGCTGCTACAGACCAACATCCTCTTGCGCGATGCCGAGGATGTGTTGGCCCGCTATCAGGAGCAGTTCAAGTATGTGTTGGTGGACGAGTACCAGGATACCAACATGGCACAGTATGTCATCGTGCGCCGTCTGGCTCTGAAGCACTCCAATGTCTGCGTTGTGGGTGACGATGCCCAGAGTATCTACGCCTTCCGTGGTGCCAAGATCGAGAACATCCTCTCGTTCCAGCGCGACTATCCCACCACGAAGGTCTACAAATTGGAGCAGAACTACCGCTCGACACAGACCATTGTCGAGGCTGCCAACTCGCTCATTAAACATAACTCGCGCCGTCTGGAGAAGCGATGCTTCTCGGCTGCCGACAAGGGCGAGAAGATACGTCTGGTGCGTGTCTTTGAGGATCGCAGCGAGGCTGTGGAGGTGGCTCTCGACATCAAAGATAGGGTGCGCAAGGGTGCCCAGTGGCGAGATATAGCCATCCTCTACCGCACCAACAAGCAGCACGGTCTGTTCGAGGCGGCACTATCGAGCCGTGGCATACCTTATAGGGTATATAAGGGTCTGTCGCTGCTCGAGCATAAGGATATACGCAATATGTTGGCCTACATAAGCCTCATCATCAACCCCAACGATGACGAGTCCTTCAAGCGTGTGGTCAACTACCCCTCACGCGGCATCGGAGATACCACCATAGCCCGTATCGAGCAGCTTGCCCGCGAGCGCAACACCTCAATGTGGCACGCTGTGGAGGCCCTCACCGCAGGTGCCGAGGCCCTCTCAACTACCGAGCGTGCCATCGTGCGCAAGGTGTCGGAGTTTGTGGCTCTGATCAGCGACCTCTCGCTGCGCCGCATGCAGCTCTCGCCCACGGACTTTGCCAAGGAGATCATGGCGCGCTCGGGCATCCTGCACCTGCTCGAGAGCGAGCGTAAGCCCGAGAACGACACGGCCAAAGACTATCTCGACCAGCTGCTGGCGATGATGATGACCTATGAGGAGGAGTGTGCCCAGGATATCGAGGATGGTCTGCGTGAGGCTGACGAGCTGCCCACCATCGACGAGTGGATGCAGACGGTGATGCTGCAAACCGACCAGGATGACGAGGATAGTGGCAATAAGGTGACGCTGATGACGGTGCACTCGGCCAAGGGTCTGGAGTATGACTATGTCTATATCGTCGGCATGGAGGAGGGTCTCTTCCCCTCAAGCCGTGCGGCAGAGTCGTTGGCCGATCTTGAGGAGGAGCGACGTCTGATGTATGTGGCCCTTACGCGCGCGAAGATAGCGGCCATGCTCTCCTACTCCGAGACACGACACGTCTGGGGCAAGACCGAGAATACGCAGCCCAGCCGCTTCCTCAAAGATATAGACAAGGAGTATATAAATGCCGACTTCGATATCGAGGAGCTGCACGGCCGTAGCCGTTGGGCGAGGGCGACGGGCGATGATGATGAGCGTGGTGGCTGGCACGGCTACGATAGTCGCACCGACTCGCCGCGTAAGCTCTATGCCAACCGTCCATCCGGCACGGAGCGTCCGCGCAGCGAGATAATCACCACACCGCCTCCCGTCGACCCTGCGCGACAGGGTATGCGCTCGGTGGGTGTGCGCACTGCGGAGCCCGCCTCGGCAGGCACGGCTCTCGGGGCGTGTGCCTATGGTGTTGGTGAGCGTGTCGAGCACCCCAAGTTCGGTGCCGGCACCATCGAGCGTATCGAGCCTTTGGCTACCGACCATAAGCTTGTGGTTCAGTTCGATAAGTTTGGCAGCAAGACCCTACTGGCCAAGTTTGCCAAGCTCCGTAAATTGTAGATAGAGTTAGCCATGCAGGATGTTATGCTGTCGGTGGTGATGACCACCTATAACCATGGTGCCTACCTTGCGCAGGCCATCGAGAGTGTGCTCATGCAGCGCACCAACTTCTCGGTGGAGCTCCTCATTGGTGAGGATTGCAGCACCGACCACACGCTGGCCATTGCCCGCGAGTATGAGGGTCGTTATTCGGATCGTATCAGGGTTATCACTGCGGCCGAGAATGTGGGGTGGCGGGCCAACTATCGTCGTACCATCGCTGCGGCTCGTGGTCGATATATAGCCCTGCTCGATGGTGACGACTACTTCACGGATGCCGATAAGTTGCAGATGCAGGTGGATAGGCTCGAGGCCGATGCTGCGCTGGGCATGTGTTACACCCGCTCCGAGCGACGTGACGAGCGTGGTGGCTGCACGGTATATCCCGATGGCAGGTGCCACAACAGCCTCGAGGCGATGTTGAGGCGCAACCCTGCCGAGAACTGCACGGTGGTGGCACGCCGTGAGCTTGTCGAGCGTTACTACGAGGAGGTCAGACCCGACCTGCACCCCGAGTGGTTGACCGATGACCTGCCTATGTGGTTGTGGTTTGCCGCCAACTCGCGCTACGAGGGTATCGACCGCATCACGGCCGTACATCGTGTGTTGACCTATAGCGTGAGCCATAGCCCCGACTACCGCCGCAAGATAGCCTTCTGCGACTCGCTTGCGGATATAAGCCTCTGGTATGACGAGCGTTACAACCATCGCTGCATGCGTGGCGAGCTGCTGCGCAGTCGTCAAAATACAGCCCTGTGGGTGCTCTCCTATAATGGCAGCGTTGGGGAGTATCTGTCGCGTTGGCGCAGTGATGTGAGCCATGCCACAAGGCTATTGTTTAACCCTGCCGCCTATGTCCTGCTGCTGAAGAAGGTGTGTTGGCGTATGTGGCGCAAAGCGTAGAGTATGACTACCAAGGAGCGTTTTCGACGTGTTGTCGAGTACTTCAGCGAGGCCATGCCCACGGCCGAGAGTGAGCTCAACTACAGCAACCCCTTTGAGTTGCTGGTTGCCGTTGTGCTGTCGGCGCAGTGCACCGACAAGCGTGTCAACCTCACCACCCCTGCACTCTTTGCGGCCTACCCCTCGGCCGAGGCTATGTCGAAGGCCTCGGTGGAGGAGATATATGGCTATATCAAGAGTATATCCTATCCCAATAACAAGGCGAAGCATCTGCACGCCCTCTCGCGCAACATTGTCGAGCGTTTTGGTGGCGAGGTACCCACCGACCCCGATGATCTGCAGTCGCTGCCCGGTGTTGGTCGCAAGACGGCCAATGTTGTGGGTGCTGTGCTGTGGGGCAGGGAGGTGATGCCTGTCGATACGCACGTCTTTCGTGTCGCAGCGCGCATAGGCCTCTCGCGCAATGCCCGCACTCCCTTGGCTACCGAGCAACAGCTCGAGGCCGGCTTCCCGAGTGAGCTGCTGCCTCTGGCTCACCACTGGTTGATACTTCATGGCCGTTATACCTGCATGGCCCGAAAGCCCCGTTGCGGGGAGTGTGGCTTAAAGCAGATATGCCGACACTATAACACCGTAATAAGCAAACAATGAGAAGATTTATTATTTTGGCCACGCTGCTTCTGGGGGCTTGTACCACCCCGGGAGGCTATGTAGACGGGCCCTCGACGCCTGTGATCACCGCCGACGACGAGAGCATCATTGCCTACATCGATAAACGTCTTGTGGAGGAGTACTATTGGTTGGACGAGGTGGTTGAGAAGGAGCACACCTTCAACCGTCGCCAGCAGTGGGAGGAGTATCTGCCCTCGGCACTCTCGAAGCTGGTGAGCAATGCCGATGACGGAGGTTATAACCATAATGGCCAGAGGGTCTACTACTCGTTCATCCGCGAGGATAAGTCGACACGCACCCAGACGCAGGGCTACGGCATCTCGGTCTACCCATCCATCTTGGCCTTTAGCAACGACGAGCTCGCCTTTGTCGTGGACTACATATATCCCGACTCGCCCGCAGCGAAGAGTGGGCTTCGACGTGGCGACTTTATCGTCACGGTCAATGGCACCGCAATCCTTCGCAGCAACTATCAGTCGCTGCTCGCAACGCTGCTCAACGGCACTTCGTCCGTAGAGCTCACCTATATGCGTCAGACCGTAGCCGAGGATGAGGCCAAGAGTGGCCGCGTGACACTCTCGCACTTCGCCTACGAGGAGAATCCCGTTGTGCATAGCGAGGTTATCGAGCTTGGTGATCGGCGTGTGGGCTATCTGGTCTACACCTCGTTTGATGCCGACTTTGAGGAGCAGCTTATGGTCGCGCTGCAGGAGTTTCATCAGGCCGCAATCAGCGATATCATCCTCGACCTGCGTTGCAACGGAGGTGGCAATGTCTCTGTGGCGCAGTCGCTGGCCTCGGCCATTCTGGGCGTGGGCTATGAGGGCAAGACACTCTGTGAGTTGAGGCGCAATCCACTCAACAAGCGCGATGCTTCGACCTCGGTTATCGACCTGCGGGCGGAGGAGGTGTCGCTCGACATGGAGCGCCTTGTTGTCATCGGCTCAAAGTATACGGCCTCGGCCTCGGAGATGATTATCGACGGCCTGCGAGGTCTCGACGTGGAGGTTGTGTTGGTGGGCTCTACCACCGAGGGTAAGAACTGCGGCATGGATGTGACGAGGGTTCGATGTGGCTCCACGACGGTGGAGTATGCACCTATCACCTTTATGTGCTACAATGCCAAGGGTCGTGGCGACTATGGCGAGGGCATCTCACCCGATGTGGATCTCACGGTGGAGAATGTTACGGGCTACAGCGATGAGTACTACCCTCTGCCGCGCTGCATCTGGGGCGATGCGTCGCACGACATAGCCCTCTTTGCCGCCCTTAATGCCATCATGGAGGGGGATGCCACACGCGCTGTCTCCTTTGTCGGAGGTGGCGACAAGATCACCACTGCGGTGGAGCTTCCCAGAGA
Organism: uncultured Alistipes sp.; assembly: GCA_937880705.1. The sequence goes on from CALGRZ010000133.1 coordinate 14,217, forward strand.
GTTTATAGGTGCCCGTTACGACATATAGCCCGGCGCGCCGATGCTCCTCTACGTGTGATATGTAGGTTGTTCACCCCTGCTATTTTCCGCTTCACCCCCATGGTTGATCCATTTCGGCCGAGATATTGCTGTTATTTCGCAAAAATGTAGTATCTTTGTTCAAGACAAGAGTGAAAAGGCCCAAAAAAAGAGCTCGGTCACATCACTTTTTGTGTGAGGTTACGTTATTAATGTAGCAGGGTGGAGCTGCGACTCCGCCCCCAACGATAAAAATTTAGTGTTATGAGACGCTCACTTTACATCCTTGCCATGGTTGCCGGTGCTACGCTGCTTCACAGCTGTACGGCGATGTTCAACTCCATGGCGTATGGCTCAAGCGATCTGTATCGCACCGATAATCGTGTAGCCGTAGCCGAGAGGTTACGCGCCGAGGCCGAGGCTGAAGCTGCCGAGGCTGAGGCAC
>CALGRZ010000134.1 GCA_937880705.1 uncultured Alistipes sp.
TGCCGCTCTCTGCGCCGTGATCCTTGGCTCTTGCATCAAGGAGCAGGCCTACAAGATCGAGACCGCACGACTTGATGTGATGCTGACCCGCGGTGCTGATGTATCGCAAAATCAGGGTGACGGTATCAGCGATGCGATGGTATGGGTATACAAGTGTACCATCGGCGAGGATGGCAAACCCAGCAATGTGGAGGAGACTGCTACGGGCTGGCGCCGCCAGTCGAACATCAATACCTACCAGTCGATAACGCTCCATGTGGAGTTGCCAATATGTGATGGCGAGCAGGACTATCTCCTGGTTGCCGTGCTCAATACCGATGCCTTTGGCGAGATGAGCAACACGCTGGGTGACATCACGCTGGGTGCCGACACGAAATACTCGGATCTCTCGACGATGGTCTTTAATGCGGGGAGTGCCGACTTCTGGAAGAGCTACCCGAGAGACCTGGAGCCCGAGAGGATGCCTATATCCAACTGGAAGACATTCCGTATTATGAGCAACAATACGCACTCCGACAACTGCTATCAGCTTGAGCTGCCCGTCTACCGAGCAGTGGGTAAGGTGCAGCTGATGATGAATAAGACGAGTGACGATTTTGGTGTGACGGTGACGGGTGCAAAGATAGTATCGAGCGCGATGCCCCAGAATGGTGGCGTCTTCACGGGTCACGCCTTATCTGGCACCGGCGCCAATGGCGAGACCACCATGCAGGGCTTGAGCGATAGTACTGTCACGGTGCCCAACTGGCTGGGTACGGTGAGCTTCGCAGCAGGTGAGCGCGCCATGTGGAACACCACCACAAATGGCGCGGTGAGCTTCACCTCGACCGAGATTGCCGACACCGACGTCTCGACAGGTGCCGACACCGACAGTTATACATGGATAGGCTCGGCGTTCCTCTACGAGAATAAGGGGGAGCTTAAAAACGCCTCGGAGTACGACACAGTGCCCACGGGCGATGGCGATAATGCTGGTGGCTACTACATGGAGGTGAACTACACGGTGAAAGTAAATAATATTGAGGAGAAGCTGACCAAGTATGTGGCACTGCCTCCCGTGGTGCGCAACCACGACTACCAGATCAAGGCCACCGTGGAGCAGGCCGTCACCGGCGACTTGGAGATCTTCTACTATGTAACCGAGTGGGAGACAGTGGATATTGATGTTCCTCCGTTCAACTAATGAGATAATACTACCGATATGAAAAAGATATATAACATAGCGTTACTTGCCTCTCTTGCCCTGATGGGAGCCACCTCGTGCATACACGACGATCTGGACTACGTCAGAGGCTACGAGCAGAACGCCGGTGACCTGGAGCTGACCTTTGTTGTGGAGGACTCGGAGATAGTTACCCGTGCTGCGCAGAGTACCTACTACGAGCATGCCGTGCAGAGTATCTATGTCTTTGTGTTCAACGGCGATAAGCGCGTGGAGCTGCCCGACCCCGACAATCCGGATGACGAAAAAAACGGAAACATCAACTTCTTCGACCTCGATGAGATCACAGGAGCGCACAACAAGCAGAATGATGCCGATACGAGAAGCCAAGGTACGCTGAAGCTCGGTACTGTGTCGGGCTCTAACATGCGTATCTGTGCCATCGCCAACATCGGTACTTCGAACTCGGTGACACGCGCCGAGATCGCCACTGCCGTCAGCGAGCAGGTTAAGAAGTTCGACGATATTAAGACATATAGCGATCTCAAGAAGCTTGTTCTGGAGCTTGGTGCCGAGTCGGTGCAGCGTGGTTCGTCGTTCCTGCTTACGGGTGAGGTGCCGGGTGTGACCCTCGAGGCCAACGCCACCACGCGCGTGGAGATACCTCTTTATCGTACCGATGCCAAGGTTACGTTCAACGTCACTGCGGCTGCGACCGACGACAGCTTTAAGGGCTTTAAGTTTACCCCCCAGCGTTGGCGCGTTGTGAATGTGCCGAAGGCTACATGGGCACTGCCCCGCGAGAACCTCGACGGCGACACCATCATCGCCAATGGTGGTCAGCTCGATGCTACTACGGTCGACAGCCTCTTCTTCGACTCTACCTCGGCAGTATTCGAGGGCAAGGTTAACGATACGGATAACTCGGGTACCTTTACCTTCTATATGTACGAGAACCTCAAGGGTGCAAAGGCCTCTATCAGCGAGACCGGCAATGCGGGCTATGCTCTGCGCGAGCTGCAGCAGAAGACCCCCGTGGGCGATGTCGAGGGCTACGACTCCTTGCCCGGACAGAGGTTTGTCAACGGCGACTATGTCAACGCCCCCGAGCGAGGTACCTATGTGGTCTTTAGCGGTCAGTTGAGCTATACCCACAAAGCTGTCGATGCCAAAAACAACGAGTATGAAGAGTTCGTCATGGCCGATGTGGAGTACTGCGTGCACCTTGGCCACTTGAGCGAGAGTAACTTCAACGACTACAAGACACTGCGTAACCACCACTACACCTACAACGTCACTGTGACGGGTGTCAACGACCTTATTGTCGAGGTGGAGAAGGTGGAGAATGGTGTCAACAATCCCGAGGAGAGGCGTCCCGGTGCCGAGGGTGAGGTTGTGATGTCAGCCTCGGAGGTTGTCGCTGTCGACGGCCACTACGACCGTGCACTTATCACGCTGACCCCCGAGGAGGCCAAAAACATCCTCTTCGCCGTGAAGACCCCTTGGGAGCGTGGTCTGGATACCAACAACTACTATTTAGACGAGAATAACAACCCCACGGATGCAAATACTTGGGTGCACGACTATAAGTGGGTTAAGTTCCTTATTAACAAGGACTACGGTATTGGCGATAAGCAGTTTGCCCCCTACCCCGGCGAGCAGTGCTACGATGGTGGTAAAACCGCTACGGGTACAGCAGTACAGAGCACTGCCTATGGCAAGGCTGTCGTACTGCGCGATATCCGTCAGCTGTCGAACTACCTCTCGGCACTGAAGCTTGCTGACGATGCCGACGATATTGTCGTTACCGCCTTTATCGACGAGTATATCTACTACTATAACCCCCTTACCGACCCCGTAAAAACCAACCCCGCTGGCACAACCTATAAGGGTGTTACCGACATTAAGGCAAGCGATACCGAAGCACAACGCAATGCTCTGCTGCTCTGGAAGCGAAGTGTTAACTCGTCGGAGCGTATGATGCATATCGTAAAGAAGGGTGATATGAACTATAGCTGGGATGGCGAGACCTCGCTGTCGCGCTCGGTGGTGACCATCCAGCAGAAGCCCATTATCTCGGTCTACAACCATATGGCCCAGTCGCTCAATACGGCGTGGGGCTCGGAGGTTGTCAACGAGACCCCGAAGATGGTTGTGTCACGAACAAGCTATAACTACATTGACACAGAAAATGCCTATACTGCGGCACAGACACTGACCTCGGGAAGTGGTAATACAAATTGGGCTTCGGTAATCAGTGCGAGTGAGCGATATGGCCTGTTGAGTAGCAATAACTATAACTATAACGATCCGTCGTATGCCTGTGCACTGCGTAACCGCGACCTTGATGGTGATGGTAAGATTGATCAGAACGAGGTGCTGTGGTATCTGGCCTCACTCGATCAGATGACCGATATGTGGATTGCCGATCCTGCAATGCCCGCGGATAAGAAGCTCTACGATGAGAATAACCCCGATGGCTACTATTCTGACCCCGATGCAAATGATGTCAAGACCCCTGCGACGCACTATGTGACAAGTACAATCAGTGATAGTAGCCCATGGGTATATTGGGCGGAGGAGTATGGCGCAACATCGACGCATGATAATGCACGAGGATGGGATAAGGCTCCAGTGTTGGAGGAGAATTATGAGCAAGGGTTGAGAGATCCATCGCGCAGTATATCAATCGTTTCATTGCGTTGTGTAAGAAACTTTGGTGCACCCTACACCAGCACGGCCGTTCCGCAGGACTTTATTGTAGTTGCACAGCCTACATCGTCGGCTGATGGTACTATCGACTTGAAGTATATCAACCCCGATGCGTTGCGTACAGCCCCCGATAGTGGTGCTGCTTTGGCATACGCTGACTTGGATGATGTGGGCGAGAACAACCGACCCTATATAGGCTTCTTTGTTCGATATGCAAGTGGCACAACTTGGACCTCTTATTCTAATAGTTATGACAGACCATGGTTGGAAGCCTATCAGGGTGAGGTTACCGGTACCGATAGAGTATGCCCCACGGGATACCGTGTGCCAAACCAGCGCGAGATGGTGCTGATGTCACGTGCAATCACAAGTTGGACAACAAATAACTATTATGCTGGCTATTTGATGCTCAATGGTCAGAACATCACCGGACGTGGTGGCTCAAAGAGCTTTGGTGAGTTCTATTACTATCCACAACAGACACGTATCGGTAGAACACTTGTCGACGATAGTAACGAAGATGGTATTGGTAATGGTGCATACCTTTCAACTATTACCGCGGGTGCGGGTGGTAACGTCTATGTGCGCTGCGTAAAGGATAACCCCGATGCTAAACAGGATGTATCAGGAAGCTTTGATGACGAAGAAGAAAACTGGTAATAGCAGAGATATTGTTGAACTAAATAAAACTTACGGCCTTAAATACTTTGGAAACATAAAGGCTTAACATTTAGCGGTTTAATCGGGCTCGAACACGGTATTGTGGGCGAGTCCGAAACACCGTTTTAATGCAGCAAGGCCAAAAACAGTATAACATATAACCTTAAAAAAGAGATAGACTTTAAAAAGAGATAACGAAGGCAAAGGCCGACCCACAAGAGCCACAGGCAGGGTGATCAACGCTCCGACCGAACCACAACGAGCACCCGATACCCGCCCGACGAACCACAACCATGGCTCGGGTCAGCTTTAGGAGTTTGTAGCAAACAAACCTAATTATAACCACTTTAAAAAACCACAATTATGAGAAAGCTTTTAGCTATGGCAACACTGCTACTGTTAGTAGTGGGTTGCGAAAACACCTATGTTGAGACCTTAAGGTCGTCACAACCTATGGGTGAGGGTAACATCTTCCACGCCACCTTGGATGATGCCTCTCGCACCTACCTCGACGAGGATGTCCGCCTGCGTTGGAATGCCGACGACGAGGTGACAATATTTGATGGCTGCACCCGCAACAAGCAGTACCTCTTCGCAGGTGAGGAGGGTAGCAACGCGGGCGACTTCACACCCGTAGCCGGAGGATATGGCACGGGCAACCCCCTCAAGGCCAACTATGCAATCTACCCCTATGCCGCAACAACCACAATCAGCGAGGAGGGCATCATAGGCTACACATGGCCCGAAGTACAGAACTATGCAGTAAACACCGTGGGTCGTGGTGCCAATGTTATGGTTGCCGCAACCGAGGGTGTCAACGACTACGACCTTGTTTTCCGCAACGTGGGTAGCATGTTGCGCCTCAAGCTCTATGGCGCACAGCAGGCCGTAGGCTCTATCGTTGTGGAGGCACGCGCAGGTGAGCCTCTGTCGGGTAGCTCGCTCATCACCCCGCAGTATAGCGGTGTTCCCACATGCAAGATGACAGGCGATGGCGGCAGCGTGACTCTCGACTGCGGCAGCGGTGTGCTGGTGGGAAACAGCGAGGCCAAGGCTACATCATTCTGGATCGTAATCCCCGCAGGAACCTATGCCGAGGGTATCAAGGTGACTGTAAATGGCGTGAATGGCGAGTCGCAGAGCTTCGAGGTTACGTCGAGTGTGACCATGAAGCGCAACACCTACAAGACTATGCTGCGCAACCTGACCGATGTGTCGGCACCCGCAGACTTCTACGGTGAGGATGAGATCCTGGCAGAGATCAACGAAGAGACACGCACATATCTCGATGCAAGTGGCCTGATAGCCTATTGGCTTGCGGGCGACGAGATGGGCGTATACACCGAGGAGGGTAGCGCAAACCTTAAGTTCGTATCGCCCTCGGCAGCAGATGCATGGAACGGCCGTTTCTTGGGTACGCTCGGCGGTGATACACCCAAGTATGCATACTATCCCTATAGCGAGAGTGCCGGTAGCGACCCCGCAGCCGTGAAGCTCAACCTCGCAACAGAGCAGTACCTAAACAGCTTCGGCCTCTACGACATCAAGGCCAGCGACTCGAGCTCGGTGAATGACAATGAGAATACGGTGTTTACCTTCAAGAGCGTACTCACGATGCTTACGCTGCGTATAAATGCTGTCGACACCCCCTTGGCAGGCTACACTCTCAAGAGCGTGCGCGTGCAGGCCATACCGGCAGGTGAGGGCAGTGCCGCCCCCACCGTGACAGGTGACCTGAAGATAGATATGACCAACGGCAACGCCACACTGTTTGAGGGCGATACGAATGACTATGTAGAGGTGGTGCTCGACAACCCCAAGGCTCTGGCATCGGGCCAGATAGAGCTCCCGGCACTGATCAACCCCGCATCGGTGGTAGCCGGCACGAAGCTGCTGGTGACCGTAAACACGGTGGAGGGCCCCTCGGCAACCATCACCCGCACGGCAAGCAAGAGCTTTGCGGTCAACAAACGCTACACCTTCACGATGAACATGGTCAACATGACCGAGGATCAGATCACCTACGACATCTACGACGAGGGTAACCCCATGAGCAGCATCCGCTTTGAGGTGGCAAGCAACCCCGACAAGATGGTCAAGAGCTCGCTCTATACAGGTGCTGTGGGTCCCGATGGGTGGGGCATGAACGACGGCTACTATGTGAACTCTACGACAAGCTACGACGTGGAGTGCATCTACGACAGCGAGAATAACATCTGGGTGGCCACCATACCCTACCTCTACGACTTCAGCAACCTCGTGGCATCGTTCACCACGGTGGACAGCGGTGCTGTGGTGACGGTAAACGGTGTCGAGCAGGTGAGTGGCACAACGGTCAACGACTTCTCGACAGATTTGAGCTACACGGTGACCAATAGCGACGGCACCATACAGCAGGCTGTTGTACGTCTGCAAAATACGGGTCTGCCCGTGGTGACCATCAACGGTAAGGTATATGCCAAGAATCAAGACTTTGACGAGATCAAGGGTACGTCGACAATAGATATCGACGGCGTGCAGTACACCGCAGGTGTGCGCCTCAGAGGTAACTCGACACAGCGTATGCCCAAGAAGCCCTACGCCATCAAGCTCGACTCGAAGGCCGAGGTGCTGGGCATGCCCAAGCACAAGCGTTGGGTGCTGCTGGCTAACTGGCTCGACCGCACGATGTTGCGTAACGACCTGGCCTTCTACTTAGCACAGCAGACAGGCCGCTGGGCACCCCGCGGTAAGCATGTCGAGCTGGTGCTCAATGGCGTGCATGTGGGTAACTACTTCCTCTGCGAGCAGATCAAGATAGACTCGAACCGTCTGGATATCGCCGATGTGGGCATGGCCGACCTCTCGGCACAGACCGAGGAGGCTGTAGCTGCCGAGATGGGCTTCCTTCTGGAGTGCGACCAGTCGCCCGACTCAACCGAGATATACTTCCGCGTCTCGTCGCCCGTGCCCTTCTACGTCTACATCAAGGATCCAAGCGATGCCGAGGCCGGCACGCTGGGTTACAGCTACATTCAGAACTACTTCTCTGAGGTAGGCACAGCACTGCGCAACAGCGACTGGACCACCGTGGCATCGCTTATCGACTATGAGTCGTTTGCCGACCACTGGCTCTACACCGAGATCACCGAGAACCAGGAGTCGAAGCACCCCAAGAGCTTCTACATGCACAAGACGGGTGGCGGTAAGCTCACCGCAGGCCCTGCATGGGACTACGACTGGGGTACATTTATCGCAATGCAGAACATCGGCTCGGAGACCAGCACGGCAGGTACGGTGAAGAACTACTTCACGATGCGCTACACGATGTGGTACCAGTATCTGTTCAACGACCCCGCATTTATCGCGGTTGTAAAGAGCCGCTGGGCACAGCACCGCGCAGGCTTCTACACCACGGTAGACTACCTCGTGGGTCAGGTCGATGCACTGGCTCTGTCGGATGGCTACAACAATGTTATGTGGCCTGTGACGGGTCATATCAACGGCAATGTCTTCCCCAACTACGACGAGACCCTGTCGTGGGGTGATGCTACCGACTCGATGTACGATGCTCTGGTGGCTCGTTTGAGTTGGATGGATGGTGTTGTTAATGGATTGTAACTCATTAATAACCAAAATACTTAAATTAAACGTATGAACAAACTTTTTTATGAAGAGCCTCGCATGGAGCTCACAGAGATTATCATTGAACAGGGCATCTGCCTCAGCCAGAATGTAGAGGATCCCGAACCGGATGGATCAATGTAATCTCGTTAAGATATGAGAAAGATAGTATGGCTTTTCGCACTTGCGCTGCTTGCCTCGTGCGAAAAGCCCATTATCTGCGATGCTGTTCGCGATAATGGAGAGCCAATGGAGTTCTATGCCACGTTTGACGAGTCTACGCGCATCTACATCGATGAGCAGGTACGCACACGTTGGCATGCCGACGACCGCATAGCCCTGTTTCGTGGCAATACCTACCTGCGCGAGTACGCCTTCACGGGTGTCACGGGCGCAAATGGTGGCGGCTTTAGGCAGACCTCGGTCGACGACGAGATAATCTCGGGCATCGACCTCGACGCCAACTACGCCTTCTACCCCTATCAGGCGGGTATTATGATCGACGAGACCGACAAGTGCTTCAGCTACAACCTCCCTGCGAAGCAGACCTATGCGGAGCGGAGCTATGCTGCGGGGGCTAACCCTATGGTGGCCGTAACCGCAACGACGGAGGATAACACGCTGAAATTTAAGAACGTGTGCAGCTACGTTAAGGTGATGCTCTATGGTGAAGGCCATGTTGTCGAGTCGCTTACGTTTGAGAGCAACGGCGGTGAGCCCCTTGCCGGCCCTGCCAAGATATATGCCTCGAATGAGGCCGACCCCACCTGTGAGCTGTCGGGTACCACAAGCTCGGTCATCACGCTGGACTGCGGTGAGGAGGGTGTTGCTATCGGCACCACGGCCGAGGAGGCCACGCCATTCTGGTTGGTAGTGCCCCCGGGGGTCTATAACGAGGGTATCACGTTGACCGTGAGGAGCATTTATGGCGAGGAGCAGAGCTTTGTCGTAGGCTCGAAGGTGACCTTCAACCGCAACAAGTATATCACCATGACCCGCGAGATGACCATTCCCGCAGAGCCTGCCATGATCGAGATACTCGACGAGGCCTACAACCATCAGCTCACGTCGGACGGGCAGCAGATATACTTCGATGCCTATAGCGAGTTCGTACCCGAGATGGTTGTCATGGGCGACTGGCTCGCGGTGAGCGCGGAGCAGGATGCCGATGATAGTACCATAACGCACTACAGCTGCGAGGTGTCGGCCAACACGACAGACGAAACCCGCATGGGTTACGTCATCCTGAAGGACTCGGAGGGCTACACGCAGAGCGTCGTAACCATAACGCAGAGTGGTGTTACACAGAGCGAGTTGGAGAGCTTCTCGGTGGTCGGCAGCTGGAAGGTAACATCCTATAAATCATACTACAACGAGTTTGGCGCGGAGGAGGAAATCTCGGAGATATACGAGAATACGGATTGTAAGCTCTATACCCTCTACGAAGACTTCACAGGTGTATCCTATCAGCTCTATTTCGACGAGCAGAGCCGCGAGGTGCTGTGGGATGAGTGCGCGGTCGAGTATACCTTCGATCAGGGTATTCTGACCATCACCGAGTTCTTCGGCGAGGGTGGCGACATCGTGGTGGATGAGAACGGCGACATCATAGTTGACGAGGGTGGCGACGTTGTGGTGGATGGCGGCACGGTGGAGTATTGGCCATGGTTGGTGGAGAATATCACCGTCGTGGAGGGTGCTTCAGTCAGCTTTAATACTATCAGTTACTATGTTCACGAGTGCGACCTTCAGAGCTACGAACCCGTCTGGTATGGCTGGGAGAGGGAGTACTACCAGGCATGCAATATCGAAGATTATATCAGCTTTGAGTAGCGGAGCAATCTAAAAATGTGGGTCGGTCAAGATTTTTTGGCCGGCCTTTTTTGTGAAATATGGCGTAGTCGGCATATATTTTCGTGGTGGATATTTGGGTGCGAAATGGGGTAAAGTGGAGTGGTGGAGGTGAAAAAATATGGTGAAAAATGGAGTTTTTTTGAGATTAAATTGCTAACTATGAAAAACCATATTTATCATATTTTGCTGGTCGGGTAAGATGGTTTTAAGGGTGATTTACGGCAAAAAATGCTCCGTATTTACGGCATAAATAACCAAAAACACGGATATTATTAATTCAAAACCGGGCATCTGCCGAGCACTATTTTTTTAAAGTAATTGAAAAATGTTGCAATAAAATGCATAATGATGCATTACTATTGTAGCGTAGATGACATATTATAATTTGTAATATTCGAAAAATTAGTTATTTTTGCTGTCGATAACCACTCTAATCTGGCGGTTCATTTTGCTATTTTTATGTCGATAAGGTGGCGTAAATTGCAAAAAATGGACTATACGAGTAGTGGCTGTCGGGGCACCAAAAACACCGTTTTAACTTGCGACAGCCCCCTAATGCGAACAAAAAAGAATAAATAACAAATAAAATTACCACTATGAAAAAGTTTTTGTTGAGCATCGTGCTCCTCTTTGTCACAATGACAGCTATGGCCCAGGTGCCCTCGGTGAATGTCGAGAATGGTAAGGGCGAGGTTATCAACTCATCATCGCTTGTTGACGGCGAGACTCCCATGATCATCTCGTTCTGGGCTACCACCTGCAAGCCCTGCATCCGCGAGCTCGATGCAATCAACGAGGCATATCCCGACTGGATCGAGGAGGCCGACTTCCGCGTTGTTGCCGTCTCGACCGACGACAGCCGCTTCTCGGCACAGGCACGCGCCCTGGTTGAGGGTCACGGCTGGAGCGACTTCACCGTTGTTTATGACAAGAACCAGGCCCTGATGCGCGCCATGAACGTGACGCTCACACCCCAGGTATTCGTCGTTGACAAGAACGGCAAGATCGTCTACTCGCACACGGGCTACGCCCCCGGCAACGAGGAGGAGCTCTTCGAGGCTATACTCAAGCTGCAGTAAAAGACCCGAAAAAAGTCCAAACCTATATATGAAGAGGCTGATTTTATTGGCTATAAGTGTGGTGCTGTGTGGCACCACCTTTGCCCAGGATGTGGAGGGTGATGGCAACAAGAAGGCCGGTTATCTGACTGGTAGCTTCGACAACAACACCATCTACTATCTGAACGATGCGAAGAGCAACGCGGTGGCCCCCGAGGACCATCTCGGCTCGAACAACTACCTCAAACTCGACTACTACAAGGGTAACTTCTCGGCAGGTCTTCAGATGGAGGCCTACCTGCCCGTGTTGTTGGGCTATCCCACCAACCTGAAGAAGGCTGCCCTGACAAACCTCTACGCCATGTGGGCCGATAAGGGCTTCACCATCACCGCAGGCTCGTTCTATGACCAGTTTGGTAGCGGTCTGCTCTTCCGCGCATGGGAGGATCGTATGCTCGGTATGAACAATGCGCTGATGGGTGCACGCCTCACCTACAACTACGAGGATATCCTCGGTGTGAAGGCTCTGTGGGGTATGCCCCGCTTCGGCATGGAGTACACCGACACGCAGGCTCGTGGTGTGGATCTCTCGCTCTCGATATCTAACGCCCTGAAGTGGAAGGGTGTCTCGCTGGCCGTTGAGGGCTCGTACCTGAACCGCTACGAGGAGATCGATGGCGATATGGAGGAGATCGGTGCAAAGCCTACGTCGCATGGCTACTCGGGTCGTCTGAACTTCGAGACCCACGGCTTCACCTTCAAGGGTGAGTGGGTAGAGACCGGCGAGCAGCATATCCAGAACCCCTTCTTCTCGGCCGATGACCGCCGTGTATGGCTGCGCAAGTATGGTAACGCACAGCTCATCGAGCTGGGTTATAGCGGCCACGGCCTCGGCATCAACATCTCGGGTCGTCGTCTGGAGTATATGAACTCGCCCATCATCACGGGTAACAACTCTACGTCGAACCTGATGAACTACACCCCCGCGATGTGTGCGCAGTACACCTATATGCTCACCACGCTGCACCCCTACACACCCCAGACGGGTCTGCCCCAGGCTATGATCCCCGGAGAGATTGGTGGTCAGATCGACATTTACTACAACTTCAAGCGTGGCTCGGCCCTCGGTGGTAAGCGCGGTATGAAGATCCACGGTAACTTTGCGATGTACTACTCGCTCTATGGCGAGCGTACCGCCAAGGCGGGCAACATGCTGCTTAAGAGCGTCAACGTAGACCTCGAGAAGCAGTTTACCCGCAAATTTAAGATGTACCTGCTCTACTGCTTCCAGGAGTGGAACCCCTCGTATGGCGAGAATAAGTCGACATGGCTCTCGAATACGTTTGTGGCCGACCTGACCTATAAGTGGACCTCGAAGCTCTCTACACGTCTGGAGCTTCAGTACCTCACCACCTTCGAGGATCACCGCGACTGGATGGCTATGCTGTTGGAGGTTAACTTCGCACCCAAGTGGAGCATCTACGGTAGCGATATGTACAACCACGGTGACACTAAGGTGCACTACTACAACGTGGGTGTGAGCTACACTCACTCGCGTACCCGCATCGCGTTGAGCTATGGCCGTAACCGCGCCGGTTATGTCTGCTCGGGTGGTGTGTGCCGTGCAATCCCCGCATATACGGGTGGTAACCTTGCAGTCACTATCGCCTTCTAAACGGATCAAGCATAAAAATATTCGAAGACATGAACTATCTGAAATATATAGCAACAGTATGCCTTGGCGCGCTGCTCTTCGCCTGCCAGGGCCCCAACGATCCCTACTTCATCGTCGAGGATGAGCCCCAGCAGGGTGGCCAGCAGGGTGGTGCAGATGAGTATGAGAGGGTGCCCGAGGGTGTCGTCCGCCTCTTCGCCGATAAGAGCACCATCAAGGCCGACGGATCGGAGAAGGTCACCTTTGCCGTTATCTACGGCACGGAGGAGGGTAACCTCGACATCAGCGAGGCCGGTACTACACGTCTGGTCTACACCTTCGAGGGTGCAGAGACCAAGATGGAGTATGGTGTGCATGAGTTCTCGGCTACACACGAGGGTAGCTATACCTTCCGCGCTACGGCCTACCGTGGCGGTATGCTGGAGTCGGACAACGAGGTGGTGATCACCGTGGGTGACGAGCAGGGTGGCGATGAGCCTACCCCCGGCCCCGTTGATGGCTACACCATCTCGGTGGATAAGACCACTATCGAGGCCGATGGTCACGATGTGGCAACATTCACCGTCAAGGACCCCGAGGGTAACAGCCTTATGGAGAACTACCTGGCCAGCATCTACTTCGTAAATGCCGCTACGGGCGAGCGTCTGGAGCGTAAGTCGACAGGCTTCAGCTCGGTTATCAACGGCGAGTATGAGTTCTATGCAACGTATAAGGGTCAGCAGACTGCCAACTCGGTGACTATCAAGGTGCAGAACCGCAACAAGTATGAGAAGTACAAGCAGCGTGTGGCTATCTACCAGCTCACCGGAACATGGTGTACCTACTGCCCCCAGATGGTTGCGGGCCTTGAGGGTATGACCGATGTGTGGAAGGAGCACTCGTTGGTCATGGCGGCACACGCCAGCAGCTCGAGTGCCGAAGACCCCTTTGCAATACCCACCAGCAGTGGCGACCTGGGTACGCTGCTCCTCGGTGCCTTTGGCGGTGAGGGCTATCCCAGCTGCGTCTACGACCTTGTGGAGCTGTCGGGTGAGCGTTCATCATCTAAGTTGCAGGGCATCATCGAGAGCTACCTTGTCAACTATCCTGCAACGTGCGGCGTGAAGATCGCCTCGACCAAGCGTGAGGGCTCGACCATCACCATCGATGCTGCCGTGACCTCATCTACGGGTGGTACCTACGACCTGGGCTACGTCATCCTTATCGACAACCAGACCTACTCGCAGGGTACCTCGGCCGATGGCAAGTACCACGACATCATCGGTGCCTTCTCGAGCAACCTGCTGGCCATGTCGGCCGATAAGTTCGACCTGAAGAGGGACGAGGAGCGTACCAAGAGCTTCACCATCGAGGGCTTCCCCACTACGTTTAAGGATAGCGACCTGCGCGTTGTGGTCTTTGCTCTCTCGTCAAACGGCGGTGTGAACATCAACGACAACCTCGCAGTATGCCCCATGGGTGGCTCACAGGATTATGTATTAAACTAATCGACAATATATTATGAACAAGATATCAAGCATTAAGTTCTTGGCTGCGGCCTTTGTGGCCGTTGTTATGACTGCGTGTCACGGCTATGTAGACCCCGCCACGCTGCCCAAGCCTACGCCCGAGCCCGAGGCGGGTGAGCTGATCCTCACGGCATCGAAGACGGAGATTGAGGCTACGGGTGAGGATGTCGCCACCTTCACGGTGACCTTCACCGGCGAGGAGTCGTCGGAGGGCGACGAGCCTACGCCCGGCCCCGGTGGCGATGAGCTGCTGCCCGTAGGCGTGGTGCGCCTCTATGCCGACAAGACCGTTGTCAAGGCCGACGGTACCGACTTTGTGAACTTCTCGGTCATCTACGGCACGGAGAGTGGCAACGAGGATATCAGCGAGGGCCCCACAACACGTCTGGTCTACACCTTCAACGGTCAGGAGACCAAGCTGGGCTATGGCGTACACCGCTTCTCGACCACAACACCCGGTACCTATACCGTCAAGGCTACCGCCTATCGTGGTGGTGCCTTGGAGTCGGAGAACGAGATTACGATCGTTGCCGAGCAGAGCAATAACTCGGGTCTTAACTTCTTCCACAAGCAGCTCGGTATGCAGTTCACCTCGATCGGTTGCCAGAACTGCCCCGCGTTGAGCTCCTCGATTAAGGGTGTGCAGGAGGCTATGCCCGGTCGTCTGATCGCTGTGTCGTTCCACGAGGACTTCAAGTATGAGGATCCCATGACGTTGGCCATCTCGACCAAGTACCACTCACATCTGGGTGAGGATGGTCTGCCGCGCTTCTTCCTCAATATGCGTAAGGGTGATATCGGTGCCTACCAGTCGAATATCGAGCGTGGCATCGAGAACCATATTGCGACCTATCCTCCCACCTGTGGCGTGGCCATCGACACGGAGGTTGTGGATGGCAAGATCAATATCAAGAGTAAGATCACCTCGGCCACCAGCACGGTATATCGCTACGAGATAATGGTTGTCGAGGATGGTATCGTCGACATGCAGCTCGGCGTGTCGGGTGACTACACCCACAACAACGTGGCTCGTCAGGTGGTGTCGGGCAGCATCACAGGCATGCGCTTCAACATGGGCGAGGCCCTGGAGCCCGGCCTGGAGTATGTTGTCGAGCGTTCGGTGGAGATTGCCGATAGCTGGAACGTGGACAACCTGCGCGTTGTGGTATGTGCGCTGACCACCCCCGATGGTGGTGATTCGTATGTGGTGAACAACTGCAACGAGTGCAAGGTGGGCCAGAGTGTCGACTACTCGTATGCCGAGGCAGCCCCTGCAATGGCATCATATAATATTACGCGCGCGGAGGGTAAGGATGTTAGCTCGGAGGCTACCCTGCGCTGCATCACTACGGGTGAGACCCTCACGGGCAACAGCTTCTCGACCAGCGTGGCGGGTAGCTATACCTTTGAGGCTACATACAAGGATTACACCTCTAACCGCGTGACTATCACCGTGAAGGATAATCATACACAGCCCGAGCCCCCCGTTACTGGCGAGAGCAAGAACTTCGTGCGCCACATCGCAGTTATGGAGTTCACCGGAGCGTGGTGCTCATGGTGCCCCGATGGTTATAACCTGCTCAAGCTGGTCTTCGACACCTATAACTATACGGATCGCGCCCACATCATCGCCCTGCACGACAACACCGCAGGTACCGATCCTATGGGTATCGCGCTCACAAACGAGATCAACAACGCCTTCGGCACGGTGAGCTTCCCGGGCTTTGTTATCGACCTGCGCGATGCGGGCGAGATAGGTAGCAACTCGTCGGGTATCCGTGACGCTCTGAAGCGTTCGGATAAGGAGTACCCCGCACACTCGGGCGTTGCCGTTAAGTCGGAGTTTGACGTCGCCACGGGCAAGGGTAAGTTTACCGCCAAGGTATTTGCCAATACGGCCGACACCTACCGCGTAGCTATCTACATCATGGAGGATGGCATCGTATATCCCCAGAAGCAGGGCTCGTTGACCATCGACAACTACACCCACAACCATGTTGTACGCCAGATGCTCTCGGCATCGTACAAGGGTGACCGTGTGGGCGACCTCATCGCGGGTCAGGAGCAGAGCGTGGAGTATGAGTACACGCTCGAGGATGGCATCATCGCCGAGAACTGCCATATATGCGCCCTTGTTATCGACTCTACGGGCTATGTCAACAATATGAATATATGTGAGTTGGTAGGTGGCGAGGCAGACTATCCTCTGGCCGACTAACACAAGAGATAACGGATACACAATTACAAACTCTTTAATATCTAAAATATCTAACAAACACTATGAAAACAATGTTCAAGTCGATGATGGTTGCTGCGCTCGCGCTCGTAGCCATCGCGTGTGGCGAGGATCCCCAGCAGGTTACTCCTCCCACCCCCGAGAAGTCAAGCTCTATTGAGCTGACTGTGAGCCCCACCTCTATCCTTGCGGATGGTCAGCAGGAGGCCACCTTTACCGTTACCCTCACCGTTAAGGAGGAGGGCAAGGATGCTGTCCAGAGCGACGTTACCGCCGAGGCCGACATCTTCTGCCAGACCACCGAGGAGGTTGTAGAGGGTGCCTTCACCACTACCGTAGCCGGTGATTATGAGTTCGTTGCTATGTACGAGGAGCTCGTATCGGAGGTTGTTAAGGTAACTGCTACCGAGCAGGCTAACAGCGGTCTTCAGATCGAGGTTCTGCCCGGCACCGACCACGCCAATGTTCCCACTCCCGTGAAGTGGCAGGTAGGTCACGCCATCCCCAGCGATCCCACCGCAGGTGTTGAGATCGAGGTTACCGGCACACAGGAGAAGAACTTCCAGTTTGTATGCCGCCCCGGTGAGCTTGTTCAGTCTTACCGTCTTGACGTATTCCCCGTATGCCGTCTCTACAACTCACTGTTGGAGACCTGCCTCGGTGGTGATGCTACCAAGAAGGCCGACTGGAGCACCGTTGAGGATGCCATCCTCGACTTTGTATTCAACTCAACAGGTTCGGGTGGTTATATCATGAGCCCCTCGACCCAGGGTGATGAGTATGTCGAGTATGAGTACGACTGGATGAACACCCAGTATGCCCAGGCCAAGGTTGTACCTTGGGGTGAGTATGTTATCGTAGCTGTAGGTTGCTTCGACACCGAGGGTTCGGAGCCTGCCGAGATGACCGTTTGCTATGTCAGCACACCCGGTAAGGAGCTTGTAGGTGATCCCCACATCAACATCGAGGTTGAGACCGGCTACCGCTCATTCATCGTTCACAACTATCCCAACCTCGACTGCCACTACATGTACTACTGGTGCTCTAACGAGGATGACCTGATGCCCTATATCAATGGCTACGGCTCGAAGCAGTATATCGACTTTATGCGTCATACGCTCTACGATGCCATCCCCGCTGACGATCCCGAGGATCCCAACAACGATCCCCGCAGCTACTACCAGAACTTCGGTCAGTCGGCATCGAGCGACTTCGCTATCATGGCTACCGCCATCGCTCTGGATGTCAACGAGACACCCAACACCGAGTTCGACAGCAAGGTCTTCAACCTCGTGCCCATCCCTGACCTGGAGGAGGGTGAGGCCACAATGACAGTCATTGAGGAGCGCATTTCGGCACACGTTGCATGGTATGAGGTTACCATCGATGCCAATGCACACTCGATGCTCTTCAAGATTATGACCCCCGAGGAGGCCGAGAGCTACAAGGATGCCGACGAGGCTACCCTGAGGCAGCTGGCACTCTCGATCAACAACGACGGATGGGGTATCAACAACAAGAACTATAGCGTAGATGCCGAAGGTAAGCCCAACGGTAGCTCATACACCGTGCGTGATGCTTGGACCTCTGGTCCTACCCAGTTTAGCCAACTTGTTCCGGGTGAGTCGTATGTATTCTGCTGGATCGCCCGTAACGCCGCTACCGAGCTCTCTACGCCCAAGTTCACCAAGCCCTTCACCATGAAGGAGGCTAACTACGACAACCCTTCGGCATGTGAGTCTACTGCCCAGATCGTGGTTAAGTGCGAGGATCGTCAGAAGGTTGAGTTGTCGTTTGCCAACGACTCTATCGAGAACACTGCTGCTGCATACTTCCAGTACTTCATCGAGGGCTTCGAGGAAGAGGGTATTCCTTCGCTTGATGCCGATCGTATGACTATGATTAACTACCTTATGGGTGGTGGCTCTAACTTCTGGCCTTGCGAGGAGTTCGGTCTTGGCGGTTTCAACTTCATCATGGAGCCCGGCATGAATCTCACCTTCGTATGCGTATGCGAGGACTGGAACGGTAACTTCGGTGAGTTGCAGTTTGTTGAGGTGTCGACCAAGGAGGCTATCGGTGGCGAGAACCCCGAGGTATATATCGAGACCGAGTACATCTACGGTCAGGATAACGCCGACGGTTCGAAGAACATCATCGGTTGCAACGTCTACTTCTCGGCCAACGAGGATACCGAGTATATGAAGCACATGTCTGCCGGTGTCGAGACTCCCGGTCTTGCCCTTGACTACCTTGGCGATACAAGCGTTGCAAGCGGTGCGGAGATGTATGCACAGTGGAAGCTCTACTGCGGTGAGTATGGTCTGCAGACCAACAGCCTTACTGTCTCTACGCCTCACGTTCTGGTAGGTTCTGTTGACGAGCCTATGGTTGCCATGGGTCTGGCCTATGGCCGTGATGCAAACGGTAACAGCGTAATCAGCGACCTGAAGTATGTCATCTTCGACGGTGAGTCGGTTAAGACCCTTAAGGACTACTATCCTTCGTACACAGGTCTGTCGGCACCCAAGCCTTACAGCTACGCTATGCCCGAGATCCCTGCACGCGCCCAGAGCGTGGTTTACGCTTCGCAGATGACAGCTCCCGCCGCCGTTAAGGCTGAGCCTAAGGAGATTGTCGAGCAGGGCAAAGCCATCAAGTACATCTGGCTTGACATGAAGGCCCTCGGAAGCCACCCCAAGGCCAAGATGCAGTAAAAAGCGATATAAAATATCGAAAATTTGTTGTTTATTAAAATTTTTTGACTAACTTTGTTGATGCAAAATACTGGATTGTCAGATTGTTTTAAGCAACAAATGATCTCCCAACCCACTCTCCCGGGCCGTTGCAACGGCCCGGGAATAGTGGTACAAATAGACTAAACTAACTTTATTAACCAATTTTATTAACCATTATGAGAAGATTTTTTACATCTTTGAAGTCTGTTGTATGCGTTGCTTTGGTAGCGTGTATGATGGGTACATCGGTTGTGTCATGTTCGTATGACGATACCGATCTTAAGAATGAGATCGCTCAGATCCAGAAGGATCTTGCAGCTCTTAAGGAGCGCGTTGCCGATCTTGAGAAGAAGCTTCAGGACGAGGTTGCTGCTCTTAAGGGCCTCGTTGACGGTAAGCTTTTGGTAACCGGCGTTGAGACTGTTGGCGGTAACACCGTTGTAACTCTCTCGGACGGTTCTACCTTCACTATCTATGCTCCTGTCGAGGACACTGACACTGACACCGACACCTACCTCTCTGTTAAGGAGGATGGCGGCGTTTACTACTGGGCTGTATTCAACAAGGAGGGCTTCGTAGAGTGGTTGCTCGTTGACGGCGAGAAGGTTGCTGTTGTAGCCGAGGCTGGCGAGGCTGGCGAGGGTTGCGATTGCGTACCCGCAGAGCTCAAGTTCATGGTTGATGAGCAGAGCGGTAACCTGCTCGTATCTATCGACGGTGGTAATACTTGGGTTGACTCTGGTCTTGCTGCCAAGGGTGTTGCAGCCGATGGTTCTTGCGTATTCGCAGCTGCTGTTGCCAACGAGGATGGTACCGTTACCTTCACTCTGGCCGATGGCTCTACCTTCACTGTAGCTATTGCCGAGCCTATCGAGTTCAATGTTAAGGGTTCTCTCTATGTTAAGGCCGGTGAGACCAAGGAGGTTACCTTCGAGGCAGGTGAGGCCGTATCAGACGTTGAGGTTATGAACCAGCCTATGGGTTGGAAGGCCAGCGTTAGCGAGAACGTACTCTCTATTACTGCTCCCAAGTCAGAGCTTATAGCTCTGGGTGCTGCTGAGAAGAACGGTACTGTCGCTCTGCACGTTAATACCGCTTCGGGTGCTTGCAAGGTGGCAAAGCTCAACGTAAACTTCGCAGAGCTTACTGCTGAAATCGTTGATGGCAATCTTGTTGTTAAGAACTCACTTGTTTCTACTTATGAGTATTACGATTACTGGGAGTGGACATATGTTGAGACAACTGATTTTGATACTTGGACTCTGTTCATGATGCCTTATGATGCATTCAAGAACTGGAATGGTACTCTTGAGGAGTATCTTATGGCCTGGGATACCGATTCGTGGAGTTGCAACGATCAGAACCTGACCAACGCTATCGAGAATGTAGTATATGACAGACAATCATATCAGGAGGGTGTGTTTGAGCAGCGCGTATTCACCGCATCTATTGAGGATATTGTAAATGGTCTTGCTTATGGTAATGTGCCTTTCGAGGGCGAGTCATTCATATTTGCTATTATTCCTCACGACATGCAGGATCCTAATTTCTCGGAGATTATAGATAAGGCTATCCTTGTCGAGTTCAAGCAGCTTGCTGTAAAGGTTGAGGTTTTGAAGGAGGCTTTCAATGGCGCAACATTCAACGTAACTCTGCGTGGTGGTGTTGAGTATCACCTTCAGTATCTCGAGGCCAGGTATATTGACCAGAACATTGAGTATGGTTACACCGCTGAGGAGTACTACCAGACCAACTTCTACAACTGGGTCAACTATGGTATGGATTGGGGTCAGCACGTTATCCGCGAGGATATCGCTGGTGAGTTCACTCTTAATGAGTTCATGAACTATAAGTCATCTTATGGTGTGATGAACACTGACCTTGATCCCGACACCGAGTATGAGTTCTCAATTCTTCCTATCGAGGAGGGTCGTGAGAAGGAGTCTTATGGTTACAGCGACCTCTACATCTTCCGCTTTAAGACTGCCGCTTTGGTTGAGGCTGCAGAGCCTATGGAGATCACCGTTGAGCCTGTTGTTGACTACTCTTCAATCAAGGCTTCTGTAACTGTTCCCGAGACTGCTGTTGCTGTTTACTCTGCTTGGTATGACAGTGAGTTTGTAATGGGTACCGAGGAGCTCAAGAACCACATCAGTGCGTCTTGGTGCAAGAACGACTTCTCGGAGGGCTACACCTATGAGCTTAACATAAGCGGTCTTTCTACCGGCCAGACCAAGTACCTGGTCCTTGTTGCAGTTGATGCTGAGGGTAACTACACATTCGTTCAGGAGCCTATCACTACGCTTGTTCCTGTAACCAATACCGAGTACACTCTGGGTGTTGGCGAGTACAGCATCGCTAACGATATCTTCACCGTTGAGCTTACTGGTATTGATGGTGCAGAGGTTGTTAAGTATCGTTACTACATGGTAAATGTTGACTACTACTCATTAAAGTCTAACGAGGCTCTCCAGAGCGAGTTGGCAGTCTCTTCTAACTGGATGTATCTGACTATCGAGGGAGAGGATGTAACCAACCCCGTTCAGATTAAGAGTGGTCTTAAATCTTACAGCTACCAGAACCTCATTGCAGGTACTACCTACAAGTTCGCTATCATCGCCCAGTTTGCTGATGGCTCATTCTCTAACGTAGTTATCATTGACGAGGTAGAGTATGCACTCAATGTTATTGCTGAGGGTGATGAGAAGTGGACTGCTACCAAGCCTGAGCTTATCGATCTCGTGTGCGTTTACAGCACCTATGGTTACTGGGATGTTTCTTACAACTTCACCACTGCCGAGGGTATCACTGTTTACACTCGTATGACCGATCCCGATACTATTGCTTCATATCCTTTTGCAAAGCAGAAGGTTGCTTGGCTTGTTGACAACACTATCTCATACTGGGATGGCTGCTACAGCGGTTATGCAAACACTCTGCAGTATGACTTGTGGTATTGCTGGTCAGATGCAGAGGGCAACTACTATGCTCCCGTATGCTATGACCTCGAGCCTGAGCTCACCGCTGCGCAGGGTGCATAATCTTGTGTAAGGAGAAATTCCGATATCTGGGCGAGCCGCATGGCTCGCCCTTTTTGTTTGTGAGGGCAGATGCAATAGCCGACGTCGGCTCATTTGAGTGGTTATATTGCGCCATTTTGGTCTAAAATATTTTATTTTTCACTTTTTTTGCTTAACTTTACACCAAATAGATGCCCAACAATGTGTCCGCAGAGTAATAGCAGAGGTGCCGAGGCTCTCGTTATCAGCCTTATAGCAGTTGCCACCGTAGTGTTGCAGCTGCTCGTTGGCGATGTGCCCTGCGACGTGCTGCGTTTCCCGCTAAATATCATCCTTGCAGCGGTAGCCATCGTGGCTATGGTGGATGGCTATCGTCGCCGTCGTAGCTCGCCCTTCGTGAGCTTTATGCTCTCGCCACGGGCCATGTGGCTCTCGTTGTTTATGATGGTGGCGTTGGGTATCACCCTCGGTCTGCAACGTCGCCCCGCCACAACATCGTGGCCTGTGGTTGTTGCGCTGCTCTATATCCTGCTGCACTTGGGCTTTGTGATACTGCGTGGCTGGCGCACAGGCGCGGGAGTGCGTCTGCGCTTCCTTATGCTGCACCTCGGTCTGTGGCTCGCTCTGTTTGCCATGGTGGTGGGTGCGCCCGACCGTGTGCAGATGCGTGCGGTGGTCGAGCGCGACAAGCCACAGAGCATGGCCTATGCGGAGGATGGTCGCCCGATAAGCCTCGGCTATGCCCTGCGCCTCGAGGGTTTCGAGGCCTCGTACTACGACAATGGCACGCCGTCGGCCTTCAGAGCCGATGTTGATGTCGATGGTCGTCGGGTGAGCCTCGCCGTGAACCACCCCCACCGCCTGTCGTGGAGCGAGAGGCTCTACCTTGTAAGCTACGACCGTGAGGCCGAGTGTCGCTATGTGGTTGTGGAGGTGGTGCGTGAGCCGTGGCAGTGGCTCACAACCGTGGGCGTGGTGCTTCTCATCGTGGGTGCTGTGCTTCTCTTCCTTGGAGGCCCAAGGGGTGTTAACGCTAAAGGTGTAAGATGATGGAGCTCGGATGGAACATATTTGTCTATGTAGCTGCCGTGGTGGTGCTCCTCTCGGTGGCCGCCTCCCTCGTTGCACTCTTCAGCCGCGAGCGTAGCCCGTGGGCTGTGCTCCTCTCGGCTGCGGGTGTGCTCCTCATGGCGTGCTTTGTGGCCTCGCTGTGGGTGACACTCGGTCGCCCGCCCCTGCGTACCATGGGCGAGACGCGACTGTGGTACTCGCTCTTCCTGCTGCTGGCCGGTGCTATGACCTATGCACGGTGGTCCTACAGGTGGATACTATGCTTCTCGACGATGCTCGCGACGGTGTTTATGGTCATCAACGCTCTGCGCCCCGAGATACACGATGCAACGCTTGTGCCCGCACTGCAAAGCCCCTGGTTTGTGCCGCATGTTGCGGTATATATGTTCTCCTATGCACTGCTGGGCTGTGCTACGCTTATCGCGCTCTATGCCATAGTGCGCCGTGCCGAGGGTCTCGATATGGCCATCGACAGGCTGCTGTGGGGTGGCGTGGCCTTCTTCACCGTGGGCATGCTCACGGGTGCGCTCTGGGCCAAGGAGGCGTGGGGTGCCTACTGGTCGTGGGATGCCAAGGAGGCGTGGGCCGCAGCAACGTGGGGCCTCTACCTGCTGGCCATGCACCTCGACCGTAAGTGGCGCACGGCACGATATTGGGTAATCGTAGTGGCCTTCGTGGCGTTGCAGATGTGCTGGTGGGGTGTCAACTACCTGCCCTCGGCAGATGAGAGTGTACATACATATAACCAAGAGTAATAAACCCAAATAAAAGACGTATGAAAAAGCTATTTTACATCTTGTTGACACTTGCAGCAGTGCTGTTTGTAGTCTACCGAGTGGTCAACCGCCCTCCCTCGGCCGAGCTTACCCCCGAGGCAAAGGTGTTGGCCATACTCAACGAGGGTGGATGCTTGAGCTGCCACTCCGCAGAGCCCGAGTTGCCCTTCTATGCCAAGCTGCCCCTGGCAGGCGATATGGTGATGGCGGATGTCGAGGAGGGCTACCGTGCCTTCGACATCGAGCCTCTTATGGCGTCGCTCAACGCCGGTGAGCTGCCTCGCCCTGTCGACGTAGCCAAGCTCGAGAAGGTCGCGCTGGATAGGTCGATGCCCGTGGCAAAGTACTACCTTGTACACTGGGGTAGCCAGATGACCGCGGCCAAGCGTGACATCATCGTAGCTTGGGCCACGGAGTACCGCACGGCCTACTACCGTGACGGTCTGGAGGGTGAGCGTCGAGGTGAGCCTGTACGCCCCATCAGCGCAGAGGTCGACGTGGACCCCATGAAGGTGTTGCTCGGCTACAGCCTCTACCACGACACCCGCCTCTCGGTGGATAATACCGTGTCGTGTGCAACGTGCCACGACCTGAAGACCGGTGGTGTGGATAACCACCGCTACTCGGATGGTGTCGAGGGCCGCATGGGTGGTGTGAATGCCCCCACGGTCTACAACGCTGTGTATAACTTCGTGCAGTTCTGGGATGGTCGCGCCAAGACCCTCGCCGAGCAGGCCGCAGGACCTCCCCTCAACCCTGTGGAGATGGCCTCAACGTCGTTTGACGAGATTATCGCGAAGCTCGAGGCCGATGCTGCGTTCAAGGCCGCCTTCGAGCAGGTATATCCCGATGGCCTGACCGAGGCCAATATCACCAATGCCATCGAGGAGTTCGAGCGCACGCTGGTGACGCCCAACTCGCAGTTCGACAAGTGGCTCAGGGGTGATGACGAGGCTCTTACCGAAGAGGAGCTGCGTGGCTACGAGCTCTTCAAGGAGCATGGTTGTGCCACATGCCACGTTGGTGCCAACCTCGGTGGCGAGTCATACGAGTTGATGGGCCTTCGACGTCACTACTTTGAGGATCGTGGCGAGGAGCTCACCGACGAGGATAACGGTCGATATAAGCAGACACAGCAGGAGCGAGATCGTCACCGCTTCAAGGTGCCCGGCCTGCGCAATATCGAGCTTACATGGCCCTACTACCACGATGGTACGCGCCTGACGATGGAGGAAGCTGTGCGCGATATGGCCCTCTACCAGTGTGACGTAACACTGGACGATGAGCAGATCGAAGCTATCGTAGCCTTCCTGCGCACGCTCACGGGTGAGTTTGGTGGCAAGAAGCTCACCAACACCAACGAGTATGGCGTGGTCTTCGAGCACGATGACCACGACCACGATCACGACCACGACCACGACCACGAGTAGGTCGGTGACCATATAGCATAATAAGAGGCGGCTGCTCCAATCGGAACAGCCGCCTCGCTTTGGTGTTAAGTTGTCGTTTAGAACTCAACGAGTGAGTCGACAACGTATGCGAACTTACCCCTCTCTGTTACGTCGAACGTGAGCGAGTAGTTCATGTTGGGACCATAGGCGTAGACCTTGATAATCACCTTCTTGTACTCCTCGGGAGTCATCTCGGGATATACATAGTGCAGAACCTCGGCAAATACCTCGCCGGTGTGCTCCTTGAGCTTGGCAAGGATCTCGTCGTCGCTGAGGTCACCCATGCCGGCAGCAGCAAAGCCACCCTTAACGGCCGAGGGACGCCAGTCCATGTTGCCGTAGTAGGCCGAGGCACCGGTGTAGAACTCGTTGTTACCGTAGTTCGATACCCAGTAGTTACCTGCGGGCTTCTCGCCGTTGATGGTTACGATGTCGGTCGAGATGATGACACCCTCGTTATCGCGTGACGGTGCACCCAGAGCGACATCCTTGTTGTCGTAAACCCAGTTGCAGCAGTACTGGTAGAAGGCCTTGGTGTCGGCCGAGCTGGTGTTGGTGAAGTCCAACTCCAAGGTGCGGTCGATAGCCCATACACCCTCCGACTTGCGGAACTGGTCGATCTTATCCTCAAACAGAATGCTCTTAATCCATGCCGAGCCGTTGAAGGTGTACTCGTCGACCTTCCAGCTGGTTGTGCCACCGCTGTAGCAACGGAAGGCTACATAGGCCTTGTCGTCGACCTGTGCGTAGGGGAGCTTCTCAGCAAGGAACTTGGGCAGATAGTTGTCCTGTGTGGGGTTGGTGAAGTTGCCGTAGCCCTGACCCATGGCGGTGTAGTCGGCGGGCTGCACCTCGATGATGTCGGCCTCGGTGAAGCCCTCGCCATCATACTTGAAGTAGGCGTAACGCTTCTCGCTGCTAACTGTCATGGCGGCCAGCATCGCAGCGTTGGCACTCTCGGACTCAATGGCGGGTGCCTCATTAACCGATACTACCACAACATTGATATAGGTGTTGCTCGATATCGAGCAGAAGTAACCATATACCGTAGCCTTCTCGCCCTCGGTGAATAGAGCCTTTACATCGTCCGAAGCACCATAGATGCTGCCTACGGCCGTTGTAGCACCGTCGATAGCGAGGTTGATGTAACCCTTATCCGAGATAGAGGGTACGCCCTCAAACTTTACAAACTGCGCATAGTCATCCGTGGTGCGCGACTCGATAAGAGCATCCATCGCAGCACCATCCAACTCCACGGGGGTGGGGTAGCTGACCGTTGTCGTACCGGTCTTCTCTATCGTAGCACTCGCAGCACCAATCTGGAAGCCCTTGTTGTAGGCCGAGATAGTGCCGGCAACGGTGACCTCATCGCCAATGGCCAGGTCGGCACCCTTGAAGAGCAGTAACGAGCCTCCGTTGTCCGTGAGGATGGGGCCCTGGGTAGAGAGTGCCGAGATGTAGCCACGCACCTCCACGCTGTCGTTGAGCACGGCCTTGCCCAGCACCGAGGTGTAGCCCGTAGCGGGCTCGGTGGGCTCATCCGTCTTGGGCTCCTCGGCCGAGTAGTTGTAGGTAACAACCATATACTCACCCGGGTAGATATCCTCCGAGGGCTTCAGTGCATTCTTGAGCTTGTTTACGGTCGAGGGTGTAAGGGCCTTGGCATAGACTTCGTCGCTCTCCCAGATGAGCTTGTAGTCATCCTCGGTGAGGGTGTACTCCGTAACGGTGTTCATCATCTTCATCTCCTCGGGCATCTGAAGAGCTGTGGTGTAGCCAACCATAACAATCGAGCTGTCATCGAGTGTGGGGTAGCCCGCTGCAAGGAAGGCAGGGATGTAGCTCGCCGCCTCGTCGGCCGAGCCGAAATACTTGTTCTTGCCGATGGCTGCCAACGCCTCGACAGCATCCTCGCCAGCCTCCTCGGCCAAAGCCTTGTTGGTAGCGTTCTTGGCGATTGTTGAGTAGTCGTCCTCGGTCAGAGTGTAGTCGATGTTCTGCACATCGGTGGTTATCTGTCCGTTCTGGTAGTCATCGAGGTAGTTCTCGTTGAAATAGTCGCTCGAGCAGCTCCAACCCATAAGAGCTACGGCTGTAAGCGACAACAGATACTTAAATATATTCTTGTTCATATCAGTTACTCTTTAGGTGTTAGAAGCTGATCTTAAGACGCAGTGTGTAGGTGCGACCAAACGAGTACATCACAGCGTAGCAGTCCTCCCAACCCTTCGAGTCGGTACCACACTGCGCGTCCATGACGTAGTTGTAGTCGTAGAGGTTGTTGACATTGCCATAGAGCGTTGCACGCACCTTGCCAATGTTGAACGAGTAGCTTGCCGAGAGGTCAAGCTGATGGCCTACGGGAATTCTCCAGGGGTCGTTAACCGTCACAGCGGTGTTGGCCACAGCCGTTGAGCCGAGGTAGAAGTCGGCGTAGTTGCGACCGTAGAGGTTGAAGTTGGCACTTACGCGCAGACCCTTCAACGGGAAGAAGTCGGCACCTATGGCCGCGGTGGTCTGTGCCGAGCCGGCAACGTGAACACCCTTCTGCTTGAGGTCGATCCATGCGTGGTCCTCGGCCATGATGCCCGAGGCTACCGTACCATCCATCTTGGCGGTCATGGGCTGACCCTGCGAGTCGTAGTAGTAACCTCTGGCGTTGCTCGACCATACCCAGTCGCCCCACGAGAGCATACCTGTGAGGTTGACCCAGCGTGCAGGCTTGTAGCGCAGATCAAGCTCGATACCTGCGTGGCGGGCGTCGATGCCTGTGAGGTTCACACGCGCATAGTCACCGTTAGACATCAGCTTCGAACGTACATCCGACTTATCCATCCACAAGGTGTAGTAGGCGTTGACGTTCAGGGCGATCTGCTCGGTGCGCAGACCGTAGCCGGCCTCAACCGAGAATACCTTCTCGTTTACGGCATCGGGGTTGGTCATGTGGCTCGTCGTAGACTGCAGGAAGGCACCACCCGAGAAGAAGGGGGCACGCGAGATGTAACCCACGTTGAGGAAGAGGTTCGATGACTTGCTCACGTTGTAGTTAACACCACCCTTGGCCGTGAAGCCCAGGAAGTTGATGGTCTCTGAACGCTGGTGTGCTGCATCGTAGTAGAAGCGGTCAACACGCCAGTAGCCGGTGTTCGACAGCGAGCCCGATACGAAGGCGTTGAGGCGGTTCTTCGACCACTCGAGCTGTGCAAAGACGCCCTCCTGGTGAACGTGGCCGTCGTAGTCGCGGTATACAACGTCGCCCACCGACAGCTTCTCGTACTTCCAGTTGGGGTCGGCAGCAGCGATATTGTTCTCGGCCTTAACATTCTTACGGTCGCCATCGTCGATGAAGTACTGACCGCCATAGAGGTCGATAATCTCGTTGGTGTGCTCACCGACATAGTAGCGCACGTCAACACCTGCTGTAAGCTCGAGGTTGGGGGTGATCTGGTTGTTGTAGGTCGACAGCAGACCATACCACATGTGGTTGTTCACGCTCTTCGACATCACCATGTTAGAGCCTGTGGTGCTGGCAGCGTTCATGTCCTGGATAGCACCATAGTCGAAGGTACCGTCAGCCTTACGGAAGGTGGTGAGGAGCTTACCATTCGACGAGCCGTTCCACATGGCGCGGTCTGCCGAGGTACGACCCTGACCCGAGTAGCCGTAGCCACGACCGATAGAGACGTAGAGGGCTGTCGAGAGTGACGACTTGTGGTCAATCTGCCACTGGTGGTTCAGCGATATCTGGGGCTTGTGGTAGTGGTTAACCATCGAAGAGCGCTCCTTGCCGTTGTTGTCAAAGCCGTACACGGCGTTGTAGCGATACTTGTCCTTCTCGCCCATCCACTGTGCCACCTTGTCCCACTCCTTGATCGAAAGACCTGCATAGAGGGGCTTACGCTGGTTGTGGGTCTGGGGAGCACCAAAGGCTGTCAGCGAGAGCTGGTGACGGTCGTTGATACGCTTCGAGACGTTGGCAAACCAGTTGTAGCCCTCGAAGCCTGTGCCCTGAATGTAGCCATCGCCCCAACGCTTTGCGAAGAGCATGCTGATGGCCCAGCCGCTCTTGGTGAGGCCCGACGAGAGGCTCAACGACACCTGCTGCAGGCCGTCGTTACCTACGCCGTATGAGGCGGTACCGCCCTGCTTGGCATCGATGGTGTTGGTCACGATGTTGATAGTACCACCCACCGAGGGTGCCGATACCTTCGAGGCACCAAGACCGCGCTGTGTCTGCATCGAGCGGGTCACATCCGACAGACCTGCCCAGTTAGACCAGTATACACCGCCCCACTCCATGTCGTTGATAGGTACACCGTTGATCATCACGGCTACGTTGGCCGACTTAAAGCCTCGCATGTTGATCTTCGAGTCACCGAAGCCACCACCATCCTTCGTCACATAGACGCCGGGTGTAGACTTCAGAATCTCGGGGAACTCCTGTCCACCGAGCTTGAACTCGATCTCCGCGGCCGACACTGTCGATACAGCCACGGGGGTGCGACGCTGCACAGCCACCGACTGCTGGATTACGACATTCTCCATCGCGATAGCCTCGGGCTCCATCTTGATGGTACCCAGGTTCTGACGCTGTGCGCCATCGATGGTGAAGCTCACGGTGCGGTAGTTCAGATAGCTCACCTGCACCTCATTGGCATCCTTGACGGTGAGCTTGAAGCCACCGTTGAGGTCTGCGCTTGTACCCTGTGTTGTGCCGGGGACTACGATTGTAGCACCGATAAGCGGCTGATCCAGCTCATCGACAACCGTACCCGTGACGACGGTCTGTGCCGAGGCTGCAAAGCCGATCACAAGACCACACATCAGAAGTAAAAGTTTCTTCATAAGCGTTTGATTTAATGATTAATAATGTGTTTGTTTGTCGTATGGTATTTTCTGTTTGGGGCTTTGTTCTGCGAGCTATATGGGTGGGTATAGTCCACAGCCATTGCAAAGATAGTGGTTAATGGTCGAACAGCCAAACCATTTTCGTTGAAAATGATTTTATTGTTGATAACTCGCTTTGTAGCCGTGGCGAGGAGGGTTGAGTGAGTAGGGCGGTTAGGTAATTTAGGAAGAGATAGGAAGGGATAGGAAGAGATAGGACGAGATAGGACGAGTAGGAAGAGATAGGAAGAAATAGGAAGGGATAGGAAGAGATAGGAAGAGATAGGAAGAGATAGGATGGGATAGGAAGAAATAGGGAATAGGGAATTTAGGGATAGCAGGTTGCTACCGGATAAATGTCGGCCGCGCTAATACCCATCAAGTCCCATCAAGTCCTATCAAGTCCTATCGACTGCGCCACGCCACGCCACGCCACGCCACCGCTGCGCCACTCCCCCCCCCACCGACAACAACAAAAAAAGCGATCGATAAACTCGACCGCTTTAGTTGGGCTACCTGGATTCGAACCAAGAATGACAGGACCAGAATCTGTAGTGTTACCATTACACCATAGCCCAATATTTGTTTTTGACGATGCAAAAGTAGAACTTTATTTTTTAATTGCAAAGAAAAATGTAAAAAAAAATTCATACCTTTGTTAAGATTTTTGCGATGCATAGATAAAATAATAACATAAATCACTGAATATGAACAACATCAAGCTTCGTTTGATTGTGATGAACTTCTTGCAGTTTGCAGTATGGGGTTCATACCTTACATCTATGGGTACGCTGCTCGCCTCGATCGGCATGCCCGACAAGATCGGAATCTTCTATGCCGTGCAGGGTATAGTCTCGCTCTTCATGCCCGCCATCATAGGCATCATTGCCGACCGCTGGGTGCAGGCACAGCGACTGTTGGGCTTGTGTCACCTGCTTGCAGCACTCTTTATGGGTGCTACGGCATGGGTAGTATCTACCGACGGCGCGCAGAGCCAGATGCTCATTCTCGGCCTCTATGCCGTGAGTGTCGCATTCTATATGCCTACTTTGGCCCTCTCTAATTCGGTGGCATACAATGTCTTGGAGAGCAATAAGCTCGATCCCGTGACCGCCTTTCCGCCCATCCGCGTGTGGGGTACCGTGGGATTTATCTGCGCCATGCTCTTCTGTGACTTCGCCGGCTTCCAGCAGAGTTCCATGCAGTTCTACCAGAGTGCTGTGCTGGGCATCGCCCTCGGCATCTATGCCATGACGCTGCCCGCATGCCCCGTGAACACCTCGACGGAGAAGAAGAGCCTTGTCGAGTCGCTCGGCCTGCGTGCCTTCACGCTGTTCAAGGAGCGCAAGATGGCTATGTTCTTCATCTTCTCGATGTTGCTCGGCGTGTCGTTGCAGATTACCAATGGCTTTGCCAATCCGTTTATCACCTCGTTTGGTGCTATCGAGGAGTACTCGTCGACGTTTGCTGCCAACCATGCCAATGCGCTGATCTCAATCTCGCAGGTATCCGAAACGCTCTGCATCCTGCTCATACCCTTCTTCCTCAAGCGTTTCGGCATCAAGACCGTGATGCTTATCGCAATGTTTGCGTGGGTGCTGCGCTTCGGCCTCTTTGGTGTCGGTAACCCGGGCGGTGGCGTGTGGATGTTCATCCTCTCGATGATCGTCTACGGCGTGGCCTTCGACTTCTTCAACATCTCGGGCTCGCTCTTTGTCAACAAGGAGACCGATACCTCGATACGCTCCTCGGCACAGGGTCTCTTTATGATCATGACCAACGGTATCGGTGCTACGATAGGTACGCTGGGCGCACAGGCCGTTGTCAACCACTTCGTCTACTCGCAGTCGTCGCCCATGGCGCAGATCGAGGGCTGGTCTACGACATGGCTTATCTTTGCAGGCTACGCCCTTGTTGTGGCTCTGGCCTTCTGGCTGCTGTTCAAGTATAAGCACCAGCCCGACCAGATTGGCGAGGTGAAGCACTAACAAATAGGTAAATAAGGTATGGCACAGCAACCCTTGGCCGAGAGACTCCGTCCGCGAAGCCTCGATGACTATGTAGGCCAGACACATCTGGTGGGCGATAACGGCGTATTCCGCAAGTTTATCGCCACGGGCAGTGTGCCCTCCTTTATCCTCTGGGGCCCTCCGGGTGTGGGCAAGACCACGCTGGCCAAGATCGTGGCCAACGCCCTGGATCGCCCCTTCTACACCCTCTCGGCCGTGACGTCGGGTGTCAAGGATGTCCGTGAGGTGATCGAGAAGGCCAAGAACCAACACCTCTTTAATGCACGCCCCGCCTTCCTCTTTATCGACGAGATACACCGCTTCAATAAGTCGCAGCAGGACTCGCTGCTGGGTGCTGTCGAGCAGGGCATCGTGACACTTATAGGTGCAACGACGGAGAACCCCTCGTTCGAGGTCATCTCGCCACTGTTGAGCCGTTGCCAGGTCTATGTGCTCAAGCCTATGGAGGATGGCGAGCTTAAGACGCTGCTCGACCGCGCCCTGACAACCGACGAGGAGCTTAAGCGACGCAATGTCGAGGTGCGCGAGACCGAGGCTCTGTTCCGCTTCTCGGGTGGTGATGCACGCAAGCTGCTCAATATCCTCGATATCATCGCGGGAGCTTCGGATGGCGATATTGTTATTGACGATGAGCGCGTTACGGAGTGCTTGCAGCAGAATATAGCCCTCTATGATAAGTCGGGCGAGCAGCACTACGACGTTATCTCGGCCTTTATCAAGTCGGTGCGTGGCAGTGACCCCAATGCGGCAATCTACTACCTCGCGCGTATGCTTGCCGGTGGCGAGGAGCCCCGCTTTATAGCCCGCCGACTTGTTATCCTCGCCTCGGAGGATGTTGGCCTCGCCAACCCTAATGCACTGCTGCTGGCCAATGCCTGCTTCGATACGGTGCATAAGATAGGTATGCCCGAGGCGCGTATCACGCTGGCCGAGACGACGATCTACCTCGCCACAAGTCCCAAGAGTAACTCGGCCTATATGGCTATCAATAAGGCCTTGCAGCTTGTCGAGCACGACACCACAAATCGCCCTGTGCCCCTGCATCTGCGCAACGCCCCCACCAAGCTGATGGATAAGCTGGGCTATGGTGCCGACTATAAGTACGCACACGACTATGCCGGTAACTTTGTCCAGCAGGAGTTCCTCCCCGAGACGTTGAGTGGCACACGCTTCTACACGCCCAACGAGCAGAATGTTCAGGAGCAGAAGATTGCCGAGCGCATGCGATCGCTTTGGGGAGATAAGTATCAGAAATAGAGAGGCTAAATGATGATTAAGTGATAGAATACCCGCAAAACACTCTGCTGTTTTGCGGGTATTTTTTAGTGTTCGTTTATTGCTTGCAACGAGCGTGGAAGCAAAATGCACGATATTTCTAATATCACTACTATCTTTCACTGCACGGGTATCTTTTTTAATACCTGTGTGGGAGGGGATGTTGGTGCGTTTATACATAGGCACACCCAACCATAGCACGGGTATCTTTTTTAATACCCGCGACGTGTTGGGATGCTGAACGCGGTGAACGGACTCCATATGGTGTTACACCAACCATTACACGGGTATTATTTTTAATACCAGCGACGTGTGGGGGAAGAACACAAAGTACGTCCATATCTAATACCGCTGCTATCTATAACCACTCGGGTATCTTTTTTAATACCCGCGTGGGTGGGGTAGCAAACAAGGAGCACGATGCTGTCTAATACCACAGCGTTCTTTCGTAGCACGGGTATCTTTTTTAATACCCACGGTAGGTTTTTGGGAATAATTTTATATATTTGTCAAAAATCTGAAAAATGGAGAAACATATAGTCAAATGGGCACCGGGGGAGAACCCCGTCGGAGATATGTTCAACGAATTTCCGGAGCTCAACGTCAGGCAGGTGGCACGCGCAATGGGCATAAACGAGACACTTATGCAGCAGTATGTCAACGGCACTAAGCGTCCGACGGCGGAGCGTCGCGCCGAGATCGAAGAGTACCTCCACAAACTCGCAGCACGGCTGGCAGTCATAGGTCTGCGATAAGGCTGTGGCGTATCCGGCGGAACGGCACTACTGCTGACATTTTGTCAGTCGTGTGACAAAGGTATGCAATATAGGTGAGGTAAACGATATTTGGCACAGAGATTGCCCAGACCTCAATTCAGCAAAACAGAAAGTTAATTACAAACGCAAAAACAGAATAAAACTATGGCAATTAAACCGCTTTCAGACCGTGTATTGGTAAAGCCCAATCCGGCAGAGGAGAAGACCGCAGGTGGTCTCTTCATCCCCGACACCGCAAAGGAGAAGCCCTTGATGGGTAGAGTGATAGCCGCAGGCCCCGGCACCTCGGAGATCAAGATGGAGGTTAAGGTTGGCGACGTGGTGATGTATGGCAAGTATGCCGGCACGGAGCTCAACTACGAGGGCGAGGACTACCTCGTGATGAAGCAGTCGGACATTATCGCAGTAATAGAGTAATCATTAAAAGATCAGAGAAAAATGGCAAAAGAGATCAGATATAACGTAGAGGCTCGCGAGCTTCTCAAGGAGGGTGTTGACGCGTTGTGCAACGCCGTGAAGGTAACACTCGGCCCCAAGGGTCGCAACGTCATCATCGACAAGAAGTTCGGTGCTCCGCAGGTAACCAAGGATGGCGTCACCGTGGCCAAGGAGGTTGAGCTGGAGGACACCTTTGCAAATATGGGTGCACAGATGGTGCGCGAGGTGGCATCGAAGACCAACGACGATGCCGGCGACGGTACCACCACAGCGACCGTTCTGGCGCAGTCGCTCATCTCGGTGGGTATCAAGAATGTCACCGCAGGTGCCAACCCCATGGATCTGAAGCGCGGTATTGATGCTGCGGTAGAGAGGGTTGTGGAGTCGCTCAAGTCGCAGAGCCAGGTTGTAGGCTCGGATTTCGACAAGATTGAGCAGGTGGCCACCATCTCGGCAAACAACGATCGCAAGATCGGTAAGCTCATCGCCGAGGCTATGGCCAAGGTGAACAACGAGGGTGTTATCACCGTTGAGGAGGCCAAGGGCACCGAGACACATGTGGATGTTGTTGAGGGTATGCAGTTTGATCGTGGCTACATCTCGGCATACTTCGTTACCGACACCGAGAAGCTCGAGGCGCAGCTCGACAAGCCCTACATCCTTATCACCGACAAGAAGATCTCGACGATGAAGGAGCTTATGGGCATCCTGGAGCCCGTGGCACAGAGTGGTCGTTCGCTGCTCATCATCGCAGAGGATGTCGATGGCGAGGCTCTCTCGGCTCTGGTTGTCAATAAGTTGCGTGGTACGCTGAAGATCGCAGCCTGCAAGGCTCCCGGCTTTGGTGACCGTCGCAAGGAGATGTTGGAGGATATCGCAACGCTCACCGGTGCTACGGTAATATCTACCGACAAGGGCATGAAGATCGAGGATGCCGGTCTGGAGGCTCTGGGTACTGCCGACAAGGTTACCCTGAACAAGGAGAACACCACCATTGTTGACGGTGCCGGTCAGAAGGAGGCCATTGCAGCCCGTGTGCAGCAGATCCGTGCCTCTATCGAGAATGCTACGTCGGACTACGACCGCGAGAAGTTGCAGGAGCGTCTTGCCAAGCTCGCCGGCGGTGTTGCTGTGCTCTATGTGGGTGCTGCCACCGAGGTGGAGATGAAGGAGAAGAAGGATCGTGTTGACGATGCACTTGCCGCTACGCGCGCAGCCGTTGAGGAGGGTATCGTTCCCGGTGGTGGTGTGGCCTACATCCGCGCCGTGAAGAGCCTTGAGGGTATGAAGGGTGAGAATGACGACCAGACTACAGGTATTCAGATTGTTAAGCGCGCTATCGAGGAGCCTCTGCGCCAGATTGTTGCCAATGCAGGTGGTGAGGGCTCGGTAGTTGTCAACAAGGTTAAGGAGGGCGAGGGTGCCTTTGGTTACAACGCCCGTGATGACCGCTACGAGGATATGCTTGCCGCAGGTATTATCGACCCCACCAAGGTGTCGCGTGTGGCACTGGAGAATGCAGCCTCTATTGCTTCGATGTTCCTCACTACGGAGTGTGTTCTTGCCGAGAAGAAGGAGGACAATCCTCTGCCCGGCATGCCCGCAGCAGGTGGCATGGGTGGCATGATGTAGTGCCGAGGTGCGAGGGGTCGAGCGACCTTTCGTGAAATGTTAGTGTATAGGCCGAGGGTAGCACCGAGTGTGCTACTCTCGGTTTTTTTGTAGGGTGAGGATAGGGAGAGATAGGACGGGATAGGAAGGAATAGGAAGGAATAGGAAGGAATAGGAAGGAATAGGAAGGAATAGGAAGAGATAGGAATAGATAGGAATAGATAGGAATAGATAGGAATAGATAGGGTATTTCGGGATAGCACACCGTTCACGGGTAAACGTCGGCTGCGCTTATCCTATTAAGTCCTATTGAGTCCTACTAATCCTATCAAGTCCTATCGACCGCGCTATCGACTGCAACAACTTCTTCCCCCCCCCGCCAAAAAAACAAAAAAGCGCACCTTGCAGTGCGCTTTTGTGGACCCAGAGGGGCATGATCCCACGACCTTCGGATTATGAGTCCGCTGCTCTAACCAACTGAGCTATGGGTCCAATGCTTTACGCATTTGTGGGTGCAAAGATAATACAAAAATCACAAAACGCAACTACTATGTAAAAAAAATATACCATTATACCTCCAACAACAACAAAATAATAACAACAAACCAAACCAAATTGACAAATAATTACTACCATTGGTGTCATCAGCCTCCTCTACAACCATCTTTCTGCAATAAACAACGCCCCAAGTGTTGAAAAATAATTTCTTTTTGCTATCTTTGTATCATGTTAGATAACTTGATAATAGTATAAAAATATGAAATATAGCATGCTTTATTATTCAAATAATCAAATGAGTTCTTCTTACAAAGCGAACGAAGAAATTATTGCTTTGCCGGATGAGATAAGTAACAGGATACATTATTTATCCAATCATGTTAAAAAGATACACAGCGTAGAGAAAGAAGAACGATATAGAAAGTCTGTAGTTGAATTTGAAAAACTGGCTAAGTATTTATCTTGCGATATTTATATAGATGATGAATCATTGCCTAATACAGGGATTATTCGGTTAGTTTCAAATAATATACTATTACATGATGAATTTACTTGTAAAGCATCTGTCGACTTATTGTCAAAGGTAAAAGAAGCTGATGAAGTTGTTATGGAAAACTATAATTACAATGGTAGTGAAAGTCTAGTATCATTAACAATAAGGTTCTATTTGTATGATCTTATTATGTAGATAAATTTTGTATAGTATATATTGGAGTGATTGATCAATATTTGTATTTGCTTAGATACTTTGGTGATCTTATTTTTGAAGATTAAAGAATTAATCACAATTAGTTACAAAGAGGAAAATTCAGTATGCAAAATAAAATTCTTGAATTAGAAAAAAGTTTATTTAAATATGAATTTATGTCAGATATAACATATTTAAATGAAATAATAGATGATAAATATATAGAAGTAGGAAAATCTGGTAAGAAATTCAATAAGAAAGATGTAATAAATGACTTATCTAGTTTTGAAGAAGATAGAAA
>CALGRZ010000135.1 GCA_937880705.1 uncultured Alistipes sp.
ATGCGAATCTACTACACGCGCATTATGCACGAGATGGAGGCATTGGGCCTGAACTCAATCGGACTGACGGCCATCATCTCGGTATTCATCGGCTCGGCCGTAACGTTGCAGATGGCCATCACGCTTGAGTCACCCTTCATCCCCCAGTATATGATCGGCTACGCCACACGCGAGGTTATGATCCTGGAGTTCTCCTCTACGGTGGTGGCCCTCATCCTTGCGGGTAAGGTGGGCTCGAACATCGCCTCGGAGATAGGTACCATGCGCATCACCGAGCAGATCGACGCCCTCGAGATCATGGGTGTCAACTCGGCCTCGTACCTTATCCTGCCCAAGATTGTGGCTACGGTGATCTTCTTCCCGCTGCTCACGCTCTTCAGCATCGTCGTGGGCATCGTGGGTGGCTATGCCATCGCCTCGCTCACGGGTATCATGGTGCCGGGCGACTATATCGAGGGTCTGTTCTACTACTTCGAGCCCTTCTCGATCACCTATGCTGTGGTCAAGGGTGCAGTCTTTGCATTTATCATCACCTCGATCTCGGCCTACTGCGGCTACTATGCCAAGGGCAACTCGCTGGAGGTGGGACGTGCCTCGACACGCGCCGTGGTAGCCAGCTCGATCACCATCATGATTTTTGACCTTATTCTAACACAGATTATGCGCGTATGATACGAGCCGACCATATATCAAAGACCTTCGAGGGTCGTACCGTGCTCAACGACATCAGCGTTGAGTTCGACACCGGCAAGACCAACCTTATCATCGGTCGCAGTGGCTCGGGTAAGACCGTGCTGCTGAAGTCGTTGGTGGGACTGCACGATGTCGACAGTGGTAAGATATACTACGACGACACCTGCTATACCGACCTTAACTTCCGCGAGCGCAAGCTCATACGCAAGGATATAGGCATGATCTTTCAGGGCGGTGCTCTTCTCGACTCCTCTACCGTGAGGGAGAATGTGCGTCTGCCGCTCGACCTGTTTACCCGCCTCTCGGAGGGCGAGAAGCGCGATAGGGTAGACTTCTGTCTGGAGCGTGTGCGCCTCACGGGTGCCGACCACCTCTACCCCTCGGAGTTGAGTGGCGGTATGGTCAAGCGTGTGGCCATTGCGCGCGCC
Source organism: uncultured Alistipes sp. (assembly GCA_937880705.1). The sequence continues at coordinate 1,122 of CALGRZ010000135.1, forward strand.
ATAGTGCTCAACCCGCGCTATCTGTTCTGCGACGAGCCCAACTCGGGCCTCGACCCCCAGACGTCGGTGGTCATCGACAACCTTATCCACGACATCACCAAGGAGTTCAACATCACCACCATCATCAACACTCACGACATGAACTCGGTGATGGAGATTGGCGAGAAGATTGTCTATATCCACGAGGGCAACAAGTGGTGGGAAGGCACGAAAGATGATATATTGCAGGCTGATAACCCCGAGCTCAACGACTTTGTCTTTGCCTCGGCCATGGCCAAGCGCGCCAAAAGTGTCGCGCGATAGCGTAAAAAATGTCGGTGTAGGAGAAATTACAAAGCTAAAACTTGCTAAATCAACCAAAATTGTATAAATTTGCAAGAGTAATGTGGATTAGTTCACGAAATCAAAGTTAATTGTTAATCATATAAATCATTTGACTATGTCACAGATTAAGATTGGTATCAACGGTTTTGGTCGTATCGGCCGTATGGTATTCCGTGCTGCTTGCAATCAGGCAGACAAGTTTCAGGTTGTAGGTATCAACGACCTTTGCCCCGTAGACTACTTGGCATACATGCTCAAGTATGACACTATGCACGGCAAGTTCAACGGTACTGTAGACTACTGCGTAGAGAAGAGCCTTCTGATTGTTAACGGCAACGAGATTCGCGTTACTGCCGAGAAGGATCCCGCAAACCTGAAGTGGAACGAGGTTGAGGCAGAGTACGTTGTTGAGTCAACAGGTCTGTTCCTCACCGCCGAGAAGGCACAGGCACACATCGCTGCTGGTGCGAAGTATGTTGTGATGTCGGCTCCCTCGAAGGACGACACCCCCATGTTCGTATGCGGTGTTAACACCTCGGAGTATGCAGGTCAGCAGATCGTATCTAACGCATCTTGCACCACCAACTGCTTGGCACCCATTGCCAAGGTTCTGAACGACAACTTCGGCCTTGTAAACGGTCTTATGACTACCGTTCACTCTGTAACTGCTACCCAGAAGACCGTTGACGGTCCCTCGTTGAAGGATTGGCGTGGTGGCCGCGCTGCTTGCGGTAACATCATCCCCTCGTCGACAGGTGCTGCCAAGGCTGTAGGTAAGGTTATCCCCGCGTTGAAGGGCAAGCTCACCGGTATGTCGATGCGTGTTCCTACCCTCGACGTATCAGTTGTTGACCTCACCGTTAACCTGGCCAAGCCCGCTACCTATGAGGAGGTTTGCGCAGCTATGAAGCGCGCTTCGGAGAACGAGTTCAAGGGCATCCTCGGCTACACCGATGAGGCTGTTGTATCGTCAGACTTCCTGGGTGATGCACGCACCTCTATCTTCGATGCTACCGCCGGTATCGCTATCAACGAGACCTTCATGAAGGTTGTTTCGTGGTACGACAACGAGTGGGGTTACTCGAACAAGGTTCTCGACCTTATCGCTGTTATGAAGGCTTACAACAAGTAATAAGCGGATAGTGACGCCTCGGCGTCGCATCAATTAAGCCACCAATGGGAGGTACTTATGAGTACTACCCATTGGTGGCTCTCTTTATATAGGTGTTGCTGCTTGGATGTGGGGCAAGGCGAGTAGGACGGAATAGGAAGAGATAGGAAGAGATAGGGAATTTCGGGATAGCACACTGCCCCCGGGTAAATGTCGGCCGCGCTCCTGCCCATCAAGTCCTATTTAGTCCTATCAAGTCCTATCGACTGCGCCCCGCGCCCTGCCTTATCTCTTAAATATCAGCCTTGCGTAGTCGGTGAGGTAGACTCGCCAGTTGCGCCAGATGTGTCCGCCCTCGCTCTCGACATAGGTGTAGGGCAGCTGCCTTCGGTCAAGCATCTCGCGGAAGCGCACATTCTCCTCGTAGAGGAAGTCCGTGGCACCTATGGCTATCCAGTAGAGCTTCACGCCCTCGTCGAACTGTCTTGCTATCTTGCGCTCCATGTCGCTGTATATGGGCGATGCCTCCTCGTTGCCACGGAATATCGCCGCCGAGAATAGCCCTACATAGTCAAACATCTCGGGATACTCCTTCGATATCTGTGCCGAGTGGAAGCCACCCATCGAGAGGCCGGCTATGGCGCGCGCGTGCTTCTTGGCTATGGTGCGGTAGTGCTTGTCGACCCACCTCACCACGTCGGGGAAGAGGCTCTCGAACGATCCGTCCATCGAGCCACTGGCGTAGGGTCGCCACATGCCCTCGTGCGAGTATCCGGGTGCTGCGACATGGCGTGTGCAGCCATTTGTCATCACCACGATCATCGGCACGGCCTCGCCACGCGCTATGAGGTTGTCCATTATCTCCACCATGCGTCCTGTGGCTATCCACGCCTCCTCGTCGCCACCCATGCCGTGCAGCAGGTAGAGCACGGGGTAGCGGCCCTTGCCCTCCTCGTAGCCTGCGGGGGTGTATATGGCCATGCGACGCTGGCGGCCACCCTGCTCGGCCCATACGCGGGCGAGTGTGCCGTGGGGTACATCCTGTGCTGCGTAGAGGTCGCCACGCTCACCAGGTATGATGAAGTAGTTCATCTGGCTGTTTATGTCGCGCATGAAGTATGAGCTCTGCATGTCGTGCTGTCCGGGCATGTTGTCGACGATGAACGAGTAGTTGTACAGCTCCGAGCGCAGGGGCTCCGAGCGGTACTCCCACACGCCGTTGTCGAGGCGTGTCAGCTCTGCGCTGCCCGGGATGTTGAACGTGCCGTGCTCGTTGGTTATGCTCTGCTCGGGCAGGAAGTCGCCCGTGACCCTCACCGTGGTGGCGTTGGGTGCGTAGTAGCGCAGTGTCACGCTCTTGTCGTCGTTCACCTCGGGTGAGGCGATGCCCTCGCCCTGGAAGATGTTTTGCTGTGCCGAGGCCGCTACCACGAGTAGCAGTGCCATGGCGGTGAGTAGTCTACGTTTCATAGCTCTTTAGTGTTATTGTTACCTTATGTAGTACAAAGATACTATTTTTTTCGTACATTTGTCCTATGAAGATAGGAGTTATATCCGATACACACGGCCTTTTTGACACCGCCCTTGAGGAGTTTCTCGCTCCGTGCGACGAGGTGTGGCATGCGGGCGACTTTGGCACTACGGATGTTGCCGACCGCCTTTCGGCCTTTCGTCCTGTGCGGGGTGTCTATGGCAATGCCGATGGTGCTGTGCTGCGCCGTATGTACCACGAGTTCAACTACTTTAAGGTCGAGGATGTCACGGTGCTCATGACCCATATAGGGGGCTACCCGCGTCACTACTCGCCCAAGGCCCTGCAACATATCCATGGTGCCCGCCCCAAGCTCTTTATCGCGGGCCACTCCCACATACTGAAGGTTATCTACGACCCTGTCTACGACCTGCTGCATATCAACCCGGGTGCTGCCGGCAGCTATGGCATACACCGTGTGCGCACCGCTGTGAGGTTCGATATCGAGGGGTCGGAGATTAAGAATATGGAGATTGGCGAGTGGCCAAAGTAGGGCAAGATAGGAAGAGATAGGGCGGAATAGGAAGAGATAGGAAGAGATAGGAAGAGATAGGAAGAGATAGGAAGAGATAGGAAGAAATAGGATATTTCGGGATAGCACACCGCCACCCAATAAACGTCGCCCGCGCTAATACCCATTTAGTCCTATTAAGTCCTATCAAGTCCTATTGACTGCGCCCCCGCCCCTGGCTAAACGTCGCCCGTGCTTAATCCCATCAAGTCCTATCCAGTCCTATTTAGTCCTATCGACTGCGCCAAGTCCTATCGACTGCGCCCCGCGCCACACACACATAAAAAGAGTGACCTGTGAGCAAAATCGCTCGCAGGTCACTCTTTTTCTAAAATTTTTTCAGCTCTGTCCAGCTGCTGTTGCTCTCGGCACTGCTCTCTATGGTGTCGGGCAGGTTTGCGAAGAAGTTAAACCCTGTCCACTCCTCGATTTGGTCTACCGTGACGGCATTTGCGGTGTAGTCCGTCGAGCTGTAGCTCTTGTTCTCGAACCAGAAGCCCACCGTTCTGGCATCTGTTACCGTCGTGCCGTTCATCTTCACGCGCATCACCAGCTTGTAGAAGTAGTTGGGTATGGGCACCACCTTTTGCGAGTCATCCTTTGCTGTTGTGTAGCTTATTGTGCGGCTCTCGCCCTCTTTGGCGAAGGCCACGCCGGTGACCACATATATCAGCTCGCTCTTGGCCAGTGACTGCACTGCGGCCTCGAGGTTTACCCACACGCCGCCGTTAAATCCCGTGTAGACCTGTGGCACGGCGTTGGTGACGTAGAATGTCTGTAGCTGCATAGCCTCGATACCGTTTCGCGAGGCGTTAGGTATGAGGTGACCTCGCGAGTATGTGTCGCTGTCGGTGTAGCTGCGGTTGCAGAGGTTTATCTGCTTCGAGGTATCTATCAGCGGGTTGTACGACCAGTTGTCGGGGCGTGCTAACGAGCCCATGTGCTTTGCCGCGAGGGGGTATGCGACCCACATTGAGGTGTAGGTGTCGGGGTCGTAGTAGTGAGTGTAGTTACGTTCGCCGTTTGCCTCGAGTTTATACTCTGCGGCTGCGGGGTATGCACCATCCTCACGCACTGCGGGCAGCTCGAGCCACGGCTCCGATGCAGTTGATCCCGTGGTAGGGTCTGTGGAGGGGGATGACCCACCATCCCCCGATCCACCACCCGAAGATCAGTTAGTGTAGGTTACTGTAATTGAATCAACGCGCACCTGTGCATTAGATGCCGTAATTGCGAGTTTTGAAGAATTACCTGTTATGGTAAAGATAATATTGTTACCTGATTGAGATGTTTCAACACTTGCTCCATCATCTACTGCAAATGTACCATTAATTAGAGCTGTTGCGTAACTACCGCTATTAGCCTTCATGATAACTTCAGTTATATAGTGACCTTCAGTAGCCGATATTGTGAATATGTTATTTTTATAAATACGCATGGGATCACTGTAGGTGTTATCTACAGAATTTACATACGAAATAACATCATCCATTGCAGTAGCAGTTGTAGAAGCCTGTAAACCACTATCTTTCGTAATTGTAGTGGTTGTAGCTGCACCAGCCTCAAGGATCTTTACAGGTACATTCCATGTGTTACCACCCTCTACGCCAAGTACCAGGGTTGAGGTGTCAGCCACAGCTGTGTCAAGAGCTGTTACGGTTACGTTATTGCCATTTGTCGTAACGGTGTACTTCTCGCTGGCAAGACCCGTGGCGGTGATATTGCCGAGGTAGCTCATAACGGTTGCAGTGATAGTCTGCGATGTCTCGGTAGTGTTGGCCTCAAAGGTGATAGACTCGGGCTCAACAGCTACGATAGCAGGTGTAAACTCTGCCTCGGTATCAGTGTCGTAGGTAACAACAATCTCTGTGATATATGTTGACTTGGTTGTGCCGGTGAAGACAATCTTATTGCTTGAGCCTGTCCATACACCATCTGCGAATGAACCACAATCAGCCTCAAGAACACCAGTGCTGCTGCTTGCAAAGGTAAACTCAATCTTACTGATAGTCTTACCCTCGATAGTTAGTGTGTTACCGACATTGATTGTTGTGTTGTTGTAATTGCTATTCCAGTTAGGTGCATAACCTGCGCTGCCCTGGCCAAATACCAATGCAAGCTCGGTGTCTGCATCAAAGGTCGATGTCGCATTGGCATACCAGTAAGCCTTTGCACCCGTATAGTTGTTGTAACCGGTGGAGGTAGTGCCGTATGAGGGGCTAACAACCGTCATGTCATAGGTGTAGGTTGTGGTAGTAGCTGAAGGTTTACCCTCCTGTGTAATGGTGATTACAACATTATCGGCACCCTCGTATGAGAGTGTGATGGTGGCACTTCTCGATGCGGTGCTGGTGTTATCCTTCACGTTGGTTAGGAGTGCACCGTCACCCTCGTACTCGCATATAAGCCACTCATCTGCACCCTCCTCAACAGTGATGGTGATATCATCAACAGTATCACCCTCGTTGAAATTATTTGCAGTGATCTCAAAGTAGAAGTCATCACCCGAGGTGTGGCTGAACAGATGTGATGTAGCATCTACGCTGATTGAGGGTTTCTCTTTAACAGGGATGATAAGAAGGTTGGGGTTCTGTACCGATGTGTAGAATGCAAAGCGAGGACTGCCGCTATTATACTGCAGCTTGCGTGTTGTATCATCTGCAACGATGATATTTGCATACTCGCCACTTGCGACGATATTCATGGCCTTGGCGTCAGATGCAAGCTGTGCAGAGTTGCCAGACGTCCATGAGAGGTACTTCTGCTCGCTCTTTGACATGATAGTGTATGTATCATTGCCATTATTTGTAATCGTCCAGATATTATCTGTGCTTGTGGTAATGGACTCAACAGGCATCTCACCAGTGTAGGCGGTATAGCCCTGATAAGTGCCTGTGCTGGCTTTCATCATATTGCGAAGAGTAGAACCATCTTTGGTATACTCTACCATGATAACGTAGTCGCCAGTAGCGATTGAGAATGTCTCCTTTTCAGTGGCATCTTTCATATCAACCGAGAAGGTGGTAAGGTCGCCCTCGGTGAAGAGCAGTGAACGACCCTCGGGCATTGTTACGGTGTGAGTGTAGGTCTTATCGCCACAAACAGCCGAAACGGTAAATGTCTCCTCTGCCACAATCTCGCAAGGCAAGCAGGTAAAGAATACCGCATTATTGGCAGCAATAGCCTCTGCATAGTTGATGGTAATTTTATCCATAGGGCTGTTGTAACCGTACTCTATAACCTGACCGGTGGTATAGTTAAATGAGCTACGGCCTGCAAGTACCTTACCTGTGGCGGTGAAGGTTACAGCATCGATAGTATCGGCGGGCAGATTCTTAAATGTCATCTTACCGATGGCCACAAGACGCTTAAATTGCATATTCAGAGGTGTAGCCTCGGCCTGTGTAGCCTCGATAGGCTTTGCGATCAAAAGGTCAGCCTTGGGGTCAAACGAGGTTGCTGTGGCACTCTGAATAGAAAGGGTATTTGAGCGGATAGTAGTCTCGTCGGTGTTAATGCTGACATATGCCGAATAGGGGTAGAGGGCATTGTAGGTATGGGTGCCATCTGTTGCCGAGAACGATGCAGTGAATGTGGCAAGGCCATTATCATCAATTACTGCAGCCGCCGAATCTGCGGGCGTGCTGTTCTCGATAACCTTAATCTGGTCGCCCTCGCTCCAAACAAACGACTTGGTAGCCTCGTTGATGGCGGTACGCGACTCCTCGGCCTCCGAGGCAACAATCGAAATAGTCACCTTCTCGGGCTCGGTGGGACGCATGGTGATCTCGTCAAGACCACTCTGGCAAGCGGTGAAGCCCATTGCAGCTGCTGCAACAAGCATCAGGTTCTTCATCATCTTCTTCATAGCTTGCAAATCTTTAGAAGTCGCCACCATCGTTGATGTCGTAATCGCCACCGGCCTCACCGGGGTCGCCGTAGCTACCCTCAAAACCGTGCTCAACTGTTGCCGAGATAACCTCAAGCTCGGGGGCAGAGTAGGCTTCCCCCCCCCACAAAATGTTCGATCTTTTCATTTTTTTAGTTAATTTATTGTTTGTAGTTAATATCTATTTTTGCAACTACCCATATAATGGGTACCGAAATCGTGCAAAATTATGAAATATAGTTTTATTATCCAAACGTATCTCTGAAAAAAAATGTGTCGCTGTCGATATCGCGTTACGTTTAACTGCTTGGGTGATACGTTGTATGCTGCAACGTAGTTGCTTCAAACAGAACGGGGGTGCCTCAACATATTTGTTGGACACCCCCTCTATCAAACAATGTTATGTGCCGTTAGTCGAACGGATAGGCCGCCACAAAGCAGTCGGCATTGCGCAGCTCCTCCTGGTGGGCCTTAAGGTTGGTCACGGTGACATCGCCCACGATGTAGTTGTACTCCTCGGATGAGTACTGCTCGCGCACCTTGCTGAAGTTGAGCAGGTTACGCTGCTCGGCACTCTTATAGCGGAAGTAGACGCGGAAGGTGTGGTCGGTGGTGTACTTCGGCAGCACCGAGTCGTTGCGCTTCTTGTACTCGTAGCGGTAGTTGTAGGCACATGCCGTGATGTCGCTCAACACGGCCGAGCCTGTGGGATGACCACCCGCACCACGGCCGAACATAAACTGCTTGTCGTAGAACAGACCCTTGATAACCACGCCGTTGAACTCGTCCTCGACGCTGTATATATACTTGTTGCGCGAGATAAGCTGCGGGATGACGCACATGATAAGGCGGTCGTCGAACTTCTCGACATGGGCAACCAACTTGATGCGGCGATCCTTCTCCTGGGCAAAGCGTATATCCGAGTCGTTCATCGTCGAGATGCCGTAGGTGAAGATCTCCTCGGGTGCTACATAGACACCGAAGGCGTGCATGGTGATGATGATGAGCTTGAAGAGCGAGTCCCAGCCGTCGATGTCGAGCGTGGGGTTGCTCTCGGCAAAGCCCAAGTCCTGCGCCAGCTTCAGGGCATCCTTATAGGACATGTGCTCGTTGAAGATCTTCGACAGGATGAAGTTCGACGAGCCGTTGAGGATACCCTTCACCGAGCAGAGCAGGTCGTTGTCGTAGTACTCCTCGAGGTTGCGGATGACGGGTATCGAGCCACATGCCGAGGCATCGTAGAGCAGGGCGGTGTTGTACTGCTCCTGAAGGTCGATAAGCTCGGGGAGGTGGTGGCCCAGCATCTTCTTGTTGCCCGACACCACGGGGATGCGGCTCTTCAGCGCACGCTTGACGATGTCGTAGGCGGCAACGGCGTCGTCGATAACCTCGACGATAAGGTTGATATCCTTGTCCGCGAAGATGTCGTCGGGGTTGTTGGTGAACTCGGCCTTGATGCCGCGCTCCTTCTCCATGTCGCGCACGCAGATGCGCTTGATGTGTACGTTACCCGAGTTGATGCGCTTCAGCACGTCGTAGAGGCCACGGCCAACATTGCCAAAGCCAAAGAGTCCGATGTTTAAGTTTTTCATATAGCGTTAAGTTTTAGTTACTTATCCATAAAATTCTGTATAATGGTGTTGAGCTTCTCGTGCTCAACCAGGAAGCCGTCGTGACCGAAGTCCGACTCTATGAGGTGGTACTCCACATCGGCGATATGCTCCCTCAGGGGGCGGTGCGCCTCGACCGGGAAGAGTATGTCGGAGGAGATGGCCACCACCAGCGTGCGGGCCTTGATCCTATGCAGTGCCTCCTCCACCGAGCCGCGACCTCGCGCAATGTTGTGCGAGTCGACAGCCTCCGACAGACGGTAGTACGACAGCGCGTTGAACCTGCGGCGCAGCTTCTCGCCCTGGTATCGCTGGTAGGAGTGGGCACGGCGGTCAAACGATGCCTCCGAGGGTGCCTCTATCTCTTGCTGTGTGGCGTTGTAGGCGGCACCTCCGCGATAGCTGATAAGGGCTATGCTGCGTGCCACGGCCATGCCGTCAAGACCGGCATCGTCACGCTCCTCACCCCATGTGGGGTCGAGGCGTATGGCCATGCGCTGTGACTCGTTGAAGGCGGCAGCCCACGGCTCCGAGCAGGTCGTGGTGGCGATGAGCGTAAGACGCTCCATGAAGTCGGGGTCGCTGATGGCCCACTCCATGCACTGGAAGCCACCTATCGAGCTGCCTATGAGCATCTTAACGCGCTTGATGCCCAGTGCCTCGGCCAGCAGGCGGTGACACGTCACCATGTCGCGCACGCTGATACGCGGGAAGTCGTAGTACCACCTCTTGCCCGTTGTGGGGTTCAGCGACAGGGGCGACGTGGTGCCGTAGTGCGAGCCGAGGAAGTTGGCGCAGATGATGAAGTAACGCTCGGGGTCGAGAAAGCGACCGCGCTCCACGGTGTGGGGCCACCAGTCGGCAACATCGGAGTTGGCCGTGAGGGCGTGACACACCCAGATGACGTTGTCGCGCTCGGCGTTGAGCTCGCCAAACGTGTCGTAGACGATCTCCACCTCGGGGAGCACCTCGCCCGACTCGAGGGTCACGGGCGACGTATGTCTATAGAGCTTGCTCATCCTTAAATCTGGGCAAGTGCCTGTTCGTAGTCGGCGATGATATCCTCGACATTCTCCAAGCCGAGCGATATGCGCAGCAGCGTGGGGGTGATGCCCGCAGCGAGCTTCGCCTCGTCCGAGAGCTGCTTATGTGTCGTTGAGGCGGGGTGTGTAACCACCGATATCGAGTCGCCAATCATGGTCATGTTGCCCGAGAGCTTGAGGCTCTCGACAAACTTCACGGTACTCTCCAGTGTGCCCTTCAGCTCGATGGTCAGCACTGCCGAGGCACCATGCTTGAAGTACTTCTTGGCCAGCTCGTGGCTCGGGTGATCCTCCATGCCCACGAAGCTCACGCGCTCCACCTTGGGGTGGTTGCGACAATACTCCGCGAGGCGGTATGCCGACTCCACCTCGTGCTTCACGCGCAGCGACAGTGTCTCCAGACCGAGCAGCATCAGGTATGAGTCGAAGGCCGAGGGGCAGCAGCCGAAGTCGCGCATGCCATCTACGCGGCACTTGACGATAAAGGCCTGACGGCCAAAGGTCTGGTATAGGTTGAGGCCGTGGTAACCCTCCGACGGGCCATCTATGGCGGGGTACTTGCCGCAGCCCCAGTTGAACGTGCCACCATCAACGATGATGCCACCCATGGCTGTGCCGTGGCCGTTTATCCACTTTGTCGCCGAGTCGGTGATGATGTCGGCACCCCACTCAAAGGGGTTGCACAGGTAGCCACCCGCACCAAACGTATTGTCCACGATGAAGGGTATCTCGTTTGAGTGTGCCACGGCAGCTATCGCCTCCAGGTCGGCAACACGGCAGGTGGGGTTACCCATCGACTCTACGAAGATGGCGCGTGTGCGCTCGTCGACAAGTGCTGCGAGGTCCTCGGCCGAGTCGCTCTTTGCCAGACGACACTCTATGCCCACGTTGCGCAGCGAGATGACAAACTGGTTGTGTGTGCCGCCATAGAGGTAGGGAGATGCCACGATGTTGTCACCGGCATTGGCAAGGGCTGTGACGGTGAGCAGTATGGCCGACATGCCCGAGGCTGTGGCCAGCGCGCCGACACCGCCGTAGAGGGCTGCGATACGCTCCTCGTAGGCTGCTGTGGTGGGGTTGTGCAGACGTGTGTAGATGTTGCCCGGCTCGCTGAGCGTGAAGAGGTTGGCGGCGTAGTCGCACGTCGGGAAGTGGTATGCTGCGGTGGGGTGGATGGCTATGCCGCGCGAGCATGTAGCATCGACGTGGTAGCCACCATGTATTTGCAGGGTTTCGAAGTGTAGTTTTCTATCGGCCATAGTTTACTATATATTATATATGCGACAAATCAAAAATAGCTATGAAGTCCGCCCACGGGGGAGGCCCTCAATATAGTGTGTGGTTGTGGTTGGAGAGATCGTCTGCCCCCCACAGGTTATGGTTGGAGTGGTTCCTGCCCCATTTGTTGTGGCCGGGGAGGTCGTCTGCACCCATTTGTTGTGGTTGGAGAGGTTTCTGCGCCCACGGGTTGTGGTTGGAGAGGTTTTCTGCACCCATTGGTGCAAGGCGGTGCGTAACCGCCCAAGGTGAAGTGTGGTGCCTAACGGCACATTCGCATAGCCATAATGCCTCCTGTCGCCTGCATTGCGGGCGATACCATTAGGTTGGTTATGGTGCGTAGGTTGGTCATCTCGGTTAAGTAGTTATGCAAAGTTAATAAAAAAATTTCAAATTGCAAATTATATTGACATATTGCTGCTACTTTGTCGCTACTTTACCGTTGTGGTGGCCTCTGCTCGCTACCAGTGTGGCGTGATGGAGAGGAAGAGCTCGAAGTTGATGCCCGGCATGGGGCGTGCAAGTACCGAGAGGTACTCCTCGTCGAAGAGGTTGTTCACGGCGAGCTTCACCGAGAGGTCGGCCCAACGCGGTGTGAAGCTCTTCTCGAGCGATATGTTGCTCATGAAGTATGTGGGCAGGGTGCCTGAGAGCGAGAGGTCGCCCGACGACATGGTATAACGCTTCGAGTAGTAGCACCACTTATAGCTGAAGGCCCAGCTGCGCCACCCCAAGCGACCATTTACCGTTGCCGAGAGTTGCGGAATGTAGGGTAGCTGCTTGCCCACCGACTTGTCGGCAGGGCTTATAGGCTCGCCCACGTTTATCGAGGGTGTCCACGAGAAGTTGCCATCGAGGGTTAGGTGCCACTCGCGCTTGATGGCCACATCGAGCTCGCCCTTAAGCTCGATGCCATAGGCGTGCACATCCTTGATGTTGCGTGGCGAGAAGAAGCCCTTGGCCGTGGGCAGCCACAATATCCAGTCGCGGATGTAGGAGTCGAACCACGTTGCCGAGCCCGACAGACGGTATATCCCCTCTCGGCCTATGGCAAACGATAGCCCCGCGTCGTATGTCCAGCCGCTCTCGTGTTTGAGGTTGGGGTTGCCTCCCGGCAGGAAGTAGAGGTCGTTGAGT
>CALGRZ010000136.1 GCA_937880705.1 uncultured Alistipes sp.
GACCGTGATCAACCCGGATACCGGTGAAGAGATTGTGATTCCGGATCCCATTCCCGAGCCTGAGCCCGAGCCTGAGCCCGAGCCCGAGCCCGAGTTGCCCACGGTGGAGGCCGACTACCTCATTGCGGAGGATGTCATTGCCAACACCTTTGATAGTGTCAACGAAGGTGTGCGCAACGACTACATCTCGTTCATGGACAACGCCACGGGCTACACGCTCTTCCTGGATATCTACACCACGACGGAGCTGGGCTACCTGCCCGAGGGCTACTACCCCCTGGGTGATGAGATGCTGGGCTGCTGCTACCGCGAGTACACCTACTTCATGGAGTACAACGATGCCGACCTGGTGCGCTTTGCCGAGGGTGGCGTGGAGGTTAAGGTGAGCCTCAGCGACAAGGGCAAGCCCACGCACACCGTCTGGGGTAAGTTCACCACCGACGAGGGTGTAAGCGTAGGTCTTGTATTCCGAGGCACGATACACAAATAGCGACGAAAGCAAATATCCAACCTTAAAATAGGGAGCAGGGGCTGTCCAACGATATTGTTGCGACAGCCCCTTCTATTGTTGTTGTAGTTGTATGGTCGGCGGCGGCGTTAGGCCTTCGAAGCCCCACCCCTGCTTAAAAGTAGAGTTTTAGACCCACTATAAGTAGAGTTTGACACCGACAAAGTAGGTACGCGGCAGGCTCGGGCCGTAGATATAGGCCGAGTCACGACCTGCGCCGACGTCGAGGTCGCGCTGATAGTCATCAAAGATATTCTTCACACCTGCGTTGACCTCCAGCTTGATGATATCCGACAGGCGGAAGGTGTAGCCAAGCTTGAAGCCGAAGTCCCAGAACGAGGGTGTGGTAACCTCCGAGTCACCAAACTCAACGTCACCCACCGTATAGGCGTTGTGCTGCACGAGCATGGGGCCCGTGAAGGTACCGAAGATGTTGGCATGCAGCTGCTTGGTGATGTAGAAGTTCGAGGTCAGATAGCCGTAGTGGTCGGGCGAGCGGAACATACGTCGCTGCGCCACCACAGCATCGGACCACTGCTCGGGCTCGTTGTAGAGGCTGCGCTGGAAGGTGTAGCCCAGCTGCACGTCGAAGATACCCGACATGCCGAGCTTAAGCTCCGCGGTGATGCCGCCTATGCGTGCTCCCGAGGCGTTACGACGCTCCTTGATGGTGTTGCCACTCTCGTCCTCACCCACCTTCTCCAGCGTAAAGACATCGTCCAGCAGGGTGTAGAAGCCCTCCACGAGGATGTTGGTCTGCAGGCGGCCAAAGTTGCGGTAGTAGTCCACCGAGGCACTGAACGAGTGCGAGTACTCGGGGCGCAGATCCTCAGAGAGGCGTATGATAGAGACGGCGTGGTTCAGCGCGTCGATGTGCAGATCCTCGCTATAAGCCTGCGGTGCACGGTAGCCACTGGCGTAGCTCAGGCGCAGACCCAGCTCCTCGATAGGGCTGTAACGCAGGTTGACACGCGGCGAGAAGATAGGCCTGCGAATCATGTTGTGCTTGTCGAGGCGGAAGCCGACGAGGGCGTTGAACTTCTCGCTGCGCCACTCGTTTTGGGCAAAGAGACCTATGGTCGTGGTGCGCTGACGAAGCACACGCTGCGTAGCTATATAGTTGTCGTTGAGCATGTTGTAGTTGTACTCAACGCCTGCCGTAAGCTCCGCAGGCAGACCCGCCTTATAGTTGAACGTGTACTGGCCGCCACCTACAAGGGTGAGGTCCTTGGTCGTGCCGTAGGCATCGGGGTTCATGTCCGTGCCGAAGTAGCTGCTGCGGTCGATGCCCTGTGCCGAGGCGTAGAGGTTCATGCGGTGGCGCATATTGGGCATATAGTCGAACTTGAGGCCACCACCGTCGATGTTGTGGTCGAGCTGCTCGCAGATCATCGCCATGTGGGGTGCCTCACCGAGGTTGTCGCCACCACGACGGAACTCGTGGATGTGGTGGTACTCGGCCGTGAGGCGTGAGTGTGCCGAGGTTTTGTAGTAGGCTCTGAAGCCCGCAGTCTCGGAGCGCAGCTTGGTGATGTCGGTGAAGCCGTCGTCGTTGCGGTCGTAGCCACCACGGCTCTTCACCTGACCGAAGATATAGGCTCCCATGCGGTAGTCATCCGACACGAAGGCACCGCCCAGCGAGGTGTTGATGTCGGGCGTGCCATCCTCCATGATGTTCGACGTGTTGGAGAGCGAGAGCGTGTTGCGCAGAGGCTCCTTGGTGATGATGTTGACAACACCGCCGATAGCCGACGAGCCGAAGAGTGCCGAGCCACCGCCACGGATGACCTCGACACGCTCGACCATAGCCACAGGCATAAGGTCGAGGCCGTAGACACCCGCCAGCGACGAGAAGATGGGACGGCTGTCGAGCAGTATCTGCGAGTACTGACCCTCAAGGCCGTTGATGCGCAGCTGCGGAGCACCGCAGTTACCGCAGGTGTTCTCGATGCGCAGACCCGACTGGAAGCTCATAGCCTCCGAGAGGTTGGCCGCAGCCGTGCCCTCGAAGAGCTTGGCCGAGGCGACGTTGACAACCGTAGAGCTGGTGCGACGGTTGGTCTCGTTGCGCGTAGCCGAGACAACAACCTCGTCGACAACGAGCGTAGACTCCACGAGCGTGAAGTTTATCTCGCGGTTCGAACGGCTCTTGGCCGTGAAGGGGAACTCCACGGTGCGGTAGCCCACGGCCGACACCACGATGATGTGGTCACCCTCGGGGAGGTTGTGCAGACGGTAGTGGCCCGTGCCATCGGCAGCACAGCCTATGGTAGTGCCCTTGATGGCAACCGTAGCATAGGGGAGGTGCTCGCCAGTCTCGGCAGCTATGACGTGGCCGAAGACATTGGCATCCGTAGGTCGGTGCTTGGGCTCCTGGTCGTGGTGCTCCGTAGTGGAGTCCACAATGGGTGATGCCACCGCCGCGGTAGCGAGCATCAGCATCACAACGATCATTGATAGGTATCTCATCTTACTCACTGTTATTTATCTTTTTTGCGCTGCAAAGGTATGATATTATCGCTAAACACGCAATAGCCAAAAATGGGGATTTTACGCGCGGGGGATAGGAAGAGATAGGAAGAGATAGGAAGAGATAGGAATAGATAGGGATAGCACACTGCTACCGGATAAATGTCGGCCGCGCTTAATCCTATCAAGTCCTATCAAGTCCTATTAAGTCCTATTGACTGCGCCACAAACAGCGAGGGTTGCACCCTGAAGCACAACCCTCGCATCTATATATTATATATAAGGTATAGCCCTATGCCCACTTAACAAGGGCGAAGTCCATACGGTGCTCCAGCTTGTCGTTGGTGGGGAAGACTCGCAACGCAACATCGAACATACCTGTGTGCTCGGGGGCATACTCCAGTGCCAAGGTCACGGTGTTTCCTTCGGCAGCAACGCACTCCAGACGTCGTGTCTCAACAACATTGGCGGCCTGGCCTGCCTCAATCTGCGTGGCTACAACCAACTCGGCACCGATATCCTCCTTGTCGAGACCCGCAAGGTCGATGGTGAGCTCGAAGTGGTACTTCTTGCCCACAAACATAGACTGCTGGTCGAGCTCCGAACGCTTAACATCGGTAATCTTAACATCGTCCCACGCAGCCGACACCTTACGCTTCCATGCCGCAATCTGGCGCGCCATGAGGTAGTTGTTCTCCAGCATCTGAGCCTTACGCTCGGCCAGCTTGTTGTAGAAACGCTCCTCGTAGTCGATGAGCATGCGGTTGGTGGTGAAGTTCGAGGCGATGTCGGCAACACAACGCTTAACAGAGTTAACCCAGCGGTGAGGCACGCCATCCTCGGCACGATCGTAGTACAGAGGCACGATCTGCTCCTCGATGGTGTTGTAGATCATCTCGGCATCGAGCTCATCCTGGAAGTGCTGGTCGGCATAGGTGCGCTCCATGGGCAGCATCCAGCCGGCACCCTCCTTGTAGCCCTCAACCCACCAGCCGTCGAGTACCGAGAACTGCATAACACCGTTCATCACGCACTTCTCGCCCGACGTACCCGAGGCCTCCAAAGGTCGTGTGGGGGTGTTGAGCCATACGTCGACACCCTGAACCATGCGGCGGGCAAGCTCCATGTCGTAGTTCTGCAGGAAGACAATCTTACCCACGAACTCGGGCATGGCCGACACCTCGACAATGCGCTTGATGAGGTCCTGACCCGGCTTATCGTTGGGGTGAGCCTTACCCGCGAAGATAAACTGCACGGGACGCTCCTTATTGTTGACAAGGGCCGACAGACGCTCCAGGTTGGTGAAGAGAAGGTAGGCACGCTTGTAGGTGGCAAAGCGACGGGCAAAGCCGATGGTAAGAACATCGGGCTTGATGCTCTCAACGACCTGAACCATCTGGCGAGGCGACTGCAGACGTACCTGCGTGGGGTCGCTGAAACGCTTGCGGATGGTCTTGATAAGACGCTCCTTGAGGAACATACGCTCCGTCCACAGCTCCCTGTCGTCGATCTTGTGCACGTTCTGCCATGCGGGGATGTCGTAGGTGTGACCCTCGAAGGCCGAGCCAAAGTACTTGGCATAGAGACGGCGCAGGTTCGAGGCTACCCAGGTGGGGAAGTGAACACCGTTGGTGACGTAGCCTATGTGCAGCTCGTTCTTGAAGTAGCCGGGCCACATGTTGCCCAGGATATCCTTCGACACCTCACCGTGCAGCCACGACACGCCGTTGACCTCCTGCGAGAGGTTGCAGGCCAGCACCGACATCGAGAACTTCTCGTTGGGGTCGTTGGGGTTGGTCTTACCCAGGTTGATGAACTGATCCCAGGTGATGCCCAGCACCTCGGGGTAGTGCGACATATACTGACGTATCATCGACTCGGGGAAGGCATCGTGACCCGCAGGCACGGGGGTATGGGTCGTGAACAACGACGACGAGCGGATGACCTCCATAGCCTCCGAGAACGAGAGGTGCTTCTTGGCGATGAGGTTGCGGATGCGCTCAACACCGATAAAGGCGGCATGACCCTCGTTGCAGTGGTAGACCTCCTGCTTGATGCCCATCTTCACCAGGGCACGGATACCACCTACGCCGAGCAGGATCTCCTGCTTGAGGCGGTTCTCCCAGTCGCCACCATAGAGGTAGTAGGTCACCTGACGATCCTCCTCGAGGTTAGCCTCGTAGTCGGCATCGAGCAGGAAGAGGTCGGTACGACCCACCTGACACTTCCACACGCGAGCCGAGAGTGTACGGCCCGGGAGTGCCACCTGCGTGGTGATCCAGTTGCCATCCTCGTCACGCACGGGCGAGATGGGCAGCTTGTAGAAGTTCTGTGCCTCGTAGGTTGCCTCCTGTGCACCCTGCGCCGAGAGACGCTGTGTGAAGTAGCCGTAGCGATAGAGAAGACCCACAGCAACCATGGGCACGTTTCTATCCGATGCCTCCTTGAGGTAGTCACCTGCCAGGATACCAAGACCGCCCGAGTAGATCTTCAGCGACGAGTGCAGACCATACTCCATCGAGAAGTAGGCAACCTTGGCATGCTCCTTCGAGGGCTTCTCCGACATGTAGTCGCAGAACTCCTTGTAGACGGCATCCATCTTCGCGAGGAACTCCTTGTCGTTGGCAAGCTCCTCGTAGCGCGCTACCGACATCTTGTCGAGCAGGGCGATGGGGTTGCGGTCAACCTTTACCCACAGCTCGGTGTCGGCATACTCGAACAGGTCACGCGCGGCCGATGTCCAGCACCACCACAGGTTGCGCGACAGCTCCTCCAGGGGCTTCAGACGCTCGGGGATGCTCTTCTCGACCATCATGCGGTGCCATGAGGGGCGGTTTGAGGTGAGCTGCTGGCGCAGGAAGCTGATCTGCTGGTCGCGGTCACCACCGTCGATAAGCACACGGTTGGTGCGGGCTATAGAGCCGTCCAGAGCCTCGGCATACGACGACATATACTTGCCGAAGAGCTTGCTCCACAGTGCCGTCGACGACACCTCCTGTGCCGAGAGGCGCGCTGCGGCATACTGCTCCGCGCTCATATCCATATACTTGCGGATGATGTCGGTAATCTGCAACACCACCTCGCGCTCGTTGTAGTCGTCACGACGCACGATGCTGACACCGTCGTGGTCGTGGTGCTTGGCTACCCACATGCCGAAGCCTGCAAGCGTGGTGGTCACGGTGGGAACACCAAAGGCTACCGACTCCAGAGGGGTGTAGCCCCACGGCTCGTAGTACGAGGCAAAGATGGTGAGGTCGACACCTGCCAAGAGGTCGTAGTAGGGCATGTTGAAGATGCCGTCGCGGCCATTGAGGTAGGTGGGCACGAACAACACCTTGACACGCGATGCTGTGGTCGAGAGTATGCTGCCCTCGATGCTCTGCGACACCTGATCCCACGCCTCGGCCTCGAGGTAGTGTGTGAGGTAACGCTTCTGCGAGGGGTCTATGGCTGCGCCACTCTCGAGGTGCTGCTTGAGGTCGTGACGTGCACCCATCGTAGCGGCGGGCACGGCAACCAGAGCCAGCACATCGCGGTTGATGTTCGAGGCGGCGAGCTGCTTGAGCGACTCGAGATATACGTCGATACCCTTGTTGCGGAACTCGTAGCGACCACTTGTGGCCACCACTAAAGGCTCGCCCTGGAACTTGTAGTCCCACGCAGCCTCGGCAACGCTGATGATGCGCTTGCGTGCCTCACAGCGCAGCGTGTCGAGCTTCTCGCCCTGCGGCACAAAGCCATTCTCGAAGCCATTGGGTGTCACGCGCGTAACCTCACGGCCCAGCAGGTACTTACACTCGTTGGCCGTGATGTCACTCACCGTGAGGAAGGCATCGGCATGCTTCGCGGCGGCCTTCTCTAGCGAGTGCTTGGCCATGACGTTGAACTGGCGGGCCAGCTCGTCGGCGTTGAACTTGTGGAGGTCGTTGTAGAGGGGCAGGCGGTTGCCGGCGATGCAGCGACCGATGACCGTGGCGTGGGTCGAGAAGATGGTTGCCACATAGGGGGCGTTGTCACGCAGGTAGAGGGCACCCGAGGCGGTCATCCACTCGTGGAAGTGTGCCACGACCTTTGTCGAGGTTGTGGCGAGGCTCTCTGCGAAGGTCGACACCACCACACCTGCGGCGTGGCCAAAGAGTACGGGCTCCACATAGTCCCACTGACCCGACAGCGAGTCCACCTGGTATGACTCCCAGAGCTGCTTGAGGATAGCATCCTTCTGGGGTATGAACGACTTGAAGTCGATAAGTATTGCAATGGGGTTGCTCTTGATAGCCCAGCGGCCGATGCGAACACGCACACCGCGGTTGTAGAGTGCCTCGCGCAGTGCGGGCATCAGGTTGGCATCCTCCATAAATTCGGGGTTGGCGGCATCCTGCGTAAAGTCGGGACCGAGGGTGATGTACTTATCACCGAGTGTCTGCTTCACGGTAGGGGCCTTCGAGGCGATGACAGTGTGTATGCCACCCACCTTGTTGCACACCTCCCAGCTCACCTCAAAGAGGTAGTCGGGGGTTAGGTTTACATTACTCATACAATCTTGTGTTATAAAATTATCTCTCCTTTGAATGTCCATTATCGGGGTGAGAATGTGGCAGTTGCCCACAAAGAGGCTCATCCGCACAAAAACACCAATTCAACGTGCAAAGGTAACACAATTATTTGGATATTGGAAATTATATTAAATAAATTTAATAAATGGGGTGATAGTAGTGCTGAATGGTTGAATTTGTGGAGTGAACGGCAGCGAACAAAACGAACAACGCGAACAAAACGAACAGAGCGAACAAAACGAACAGAGCGAACAAAACGAACAACGCGAACAAAACGAA
This sequence comes from uncultured Alistipes sp., assembly GCA_937880705.1. The sequence continues at coordinate 7,810 of CALGRZ010000136.1, forward strand.
CAGAGCGAACAAAACGAACAAGTGCGAACACGCCTGTTCGCATGTTCGCACTGTTCGCATGTTCGCTGGGGGGGGGCGAGTCGGGAGAGATAGGACTGGATAGGAAGAGATGGGAAGAGATAGGACTAAATAGGGAGTTTAAGGAAGTTAGGGATAGCACACCGCCCACGGGTAAATGTCGGCCGCGCCTATCCTATTAAGTCCTATTAAGTCCTACTAATCCTATTAAGTCCTATCGACTGCGCAAAAAGATGGGAGGGGATAGGAAGAGATAGGAAGAAATAGGATATATAGGGATAGCACACCGCTACCCTATAAACAAAGAGCACCGCAGGATAACCTGCGGCACTCCTATCTATGGGCATAGCCTCGGCGATTAGCGGCGGGGCTTGATGTCGAGCTTCACGGGCTTGATCATATTCTCGGGCGAGAGAATGGTGTCGAGCTCCTCCTTGGTCAGGATGCCGTGCTCGAGGACAAGGTCGTAGACACGACCTCCCGTAGCCATAGCCTCCTTGGCAATCTTCGTAGAGTTCTTATAGCCGATGATGGGGTTCAGCGCGGTGACAACACCGAAGCTATCCTGAACATACTTGCGGCACTGCTCCTCGTTGGCCTTGATGCCGTCGACGCAGTTGACACGCAGCGTGTCGAAGCCATTCATCATGATCTCGGCAGACTCGAAGCAGCACTGTGCCATGGTGGGCTCCATAGCGTTGAGCTCCATCTGTGCCTCCTGGGCGCACATGGCAACACAGGCGTCGTTACCGATGACCTTGTAGCATATCTGGTTCATAACCTCGGGGATGACGGGGTTAACCTTACCGGGCATGATCGACGAGCCGGGCTGACGTGCGGGGAGGTCAAACTCGTGCAGACCGCAGCGGGGACCCGACGCCAAGAGACGGAGGTCGTTGCAGATCTTGTTGAGCTTAACAGCTACGCGGCGCAGTGCCGACGAGTAGCCTACCATGCAGGTGGTGTCCGACGTTGCAGCCACGAGGTCCTCGGCGAGCTTGATATCCCAGCCGGTGATCTGGCGCAGCGCAGCGATGCACTTCTCCGAGTAGCCGGGCTCCGAGCAGATACCCGTGCCGATGGCCGTAGCACCCATGTTGACGGTGAGGAACTCCTCGGCAGCGAAGTCGAGGTTCTTGCGCTCCTCCTTCAGGATCTGTGCAAAGGCGTTGAAGGTCTGACCAAGGGTCATGGGCACAGCATCCTCGAGCTGGGTACGACCCATCTTCAGGATGTGGGCGAACTCCTTGGCCTTCTTGTCGAACGACTCGATGAGGGCGTTGAAGTGCTTCATGAATACCTGGTGCGTAGCGTAGAGGCCGAGGTGGATACCGCAGGGGTATGCATCGTTGGTCGACTGCGAGCAGTTAACATGGTCGTTGGGTGAGCAGTACTGGTACTGGCCAGCCTCGTAGCCCATGATCTGCAGGGCGCGGTTGGCGATCACCTCGTTGGCGTTCATGTTTGTGGTGGTACCGGCACCGCCCTGGATCATGTCGCAGGGGAACTGGTCGTGGTGCTGGCCCTGCATAATCTCGAGGCATGCCTTCGAGATGCCGTCGAACTGTGCGTCGGTCAGCAGGCCGAGCTGGTGGTTAGCCTCGGCAGCAGCGAGCTTGGTGATAGCCAGGCCGTTGATGAACAAGGGGTAGTCCGAGAGGTGGAAGCGGCTGATGGGGAAGTTCTCGATGCCGCGCAGTGTCTGAACACCATAGAGGGCCTCAACGGGAACCTCCAACTCACCGATAAGATCGCTCTCTGTACGAGTTTTACCTGAATAATTAGTAGCCATAGTTTGTTGTTTTGTGATTATTTGGTTAATTTAAGTTTCAAGGTTTGTGGCATCGGTTGCCAAAACATTAGGTAAAGGTAGTGAAAATTTCGCGAACAAACAAACTTTCGCGCAGAAAGTTGCGTATGTCGCGCGAACAAAACGAACAGAGCGAACAAAACGAACAAGGCGAACAAAACGAACACGGGCGAACACCTCTGTTCGCGTGTTCGCATGTTCGCGGGGCGAGGGCGGGCGAGTACGCGAGGGCGAGAGCACGGGGCGGGCGTGGGCGATAGGAAGAGATAGGAAGAGATAGGACTAAATAGGGAGTTTAAGGAAGTTGGGGATAGCAGGCCGTTTAGGGGTAAATGTCGGCCGCGCTACCCTATCAAGTCCTATTAAGTCCTATCAAATCCTATCAAGTCCTACTGACTGCGCAAAAACAGAGTAGGACGGAATAGGAAGAGATAGGAAGAGATAAGATATTTAGGGATAGCAGGCCGTTTACGGATAAATGTCGGCCGCGCTTAATCCCATTAAGTCCTATTAAGTCCTATCAAATCCTATCAAGTCCTACTGACTGCGCCTGACTGCGCTGCGCAACCCCTCCCTACTGCGCCGTTGTCCTTGCTCCGGGGAGTGTCACCAACTTGTTGGCCGTATCCATAATCACCAAGCCCATGTTCAGCGCACGGCTTATGGTCATGCGTGCCGAGGCGCGGCTCTTACCCAGCAGGCTCTCGAGCTTCGAGGTCAGCGTGTCGCGCTCCACAGCACCCCCGTAGTAGTCGCGTAGTATCCTCACCACAGGGTTCTCAACTACGCTCTCCGTGGGCAGGGCACACAGCTCGGGCAGACCCTCGCTGTTTATGTGGAAGGCAAAACGCTCGAAGGGCTCGTTGCGGCAGTACTGCGGCTCGACAATAGAGCTCTCGCCTACGCGGTGTACATATATCACCGACTCGCACTTGCGCAGTAGCGACGAGCCTATATGTCCGCGTGCCTTGTCACTACCCGGGTTGGTGTGCAACACGCAGATGATGTGGCACTTATATAGTGTCGAGAGTGCCATCAGCTCGCCCACCACACGCTCACTCTCCTCCAGGTCGTTGGTGTTGGACATAAGGTCCGAGATGCCGTCTATGACGACGATGTCCAACGGCAGTGGCGTGCCCCGCATAATGTCGTAGAGACGCTCCATGCGCTCCTTGGGCGAGTACTCGCGCAGCGTATATAGCTCTATGCGCGGGTCCTTGCTCACGCCTATGGCCGACACGGCCGTGATGTCGTTGATGCGCTTGGCCACCTTGTAGACGTGGTGTATACTCTGCTCGGTATCCATCCACGCCACGTTGAGCATGGTGTTATTGCTCACATTATCAAAGGGATGGCCACTCGGATGAGGGTATGCCATCGCCGAGGCTACGAGGGCCGTGCACAGAAACGTCTTCTTGCTCTTTGCCTCGCCCACGATAGCCGAGATGTTGCCGCGTGAGCATATACACTGACCATTGATGCTTATCAGTGGCTCTATCTCGGGCGGTGGCGTGTTGAGGTCTATGCGACAGGCGTTCAGTCGCTCGGTGATGATGTCGAGCTCGAGGTTACGCAGGGCACGCTCAAGAGCCTTGCCCGTTAAATTTTTTGATGCCGTAGGTGTAGCCGAGGGCATAGCATCCCCCTGCTGCTGAATAGTAGATTCAGTAGTCATTCTTTAATCTATATTATTATGTTAGTGTGTAGCGGTTTACAGGTGGTATTTGGCCCTCGCGAGCAGCCGTCTACCGCCATGGTCACCGTAGAAAAGTTCACGCTGCAAATATACAACATCAAAGAGGCGTTGTCAAGTATTTTGATAAGTTTTTGTTAAAAAATTTGCTTGGGGCGCAGCGCAGTCGATAGGACTTAATAGGACTTGATAGGACTTAATGGGATTTAGCGCGGCCGACATTTATCCGGTAGCAGTGTGCTATCCCTATCTCTTCCTATTTCTTCCTATCTCTTCCTATCCTGCCCTACTCTCCCTCTCCCGTTCTCCCCCAGCGAACATGCGAACACGCGAACATGCGAACAGGCGTGTTCGCCCTTGTTCGTTTTGTTCGCCTTGTTCGTTTTGTTCGCGGTGTTCGTTTTGTTCGCGGTGGCGCAGTCGATAGGATTTGATAGGACTTGATAGGACTTAATAGGATTAAGCGCGGCCGACATTTACCCGGTAGCGGTGTGCTATCCCTATTTTTCCTATCTCTTCCTATTTAGTCCTATCTCTTCCTATCTCTTCCTATCTCTTCCTATCCAGCCCCCTCCTACCTTCCCTAAAAAAAACTTTCGTTTTTTAACATTTTTTTGTACCTTTACCGCGTTGTAGTTACATATAAGTATCACAATGAGACACGCACTGCGCTCCATACTGCTAATACTCTGCCTCTTAACTGCGGCCGAGCAGCTCTGCGCGCAGTTCTACAGCTGGGGCGCAGACCCCACATCGTTCCGCTGGAAGCAGATGCGCACCAAGGAGTACCGCGTGGTATATCCCGACACGGCACGCAACATAGCCTCGCGCATGATGCTCTACCTGGATGCCGTGAAGGAGGATATAGACTACGGATACCGACACCCACAGATGTCGATACCCTTTGTCGTGCACCCCGCAAATGCCCTCTCCAACGGCCTGGTGATGTGGCTGCCCAAGCGCGTGGAGTTCCTCTCGACACCCGACCCCGACGGATACTCGATGCCGTGGACCAAGCAGCTCGTGGCACACGAGTACCGCCACGCCGTGCAGTACAACAACCTCAACCGCGGACTTATCAAGGCCTTGAGCTACATCCTCGGACAGCAGAGCTCGACGGTGGGACTGCTGCTCATGCCGCTATGGATGATGGAGGGCGATGCGGTGATGACCGAGACGGCAATGTCGACATACGGCCGCGGCCTGCAGCCCTCGTTCACGATGGCATACCGCGCCTATGGCAACGTGGCAAGCCGCTACCGCAACATCGACAAGTGGTTCTGCGGCTCCTACAAGCAGCATATACCCAACCACTACAACCTCGGATACCTGCTCTCGCGCTACGGCTACAACCGCTTTGGGCGCGTCATGGGCAACGACGTGGCATGGCTCACAGCACGCCGCCCCTACATGATAATATCCTCGTCGCTGGTGCTTAAAAAGCTATATGGCGTGACCACCAAGCAGCTCTTCCTCGATGCCTTCAACGAGCTGGAGAGCCACTGGGCACCGCTCGACGACATCACCGAGAGCAGCACGCCCCTGCCCATACCCACGCCACGCAGCTACACCACCTACCGACACCCCATGCCCACGGCCGAGGGTCGCATCATAGCCCTTAAAGAGGACCTCGACCGCCCCATGGCCCTCGTCGAGATAGATACGCTCGAGGGTCGTGAACGACATATCGCCTACACGGGAATGGTCTCGACACGCCCCGCGCTGGGCGACAACGGCCGCCTATGGTGGACGGAGTACCGCCGCTCGGCACTCTTCGACGAGAAGAGCACCTCAAAGCTCTTCTACATGGACCTCGACGAGGAGCGTCCGCGAGCCATGCGCAACCGCTTCAACAAGGGTAACATCCTCTACCCCACCCCCACCACGGGCAACGGCATAGCGTGGGTGGAGTACACCTACGACGGCCGCTATACGGTGGTCATCAACGGCCCTGCGACCATCGACCGCCGCACACCCCTGCCCTTAGGCAGCGAGATACACGGCATGGCGTGGGACAACACCACCGAGGCCCTCTACCTGCTCATCACCGACGACGACGGCATGCACATCGCGCGTGTGGTGAAGGGTGGCACCGAGGCTGTGACACGCCCCGCCTACATAACCTTGAGCGACCTGCGTGCACGCGACGGCAGACTATACTACGGCTCCATAGCCTCGGGCAAGGATGAGGCACACTGCTACGACCTGCTCACGGCCAAGGAGCTGCGCCTGACAACATCGCGCTACGGAGCGTTCGACCCCATGCCCATAGATAGTGGCCGTGTGGTGGCTACGCGCTACGACGAGCGTGGCTACCTCCCTGTGGTGCAGTCTTCGGATGGTGCCACAGTGGTGGAGTACAGCCCCAAGCCACCCCTCGTGGTGCTGCCCACGGTCAAGGACTGGGATGTGGTCAACCTCGACACGGTGCGCTACACCCCTGCGCAGGGTGATACGATACGTCGCACAACACCACCACGCCGCTTCAGCCGCGCCCTCCACGCCTTCAACATCCACAGCTGGGCACCCGCCTCGTATGACCCCTACGAGATTATGGAGGAGTCGCGCATAGCCTTCAACGTGGGAGCCACGCTGATGTCGCAGAACATACTCTCGACCATGGAGGGCTTCGCCACATGGGGCTGGAACCGCGACGAGGGCTCGGTCTACAAGCTCAAGCTGCGCTACTACGGCCTCGGCGTCAACCTATGGCTCGGTGCCACCTATGGCGGCAGCCAGAACATACACACGGTCTACGCCTACGACCCCGACACCAACGAGCTGATATTCCCCCACGCACCCAAGCGCGACAAGTACTACTCCGTCAATGCGGGAGCCTCGCTGCCCCTGCTCTTCATGCGCGGCTACCACACACGCCAGCTCAACATCGCGGCGGCGTGGGACTTCTCCAACGGCATGGTGGCCAACGTCGACAGGTTCATCTTCGAGGGTGGCAAGATCACCAACTTCTCGACCATAGGCTACTCCGAGGGTGTGCACCTGTTGCAGACGAGCATCACCTTCCAGGATGTTGTGCGCCAGGCACACCGCGACTTCCTACCCCCGTGGGGCGTCATACTCTCGGCCTCGCACGCCATGAACCCCACCACCAACGACTTCGGACAGCTCGTCGTGGGCTACGCCAAGCTCTACACCCCGGGCTTTGCGCGCCACCACTCGCTGTCGATAGCCGCCTCGTACCAGACCTCGCTCGGAGGCTTCCAGTCGCCCACCGTATTCTCGGGCCTCGCCTTCAAGTCGACACGTCTGCTGCCCCGCGGCTTCTCGTCGTACCATATCGAGAACGACCACTATGTGGCCACGTCGCTGAACTACCAGCTGCCGCTGTGGTACCCCGATGGGGGCTGGCGCGGCGTGATATACTTCAAGCGTCTGAGGCTCAACCTCGGCGGTGACTACGCCTCATTCCGCAAGCTCCACGGCTTCGACACCGAGGGCCTTGTGGTGAAGCGTCGCAGACATATATGGTCCTATGGCGGCGACCTGAGCGTGGACTTCAACCTCTTCGGCATGCCCGACTCGGCAACGCTCTCGGCAACACTCTCGGTGTATGTCAAGGGCAGCAGCCCCACCGACCACGCCACAACACGCAAACCCTATATATCATTTGGCCTCGGCATGCCCTTCTGACGCACCAAGGCCCTAAACTTTCGACAACGAAACAAAGAGATAGTTATGACAGCGAAAAAAGAGACGAATAAGATTCATGGCTGGAGAGGTAAGTTCATCATCGCCATGTGGTCCACGGCAGGTGTGGGCATCGTAGCCCTCGTGCTGCTCTTCACCCTTGCCAAGTATGAGGTGCTCGGCCCCATGCCCACGTTTGACGAGCTGGAGAACCCCAAGACGAACCTCGCCACGCAGATATTCTCGGCCGACGGCCAGGTCATAGGCAACTACTTCATCGAGAACCGCACCTACCTCTCCTTCGAGGAGCTCTACCCCGAGGATAGGTCGAAGTGGCTCACCATCGACGGCCACGAGCTGCCACCCATCGTCGCGGCACTGCTCGCCACGGAGGATGTGCGCTTCTTCGACCATGCGGGCATCGACTTTGAGGCTACGGCGCGTGCCGGCATCAAGACCGTCATACTGCGACAGAAGGGTCAGGGTGGCGGTAGCACGGTGACACAGCAGCTGGCCAAGAACCTCTACAAGACACGCCGCCGTGCCCACGGCCTCGAGGGTAAGGCGGGCACACTCGCTGCCAAGGCACAGGAGTATGTCATCGCCACACAGCTCGAGCACAACTACACCAAGGAGGAGATTGTGGCCATGTACCTCAACACCGTGGAGTTCTCGAACTCGAACTTCGGCATCAAGTCGGCAGCCAACAACTTCTTCGGCAAGGAGCCCTCGGAGCTCAACATCGAGGAGGCCGCCGTCATCGCAGGTCAGGTCAAGGCCCCGGGCACCTACGCCCCCTTGCGCAACGGCAAGCCCAATGAGCGTGCCCGCGAGCGTCGCAACCTTGTGCTCTCGCGCCTCGTCGTAGCAGGGGCCCTCGAGGAGTCGGTGGCCGACTCGCTCAAGGAGCTGCCCATAGACCTGTCGCGCTACCACCGCGTTGCCGATGCCCACAACCAGGGCACGGCGACCTACTTCCGCGAGATGGTGCGCCGCGCGATGATGGCCCACGAGCCCAAGCGCAACAACTACTACACCGAGTGGGACTACAAGGCGGCACTCAAGGAGTACGAGGAGAACCCCATCATGGGCTGGTGCTACAAGAACCTCAAGGCCAATGGCGAGCCCTACGACATCTACCGCGACGGCTTGAAGATATACACCACCGTCGACTCGCGCATGCAGCGTTATGCCGAGCAGGCCGTGGCCGAGCACATGGCCGAGGTTGTGCAGCCACGCATGAACCAGCAGATCAAGGCGCGAGGCTCGATATACGTTGACCACAGCCGCCAGCAGATGAACGAGAAGATAGATGCCGCAATGCGCCAAACAGACCGCTGGCGCATGATGTCCAAGGCGGGCGACAGCGAGGCCGAGATATTAGCCTCGTTCGACACGCCGCAGCAGATGGAGGTCTTCACCTTCGACGGCATCCGCGACACGGTGATGACACCGCGCGACTCGATCATCCACCACAAGGCCATCATGCGTGCCGCGATGGTGGCCATAGACCCCAACACGGGCTATGTGAGGGCCTATGTCGGAGGCCCCAACTACCGCTTCTTCAAGTACGACGGTGCCATGCAGAGCAAGCGTCAGGTGGGCTCTACGGCCAAGCCCTTCATCTACACCTTCGCCATCGACCACCTCGGCCTCACGCCCTGCACCCCCGTGCCCAACGTGCCGGTATCTATCGACACGCCTGCCGGCATGTGGTCACCCAAGGAGGCCACCGAGGTTGAGTACACCGGCACACACCCCCTCTACTGGGGTCTCGCGAACAGCCGTAACAACTACTCGGCATGGATCATGAAGCAGGCCAAGCAGCCCGAGGCCGTGGCGGAGTTCATCCACGACATGGGCATCAAGGGCTTCATAGACCCCGTCGTAGCCCTCTGCATAGGCTCCTACGACAGCAACCCCTACGAGATGGCCTCGGCCTACTGCACCTTCGCCAACGAGGGTGTGCGCATAGACCCCATCTTCGTGACACGCATCGAGGATAGCCAGGGCAACGTGCTTGCCACCTTCACGCCCAAGACCAACGACGTGCTCTCGAAGCGTGTGGCCTACACGATGATCACGATGATGCAGCGCGTGGTGACTATGGGTACGGCAGGCCGCCTGCGCTACCAGTTTGGCTTCAACGACGTGGAGATAGCCGCCAAGACGGGTACCACCAACGACAATGTCGACGCATGGTTCATGTGCTGCGTGCCCAACCTTGTCATAGGCACCTGGGTAGGTGGCGAGGAGAACAGCATACACTTCTCGCACTCGGCCGATGGCTCGCGCATAGCCCTGCCCATTGCCGGCAAGCTGCTCACGAAGGTCTACGACGATGGCACGCTGGGTGTCGACCGCAGCGATAAGTTTGAACGCTCGGACGAGGAGCCCAAGTACGACTGCGAGGTCAACATGAACACGTCGGCCAGCTCGTCGACAACCACCATTGACGATGACATCTTCGCCGATGATGACTTTTTTTAGCAGCAAGGGGGCCAAAGAGAGGAGAGCAAGGGGGGCAAAGAGAGGAGAGCAAGGAGAGAGAGCAAGGAGAGAGAGCAAGGAGAGAGAGCAAGGAGAGAGTAGGACGGAATAGGAAGAGATAGGAAGAGATAGGAAGAGATAGGGAGAAATAGGAAGAAATAGGAAAAGATAGGGATAGCAGGCCGCCCACGGATAAATGTCGGCCGCGCTAATGCCCATCAAGTCCTATCAAATCCTATTCAGTCCTATCAAATCCTACTGACTGCGCAACAAACCGCGCCAGATATTTTAACAGACAACCTTAAAAACCAGTATATTATGAAGATAGCTATTGTAGGTGCCAGTGGTGCCGTAGGACAGGAGTTTTTGGCTATTTTGGAGCATCACCCGATGCCCATCGAGGAGCTGCGTCTCTTCGGCTCGAAGCGCAGTGCAGGACGCACATACCGCTTCCGTGGCGAGGATATCGTGGTTCGAGAGCTGCAACACAACGACGACTTCAAGGATATCGACGTGGCCCTCTGCTCGGCAGGTGGCTCAACCTCGGTGGAGTATGCCGAGACCATCACCAAGCATGGTGCCTTTATGATCGACAACTCGTCGGCCTTCCGCATGGATGAGGATGTGCCTCTGGTTGTTCCCGAGGTCAATGGCGAGGATGCCTTCAACGCCCCGCGCCGCATCATCGCCAACCCCAACTGCACAACCATACAGATGGTCGTTGCGCTGGGTGCCATCGAGCAACTGTCGCACATCAAGAGGGTACATGTGGCCACCTACCAGTCGGCAAGTGGTGCCGGTGCCACCGCCATGCAGGAGTTCGAGCAGCAGCACCGCGACATCGCCGAGGGCCGCGAGCCCAAGGTCGAGAAGTTCGCCTACCAGCTGGCCTACAACCTCATACCCCACATCGACCTCTTCCAGCCCAACGACTACACCAAGGAGGAGATGAAGATGTTCCACGAGACGCGCAAGATCATGCACTCGGACATCCGCACCTCGGCGACCTGTGTGCGTGTTCCCGTCATGCGAGCGCACTCCGAGGCTGTGTGGGTTGAGACCGAGGAGGAGCTCACCGTGGAGGCTGTCAAAGAGGCCTTCGCCGCAGCACCGGGCATAGTGCTTCTGGACAACCCTGCCGAGAAGAGCTACCCCATGCCCCTCTTTGCCGAGGGCAGCGACCCCGTCTATGTAGGTCGCATACGCAAGGATCTGACCAACGACTGCGGCATCAGCTTCTGGTGTGTTGCCGACCAGATTCGCAAGGGTGCAGCCCTGAATGCGATACAGATCCTCGAGCTGCTTATCGGCCGAGAGCAGGCTGAATAGAGGAGCAGGAAGAGCAGGGAGAGCAGGGAGAGCAGGGAGAGATAGGGCTAAATAGGAAGAGATAGGAAGAAATAGGAAGAGATAGGAAGAAATAGGAAGAGATAGGATATTTAGGGATAGCAGGCCGTTTACGGATAAATGTCGGCCGCGCTTAATCCTATTAAGTCCTATCAAGTCCTATTAAGTCCTATCCGACTGCGCCAAGTCCTACTGCGCTGCGCCGCCCCACTGCCCCACTGCCCACCGCCCACTGCCCCCGCCCCACGGCGATAAATTACAACAATTTTCGCTGCGGGCTTGCTTTTGACTAAATTTTTACATACCTTTGTCGCAGGTATGCTATTATATAGCACAATAGCTGGGTGTGAAACAGAGAAAAAAGAATATATAATTAAACAATTAATAACCTAAAAAACTACACTACTATGGAAATTCCATTTGCAGAAGCGTATCGCATTAAGATGGTTGAGCCTTTGAAGAAGAGCACACGCGAGGAGCGTGAGCAGTGGCTCAAGGAGGCTCACTACAACCTCTTCGGCCTGAAGTCGGAGCAGGTATATATCGACTGCCTCACCGACTCGGGTACCGGTGCTATGAGCGACCGTCAGTGGGCTGCCATGATGACCGGTGACGAGGCTTATGCCGGCTCAAAGTCATTCTTCCAGCTCAAGGAGACTATCTTCAACATCACCGGCTTCGAGTATGTTATCCCCACACACCAGGGTCGTGCTGCCGAGAACGTGCTCTTCTCGCACCTCGTAAAGGAGGGTGACATCGTCCCCGGTAACTCACACTTCGACACCACCAAGGGTCACATCGAGTTCCGCAAGGCCGTGGCTCTGGACTGCACCATCGACGCAGCGAAGGATACACAGCTCGAGATCCCCTTCAAGGGCGAGGTAGACTGCGCAAAGTTGGAGAAGGCTCTGGCCGAGAACGCCGAGAAGATCCCCTTCATCATCGTTACCGTGACTAACAACACCGCAGGTGGTCAGCCCGTATCTATGAAGAACCTCCGCGACGTTCGTGCCATCGCCGACAAGTATGGCAAGCGCGTGGTATTCGACTCTGCACGTTTCGTTGAGAACGCCTACTTCATCAAGACCCGCGAGGAGGGCTACGCAGATAAGACCATCAAGGAGATCTGCAAGGAGATGTTCTCTTACGCCGACGGTATGACCATGTCATCGAAGAAGGACGGTCTGGTGAACATGGGTGGCTTCATCGCTACACGTCACGAGGACTGGTACGAGGGTGCAAAGCGTTTCTGCATCCCCTTCGAGGGCTTCCTCACCTATGGTGGTATGAACGGCCGCGATATGGCTGCTCTGGCCGTAGGTCTTGACGAGAACACCGAGCTCGAGACTATCGAGACCCGTATCAAGCAGGTGCAGTACCTCGCTGCCAAGCTCGACGAGTATGGCATCCCCTACCAGCGTCCCGTAGGTGGTCACGCACTCTTTGTTGATGCCGACAAGGTGCTCTCGAACATCCCCAAGGAGGAGTTCCCCGCACAGACCCTCGCCATCGAGCTCTACCTCGAGGCAGGTGTTCGTGGTTGCGAGATCGGCTACATCCTTGCTGACCGTGACCCCGTAACCCGCGAGAACCGCTTTGGTGGCCTCGACCTGCTGCGTCTCTGCATCGCACGTCGCTCGTACACCAACAACCACATGGATGTTATCGCAGCCGCTCTGAAGAACGTCTACGACCGTCGCCACGAGATCAAGCGCGGTGTGAAGATCGTTTGGGAGACCGAGCTCATGCGCCACTTCACCGTTAAGCTGGAGCGTCTCTAATCTTCCGTAGAGCAGATAGCTAAACCCCAGGGGCCGACTAAAAGCGATTTTGGTTGGCCCCTCTCTTTTTAACTACATCCAGAGGCGACCACTGCAACAAAGAGCCAATAAAGTGATGAAAACAAAATACTTTTTTGTACCTTTGTCGTATGAAGCTCACATTCTTGGGAACAGGAACATCGCAGGGCATACCCGTCATAGGGTGTCGTTGCGAGGTATGTCGCTCGACAGATAGCCGCGACAGACGACTGCGCACAGCCGCCCTTATCGAGGTTGACGGCCTGTGCATAGCCATCGACGCCGGCCCCGACTTCAGGCAGCAGATGCTCCGCGAGAGTGTCACACGCCTCGACGCCATACTCCTCACACACGAACATAAGGACCACACGGGAGGCATCGACGATGTGCGAGCCTTCAACTTTGTGGACTACCCCACCATACGCACCATGCATATATGGGCCAACGAGCCCACCTGCGCGACACTGCTCAAGGACTACGACTACGCCTTTGCGCGTAACAAGTACCGCGGCGTGCCCGTCATCGAGCTACATACGATAGACGAGCAGCAGCCCTTCCTTGTCGGTGGCACGACCATAACACCCATCGTCGGCCACCACTCCACGCGCTTCCGCTCGGTGGGATACCGCATAGGCAAGATGGCCTACCTCACCGACTTCAGCGACATAGCCCCCGACGAGGAGGCGAAGCTGCTGGGTGTCGAGCTGCTGGTGGTCAACGCCTTGAGGTGGCGCAGCCACGACTCGCACTTCTCGGTGGCCGAGGCCCTGCAACTTATCGAGCGCGTGGCACCACGCCAAGCCTACCTCACACACCTCTCGCACGAGATAGGCCTCCATGCCGAGGCCGAGCAACGACTGCCCGAGGGTGTAGGCCTCGCCTACGATGGCCTTAAGGTGGAGTTGTAACAAGGGGGCGAGAACGAGCGAGGGGGCGAGAATGAGCAAGGATAAGAGAGGATGCGAGAGGGTGCGAAGATGAGCACGGGTGAAGAAAACTATAAAAACAGATATAACATGAAGAGTTGTCTTAACGGAAAAGTTGTCGTTGTCACAGGTGCTTCGTCGGGTATTGGCGAGGCTATGGCACGCGAGTATGCCAAGATGGGCGCCAAGGTTGTCATGGGTGCTCGTCGCGAGGAGGAACTTAAGCGCGTAGCTGCGGGCATAGAGGCCGCGGGAGGCAAGGTGGCCTATGCCGCATGCGACGTTGTGAATGAGGAGGATTGCAAGCGCCTCATAGAGACTGCCGTGGAGGCCTTTGGTGGCATAGATGTGCTGATATGCAATGCGGGGTTATCAATGCGCGCACTCTTTGACGACTGCGACCTCAAGGTGCTACACAGATTGATGGATGTTACCTTCTGGGGCACGGTAAACTGCACGAAGTATGCTCTGCCGTGGCTACAGAAGTCCAAAGGCTCGCTCGTGGGCATATCGTCGGTGGCGGGTATCCACGGCCTGCCGGGACGTACAGGTTACTCGGCATCGAAGTATGCCATGACAGGCTTCTTAGACACGATACGTGTCGAGAACCTTAAGAAGGGACTTCATGTCATGACTGCCTGCCCGGGATTTACAGCCTCGAATGTGCGTTTCTCGGCACTCACAGCCGATGGCTCGCAGCAGGGCTCAACACCCCGCGAGGAGGGTAAGATGATGACTCCCGAGGAGGTTGCCCGCATCGTAGCCAAAGGCATACGTCGCCGCAAACGTCTATGCCTGATGGAGGCAGAGGGCCGCGCAACACACTTTGTCAAGAAGTTCGCACCAGGCTTAGTCGATAAGATTTTCTATAAGGTAATGGCCAAAGAGCCCGACTCACCACTAAAGTAAAAAGGTATAGAGACAAAGAAAGGGATTGCACGATGCAATCCCTTTACTATTTGTAGCAATGTATCCGTTATGCCTTAGTTACTCTTTCAAGCCACTTAACCATACCCAACATAACACCCATAGAGATAAGACATACAACGAAGAACATAGTCCAGCAAATCCAGATAGGAGCTGCGTTGTATACCAATGGGCCAATCCACAACATCAGATTACCCAATGCTGTTGCACCCAACCACAAACCTTGGCACAGACCTACCATGTGACGTGGTGCTACTTTACTCACAAAACTCAAGCCGAGTGGAGATATAAACAATTCTGCAACAGTTAAAAGGAAATAAGTAACAATCAACACCATCGGTCCAGATTTTGCCAAACCTTCAGCAGCTGGCATATTATTTATTTCCAAAACTGTTTTGTTTTTTATATCGATGGCAGTGATTAAAAGCTCTATTCCTGTTGGCTTATAAAAATGTTCGTCGTAAATTCGTATTGGAG
>CALGRZ010000137.1 GCA_937880705.1 uncultured Alistipes sp.
GCTCCTTGTGCGAGATGATGATAGGTGCCTGGAAGTGCTTGGCATACGACGATGCGCGCTTTGCACCGCCCATATCGGGAGAGGCGATCGACAGATCGGGGATAGCCAGCTTCTGGATGTAGGGCACGAAGATACCCGACGCATAGAGTGCATCCATGGGCAGGTCGAAGAAGCCCTGAATCTGGTCGGCGTGCAGATCCATGGTCATCACGCGCTGAACACCTGCGGCGATAAGCATGTTGGCCACCAGACGTGCGGTGATAGGCACTCGGGGACGATCCTTACGATCCTGGCGTGCCCAGCCGAAGTAGGGGATCACGGCGATAACCTGGTGTGCCGAGGCGCGACGTGCAGCATCGGCCATCATCAGCAACTCCATCAGGTTGTCCGAAGGCGGGAAGGTTGACTGGATGATAAAGACTGTGCAGCCACGGATAGACTCGTGGAAGCAAGGCTGGAACTCGCCATCGCTGAACTGCAATACATCAGAGTCGCCAAGGGCGATGCCATACTCGGCAGCAATCTTCTCGGCCAGGTAACGAGAGCCGCGGCCAGCGAAGAACTTGATTTTGTGAATTGCCATAGCTAAATTATAGTTTAGTTTGTTTAGTACTGCGTGTAAAAAAGTCGGGGTCTGCCAAAAGGCAACACAAAGATACGAAGTTAAACCGAATAAACAAGTCTTCGGCCAATCTATTTTATCAACAATTTGCCAAACAATCCTCGATGAAGGCGAGTATCTCTTCGCGGCCACGCCCCTTCTCGCTCGACGAGATGAGCATCGGAGGCAGCTCCTCCCACTGCTCGGCCAGCGTAGCTTGGTAGGCCTTGACGTTGCGGTTGAGCTGTGCCTGCGAGAGCTTGTCGGCCTTGGTGAAGATGATGCCGAAGGGTATGCCGTTCTCGCCCAGCAGGTTGATGAAGTTCAGATCAATGCGCTGTGGCTCAAGGCGTGAGTCGACCAACACAAAGAGGAAGTGCATCTTCTCGCACTTAAGCACATAGTCCGTTATGAGCTTCGAGAACTCGCCGCGTGTCGACTTCGATACTCGGGCATAGCCGTAGCCCGGCAGGTCGACCAGATACCAGCTGTCGTTGATCAGAAAGTGGTTTATTAGGCGTGTCTTGCCCGGGGTGCCCGACACCTTGGCCAGACCCTTGATGCCGGTGAGCATATTTACCAGCGAGGACTTGCCCACGTTGCTGCGACCGATAAAGGCGATATCCTTCAAATCATCCTTCGGCACTTGCGATATGCGCTCCGAGCTGCACTTAAACTTTGCTTTAATTGTGATCATTTAAAATTGTTGTTTTTGCAAAGGTAGTAATTTTGTCGAAATAAAGTTGGTACTTCGGCTAAAATTACTACCTTTGTCTATTCGGATCGTAAAACTATATAATAAAAAATAATATGAAGAAGGAGTGGAATGATGTTCGTGAATTTCACGAGAAGTTTGGTCATCCTGTGGCCACGGAGCCCAAGATGGTGGATAAGAAGCGTGCCTTGTCGCGTGCAAAGTGGATGCAGGAGGAGGTCGCCGAGTTCCTTATCGCCGACGATATCTATGAGCAGGCCGATGCCATGATCGACCTTATGTACTTTGCCCTCGGCACCATGGTTGAGATGGGTCTCGAGGCCGACGAGCTGTTCGACATCGTGCAGCAGGCCAACATGGCCAAGCTCTGGCCCGACGGCAAGCCTCACTACAACCCCAAGGATGGCAAGGTCATCAAGCCCGAGGGCTGGGAGGACCCCGCGCCCAAGATCAAGGCCTACATCGATGGCGTTATTGCTGCAAAGCAGCGATAGTCACACATGGAGTCCTAACAGAACAGATACTTTAACAGAATATACCTTTTTATGAGACGATTTTTTACACTTTGTGCGATGCTGCTAACCCTCGTTGGCGTGGTGTCGTGCGAGAACGATGAGCCGCAGGTGCGCCACCTGCAGCTCGCCACCGAGACCATCGAGGCATCGGGCGATAGCGAGGTGCTTGCCATCGGTTACCAGATACTCTCGCCTATCGAGGGTCAGAGCATCACGGCCGAGTGCAAGGCCGACTGGGTCAGCTCGCTTGTCGTAGCACCCGGAAAGATCGAGTTCGCGGTTGAGCGCAACACTTCTGAGGAGCCGCGCACGACGACCATTGATGTGGGGTATGGTAGTGAGCGACACGCAGTTAGCGTGATACAGGCCAAGTACGATGCACCCATCAGCATCACGCTTCAGAATGTCGACGCGACCACCGTCACCTTCGACGTTAAGACCTCGACCGAGGAGATGACCTGGGTGGGTCAGGTGGTGTCGAAGGAGTGGTTCGAGGCCTACACGCAGGAGGAGATCTTTGCCGAGGATATGAAGTACTACCGCGCAATGGCCGACGAGAAGGGTGTCTCTATCTGGGACTATCTGTTGAGCGTCTTGAGCAAGGGCTCACACAATGGCTTGCGCATTACGGGTCTTGAGACCGAGTCGGAGTATGTGCTCTATGTCTACGGTATGGATCAGTATGGCGGTGCGACTACGGAGATCTGCTCGGCGAGCTTCACAACCACCGAGCCCTATCAGGGCAACGACGTAACCTTCGATATTGATGTTCGGTGTGAGGGCGCGGAGGCCTATGTGACCATTGTCCCCTCGCATGAGGGCGTGCCCTACTTCGAGAACCTCATCAGCCGCGAGAACTATGAGGCGTTTGGCGGCACTATCGAGGCTGCAGCCCAGGGACTTATCGACAAGGTCATAGAGGACTACCTGGCCTGGGACTACACCCTTGCCGATGTCTACGCGTACAACACCTACTACACCACACAAAGCTACATCTTCGAGACATACTCGGGTGAGGAGTACCTGGTTATGGCCTTTAAGTGGAACGAGCAGTGCGAGCGTTTGAGCGAGGTGTCGTACAAGTGGTTTACGGCCGATGTTATCACTGCTTCGGATAACGTGATTACTATGCAGATCGATAACGTGACACAGACAACCTTCGATATTAAGACCACCACCACGAACGATGACCCGTATGTCATCTTTGTGGAGCCTACCGAGAATATCGCCGCGATGCAGAGCGACGACGAGATATTTGCCTATCTGCTTGATACCTACGGCACTTGGGGCTTGGAGTCGTACCTCTGTGAGGGCGACATCGAGGGCACGTTCAGCTATATCGACCACTCGACAGATTATACGGTGCTCGTCTTCGGCTATGAGGGCCGTGTGCTGACCACCTCGATGCTCAAGCAGCAGATCCGCACCCTCGAGCCCGAGCCCGATGGCGGCAGCTTCGAGATTGTCGTTAGCAATGTTGACGACCGCGAGGCCAACCTGTCAATCAAGGCGTCGGATACCTCGGTGTGGTACTACTGGAATGTCTACGAGGCATCGACCACCGACGAGGAGGTCAGAGCCTCTATCGAGGAGGTCGTAAGGGTTGGCTACAATGGTTACTACGAGGAGTTCAGCTACTACGAAATTCTTCAGGGCAGCACCTCGGGTACGCTGCGTAACCTGCGCCCCTCGACCGACTATAAGATAGCCATCGTGCCCATGGATCCCTATGAGTTGGCCTTCACGGGAGAGATACGCTATGGTGGCGAGTTCCGCACCCTTGAGGCCGTTGTTGCCGATATCGACATCTCGGTTGTGTTCTATGCCTACTATGATGGTGATGCTGCGGCCGATCTTGAGCCAGACTACTTCGACTCGTTCCGTGGCTATGCGCTTCTGCCTCTGGAGGTTAACATTGTCGGTGAGTACAGCTATTACCTCTACACCGTCTACAACTATACCGAGGGTCTTGACGACAAGGAGGTCTACGACGACAGCTTTATCATCGAAAACCTCTACGCCTCAGGTATACAGTGGTCACCGGCTAACTTCCGCGCACCGTGGGATGTGGAGGTGATGATTGCCGCCGTGGCCTTCGACTACAACGACAACGCCTCGGAGGTGTACCGCTACCGCTTCACCTGCACCAAGGATGGTGCCTCGTCGGATGTTGAAGAGTTCGTGCAGTCGTACGTCTATGGCCCCTCGTCGGCCGGCACACTCTCGGCAAGCAGGGTATATGGCCAGAAGCCTGCCTCGATGGTCGGTGAGCAGCCCAAGGCCTCGCGCCAGAGCGTGAAGCGACCCTCGAAGATGCACTTCGCACGATAGCGAGTCACAAGAGCGGAAAATATTTAAGTATAAATACTTACACAAGCCCATACGCCCCAAAAAGCGTGTGGGCTTGTCTGTGCTTAAGGCGGGTTTTATGTTTAGAAAAACGGGGTGTTCGTTGAAATTATTTTTCAAATGGCCCCGTTTAGTGTATCTTTGCCCAGATTTGTGATATAAGTTATACTTTCAGTATATGAACTCTATTCGAAAGATATTTGCTTTGGCGGTTGTAGCTGCGCTGATGGTTGCCTGTGAGGGTGACCTTGGTCAGGGCGGCACCACCGACCAAAGGCTGGTTAAGGCGAGCTTCTCGCTGCCCGTGGAGGGTACTCGCACGGCGATAGGTGAGGATGGCACCACCACCGAGTGGATGCCCGGTGATCGTATCGCGGTGTGGGCCGAGCGTGGCGATGGCGAGTTGAGCTTGGCCGGCACCACCTTCGCTATGCACCACTACACCGATAGCTACAGCGAGGCGGTCTTTGAGGCTAACATTCCGGCAATGGCCGAGGCCGACTACACCTACTCGATGTGCTACCCGCTGCCCCACAGCATTAGTGGCACGACGGCAAGCTATACCATCCCCGCCACACAGTCGGGTGAGTATGACGGTAAGTTGGATGTGATGATCGCCACACCTGTCCAGGGCGGTGCGCTGACCTCGACACACCAGACACTCAAGAGCTCAATGCACCACCTGATGCACGCCGTGCGCATCGACATACCCACCGGTCGCAACATCTTTGGTTATCGCTTCACACGCCTCGAGATAGAGTTCCCGACGGCCGTCGTGGGCGATATCTCGTTTGATGTGACACAGCCCGATGCCGAGCCTCTGTACAACCCCACATCAAACACCATTGTGGTGGAGAATGAGGGTGGCTTCGATGAGGGTGATACGATCTGGGTCTTTGTCCTGCCCGGCACGGTGGATGGCGATGTGAGCTACAAGGTCAAGGGTAGTCGCCGTCGCTCGGTGAGCAACACCTATGCGCTCACGCGCGAGATGCTCCCCGGCCACGTCACACCCATTCGCATGGCAACGCCCGAGTTGGATAAGTACACCGTCTTCTACTTCTCGGTGGGCAGCAACCTCCTCGGTGAGGATTTCAACACGTTCACCATCACGGATCATAACGGCACACAGCTCGGTGATGTCTTTACGCGCAACGAGGAGAATGTCTACGCCCTGGAGCTCTTCGGTGAGACCGACCTGTCGGGCTATCAGAATGTAGACCTTACACTCACCTTCGATACCGACCACGCTATTGTGCCGGTGAAGGTCAACACGGGTACCTTGGTGGAGTACTGCGAGCATACGATGACCCCTGCGGCCATCCCCTACCTCTTCGAGGAGGACTTCTCGGATGTGCCCTCCTTCTCGGATGGTCACGACAACCCGGCTAACGGCTTTAGTGGCGACTCGAAGGACTACAACAGCTGGTTCTCGGCCTACACCACTGCACTGCCCGGATGGTCGGGAGGTCGCTATGGCTGCGAGGCGGGTACATCGCTTCGTGTATGTGCACGCTACGAGACGGCATTGGGTGCTACGGGTACCTATCGAGGTCGCTTCGATACGTCGGCACTGTCGCTACTGAAGAGCAACGCCAATGCCAGCATCAACGTGATGTTTAACTATAGCGCAGCAAGCAACAGCTACCTCACGGTTGCCGGTAGCACGACCATGAGCGTGGGATGGACCTCAAAGACATCGGCCGTGAGTGGCGATACCAACATCGAGAATACGACAACGATCAATGGCTATGTCATCTCCGACCAGTCGGGTAGCTTTACCAACGTGACCAGCTATGCCGAGACTGTGCTGACGGGCTGTAATGCCACGTCGCGCCTCACATGGCAGGCCGATACCAATGCCGCATCGGGCATAACCTCGATAGGTAACGGTAACTTCTGGCTCTATGTCGACAACATCAAGGTGCAAATTGTCCCCAACAATTAGATATGAACACTAAAAAAAATTAATTACAAAACAAAACGCTATGAAAAGACTTTTTACGATTGCTTCATTTGCAGCGTTGATGCTTGTCTCGTGTGACAAGCCCTCAAACGAGCTTGGAGCAGAGGGAGAGGGTAGCGTAGCCATCACCTGCGGCACATCTACCGAGGTTACGGCCATCACTCGTGCCGAGCTTACCACCGAGGTGAGCTGCACAACTCCCGCCATTGAGGACTTCAGCCTCACCATCGACGGCGTGTCGATGAGCTACACTGCCGACTATGATGCCGTTGCCGAGTTCAACGACAGCTACCTCTACAAGGGCACCTATAAGGCTACCGTAGCCTCGGGTGATGTCACTGTCGAGGGCTACGACAAGGCCGCCTTTGTGGGTGAGGCCGAGTTCGAGGTTAAGGCCCGCGAGCACACCAACGTAGAGATCACGGCTACCATCGCCAACTCACTGGTTAAGGTCGAGGTTACCGATCAGTTCAAGAGCTACTTCCCGGGTGGCTATAGCCTCACGCTCACCACGGCGCAGGGTAACGACTTTGATGTAACGGCACAGAGCGAGCTTCTGTTCGTAGCTCCCACGTCGTTTGTTGTCAACGGCTCGGCTACCAAGCAGCCCAACCAGTCGGGTGCCGAGGGCGTGACCGTGGCCCTTCCCGAGCTGAAGTGCGAGAGCCTCCAGCCCCGCACCATCTACAACGTCACCTTTGACGTCTCGACAGCGGGTCAGGCAACACTCACCATCACCCTTAACGAGAGCCTCGTTGAGAGCGTAGAGATTGATGAGGAACTCAACCAGTATGCATAATAAAAGATAAGAGAAGATATGAAATC
Organism: uncultured Alistipes sp.; assembly: GCA_937880705.1. The sequence continues at coordinate 6,972 of CALGRZ010000137.1, forward strand.
AGTTGTAAAGATGCTCTGCATGGCTACCGTAGTGGCTTTGACACTGGGTGCCTGCAGCAAGGATAACCCCAACTATATCAAAGGTGGGGAGGATGAGAAGGATAACATCGGTTACCTGGCCGTAGGTGGCCTTAAGGCTGATGTTATGCTCGATACCGAGAACTTCGCAAGCGAGACCTCAAAGACTCGTGCCGGTGAGGTCGATATCAATACCTTTAACGTGGTAATCACCAACACCGAGGGTGCTGTTGTCGGCGAGTTCCTCTATGGCGAGCGTCCCGCCGAGCCTATTGAGCTGCCCGGTGGTGTCTACAAGCTCACCATGTCATCAGGCGACATGGCCGGTGCAGAGTGGGAGAGCCCCGTGTACCGAGCCGAGAAGGAGTTTGTGGTGGTACGCAAGCAGACCACCGTTGTTGACGACATCGTATGCAAGCTGGCTAACATCAAGGTTACGGTTGCCTACTCGGCCGATATCGCCGATCAGCTCGACCCGGCCTACACCACGATGAACGTGGCTCTGGAGGATAGCTCGCTGCTCTACGCCATGACCGAGAGCCGTGCCGGCTACTTCGAGCCTGTGGATGTGGAGAATACGCTGGTATTTACGCTTAACTGCCGCTATGTGGGTCAGGATAAGGATATCGTCATGACACACTCTATTTCAGGTGTTAAGGCTGCGCAGTGGCGTAAGGTTAACGTGGTTATCGCCCACGCTTCTGATGGTACCGCGTCGATTGGCATTAAGTGTGACACTTGGGCTTACGATGAGGAGGTCGTATTTGACACTGCCACCTTTCTGATGGAGGAGACCATCGCCGATGATACCGATCTGCCGATCATCTCGTGGGAGGGCTACGACCTTGCCGAGGAGTTCGAGCTTACGGATGCTATGTTCGATGCCGACGGTAACTTCACCAAGTCTATCAATATCGACATCACGGCCACAAGCGCAATCAGCTCTATTAAGGTTAAGGTAGAGTCGGACAACGCAGAGTTTGAGAGTGCCTACTCGGAGATTATGCCCCTGGAGGAGGATCTGTGTGCCCCCACCGCTTCGGCAGCCATCCTCAAGATGATGGGCTATCCCACCGATGCTGCGGGCCAGACCTCTACACGTCTTAAGTTCGCATCGCAGGCCGATCTGCTGCACACCTACGAGGGTACGCACACCTATCTGATCACCGTGACCGACTCGGAGGGTCGCACATCGACCGCCACGCTGACCATCGTCTATGGCAATAGCCAGGCCGCAGGTCCAAGCATCGTTTGGGTAGGCTACAACATCGATGAGCGTCAGACCTATGTTGCAGGTATGACATGTGATTTGGCCGTTACGGCAGCCAATGGCATTGCCGACTTCCTGGTTAAGATCATCTCTGATACGCTTACTCCCGAGGAGTTGGCCGGCGTAGGTCTTGCAGGTGAGTTCAGCCTTGTGAACGACACGCAGTACTTCGAACAGCTGGGTGGCCTTGGCTTCCCCGTTGGTGACGCCGTTCTTGGCAAGAAGGAGCTTGATTTGAGCATCACCACCTTCCTTGGCCTGCTCAACGCACTTGGTAGCGGTGACCACGACTTCGAGATGACTGTCATCGATGCCAAGGGTAACACCACCACAAAGACTGTAATGATGCATTTCGAGTAGCCCATAAATTATGAAAATGACTATGAAAAAGATATTGTCAATCGTAGCTATGGTGCTTGTTATGGCATCTTGCTCAAAGGATAACTACACTGAACCTGTTGTCTACAACGAGGACGAGGGTGCTGCACGCATGAGTGTGGCTCTGGCCTCGGATGTTGCAGCGGATGAGGCTGTCAGCATTAAAATATATAAGGTAACGGCGGAGGGTGAGCGTCAGCTCATCCGTCGCTACACCTCGATTAACGATCTTCCCGACTATATGTCACTACTTGCCGATCGCTACGTCGCCGTAGTTGAGGTTGGCCAGAAGCGTACCGCCACCTTCGACGGTAAGTTCTACCGCGGTGAGAGCGAGTTCGAGGTTAAGCCCAAAGTGGTAACCCCCGTGAGTGTTGAGTGCTCGCTACTCTCGACCATTGCGGCTGTGCAGTACGATGCTACCATCGCCGAGACGCTCAACGAGGGCTACTCTACGACCATTGCCATTGCCGAGAGCTATGACCAGTCGGCTGTGGATAGTGGCGATCTGTTTGCCCTGAACTACACCGCATCGTCGGAGGGTTACTTCATCCTTCCCGAGGCGCAGACCACGCTGGTATGGCACTTCGAGGGCGAGCACCCCGTTGAGGGCGCAATCGTCAAGGAGGGCACCATCGCAAATGTTAAGGCTGCGGCAAAGTACACCGTTAAGCTCAAGTACTCGGCCGATGCCGATGGCTCGCTTACCATCACCGCAACCGTGGATGAGACTATCGAGGAGTTCGACGATAACATCTCGTTCAGCCCCGATCCCACCATCGTAGGTGTAGAGTTCGACATCTCGGAGGAGCAGTCATCTGTCGCCGAGAGCCTTACCTATAAGGTGTCGGCGTTGGCCGCTATCGAGACGTTTGTAATCTCGGCCGATGGCGTGGAGTATGATCTGCTTAACGACACCGTGGCGGGTATCACCCTCAACAAGACCGACGACATGAACTACACCGTCACCATCGCCGACGACTTCTTTGTCCTCGTTCCAGGTGGTAAGAACGACATCACCTTCATTGTGGAGGATGTCGACGGTGGTAAGCTCGAGAAGCCCGTGACCTACAATGTTCAGGGTGTGCTGCCTATGACCGAGAGCGACTACGACCTCTGGTTTGGTGATGCTACCCTAAAGGCCTTGGTGCTCAACACCTCGGCTACGTCGGTAAAGATCGCCTACTCGACCGATGGTAGCACATGGAGCGAGGTTGACACCGTGGCGGGTGCCGATGGCTTATATACAGCTGCTGTGGCCGACTTTGCCGCCAACAAGAGCTACTACTATAAGCTCATCGTCGATGGTAAGGATGCCGGCAAGGGCCTCATCCACACCACGGCCAATGGTGCGCAGCTGCCCAATGGTGACTTCGAGATCTGGAACAGCAACACGCAGCCCGGTGGTCTGTGGAGCTCGGGTAACAACAACTTTACTACCCTGATGACACAGTCAACCGATGCTCATAGTGGCTCGTATAGTGCAAATCTTAAGGCGAGGGCTGCCGTAGGTACGTTCGCAGCAGGTAACCTCTTTACGGGTAGCTTCGAGTTGAACATATCGACGATGAGTGGTAAGGTTACCTTCGGTAAGGACTTCTCGTATACGGCCCGTCCCACCAAGGTTACATTCTGGATGAAGAACAACCAGGGTCAGATTAGCCATGGTGATAAGGTGAGTGGCACGGATCCCTATTCGGCTATGGTACTTGTCACCGACGGTACAACATATACCGTCGACACGACCAACGAGTCGACATTCCTCACGGCCGACAACCTCAAGGATAAGCCGGGTATAATCGCCTATGGTTACCTCTCTGACACCGACTCTAATAGCGATTGGGTTCAGAAGAGCGTTGAGTTGACCTATGTCGATAACTGGCGTAGCATGACTCCCAAGAAGGTCTCTGTGTCGTTCGCTACATCGGCCTATGGTGACTACTTCTGCGGCTCTACCGACTCGTGGATGTATGTCGACGACATAGTATTCCACTACTAACGGTTGTTTTGTGGTAAGCCTGTGCCACACGATATAGCCCGAGGGAGAGCTGGCCATCTGCGCGGCTCTCCCATCGGCAATGTCGGCCTACTATATGAATTTGGCTGCATGAAGCAGTCCTAAACAATTGATTTTGATGAAGAAAATCCTATCGGTTCTCCTCGCTGTGGTGGTGTGTGCTGTGGCACATGCCCAGGGTGTGGAGAGCGACGAGCAAATGTACGATACGGCTGCGACGGTGGCCGAGCAGAGTGCCGAGCAGTCGGTTGCTGCGGTGGAGCTTACGCCCAACGAGGCGCGTAAGATGCGCGGCTTCTCGACCGACGACTGCTTTGTGCCTCGCGGACAGTGGATCTTTGGTGGTACGGCATCCTACTCGACACACACCAACAAGGACTATAACTTCCTTGTCATAAGCAACATCAACTCGGAGGGCTATACCGTCAAGGTGAGCCCGATGATCGCCTATGCACCGTGGAAGAATATGTCTGTGGGTGTGCGCTTTGGCTATAGCCGCTCGCTGTTGAGCATCGACAGCGGCAGCCTCAGCTTTGGCGATGCCGAGACGGGCGTTAACATCAACGTGGACTACTACCACCAGATTAAGCACAGCTATACGGGAACGCTCTTCTGGCGTCCCTACATCCCTCTGGGCCACAGCAACCGCTTTGCCATCTTTGCCGAGGTGCAGCTCAATGCCTCGGGTGGTCGCTCGAAGATTGTGGCCGAGGATGGTGTCATCGACGGCATGCAGAACTATCGAGGCAGCTATGCCGACAGCTTCGGTATGTCGCTGGCCCTGCAGCCCGGTATCGTAGCCTTCGTGACCAACAATACCGCGCTGGAGCTCTCTATCGGTGTCTTTGGCATCGGCTACGAGCGTGTGAAGCAGCTGCGCAACCAGATTGACGATGGTACATACAGCTCTACGGATATGAATTTCAAGGTCAACCTTCTCTCTATTGGCTTTGGTGTCTCGTTCTACCTCTAAACTTGCAGCACTATGAAAAGACTCATCATATTGATTATCGCTGTTGTGCTCTGCGCAAACACTGCACAGGCAGCCGTCGAGTCGGTTGATACGCTCGCTGTCAAGACTTCGCAGAGCGAGAAGCGACACTTCCTCCCCATGGGACGTCGCATCGACCGTAACATCGACAAGAATAAGTTTGTCTATAAGGGTGAGGTCATGCTCGGCCTCGCGGCGTCGTACGGCAAGATGAGGGCCGATGATTCGGATCTTATGCTGCTGCTCGACGACATCAACCTGGGCCTGAAGCGCACCACCGTAAAGCCCTTCATCGCCTATACATACCGCACTAACCGCGCTGTGGGTGTGCGCTTTGGCTACGAGTTTATACAGGGTGATCTGGGCAATCTGGCCCTCAACCTCGGCTCGGCTGCCGACATAGACTTCTCGCTCTCGGGCGTGGGTCTGCGCAGCGAGAGCTTCTCGTGGTCGCTCTTCCACCGCAACTATGTGGGCCTTGACCGTCGCGGCATCCTGGGTGTGATCCTCGAAGAGGAGCTGCTCGTAAAGACGGGTACGTCGGATCTCTACACCTCGTCGGACGAGGGTGTCAGCAACTCGCGTAACCGCACCTTCGCCGCCAAGCTCAACTTCAACCCCGGTATCGCGGTCTATGTCTTTCCGCAGGTGTGTGTCACCGTCACGGTGGGCATCGGTGGTCTCTACTATAACAACGTGCGCCATGTCGATGAGCTGGGTGCCATCACGGGACGCCGTGACCGCTCGGGTATGAAGTTTAAGTTCAATATCGCCGATATTCAGATAGGCATCGTCGCCCATCTGTGGAATAGTAAAAAGCCGTAGCAGATATGAAGATATATAACAGAATTATAGCTTTGGGCCTTGTGGCTATGGCCACAGTGGGGTGTATCAAAAACGATATTCCCTATCCTGTCATCAAGCTCGACATCACGCGATTAGAGGCCGACGGACTGAAGTCCTCGCCCCAGATCGATGCTACGGCCCACACCGTCAAGCTCGACTTGGAGGAGACTACGGATATCCGCAAGGTCAACATCACTGCCGTTGAGATGACCTCGGGAGCGGAGTGCGATACCGCCTTTCCCGGAGTCTTCGACCTGCGCAAGCCCATGTATGTCACCCTGTCGATGTATCAGGACTACGAGTGGACCATCTCTGCCGAGCAGACCATCGAGCGTCACTTCCGTGTCGAGGGTCAGATTGGCGAGGCCGTCATCGACGAGGTTAGCCACATCGCCACGGCCTATGTGCCGATGGATGCCGATTTGAGCAATATGAGGGTCACGGAGGCCAAGTTCGGCCCGAAGGATATCACCTCCTACTCGCCCGACCCGCTCTCTTTCAACTCGTTCGAGGATACCGTGCACCACGTCACGGTGACCTACCATGGCGATATCGAGGAGATGTGGACACTCTGTGTTGTACCCACCGAGGTGGAGGTGCAGTTCAACTCCGTGGATGCCTGGGCCAAGCGTATATGGCTCAATGCCTCGGGTCGTAGTGGTGCTACGCTCGGCTTTAAGTACCGCTCGGCGGGCAGCGAGGAGTGGATCGACGTCAACGACATCACTCTCGATGGCGGTAACTTCACCGCCTGCATCGAGGGTCTTGAGCCTATGACATCGTACGACGTTGTGGCCTTCTCGAATGAGAACTATACGGATGTTGTGACCGTCACCACCGAGGATACCTTCGAGTTGCTCAATGCCGGCTTCGAGGATTGGTCTATCGTCGATGGCTGCTACTACCCCTATGCCGAGGGTGCTTCGCCCTTCTGGGGTAGCGGTAACGATGGTGCGAAGATGGCCAGCACGACACTCACCGAGCCTACGGAGGAGATACGCCCCGGCTCTGTGGGTAGGTATGCCGCCTCGCTTCAGTCAAAGAAGGCCGCCATCATGGGACTGGGTAAGTTTGCTGCCGGCAACCTCTTCCTTGGCGAGTTCGGTGGCCTTGTGGGCCTCGATGGCCTTGTCAACTTCGGCCGCCCCTGCACGTCACGTCCCGTGGCTCTGCACGGCTGGGTTAAGTATAACTGCGGTGTCATCGACGAGGTGGGTCGCATCCCTGCGGCACGTCCCGACCTGGCCAAGGGTCAGCTGGATGAGGGTCAGATACTTATCGCCGTGGGTGACTGGACCGCCGAGGAGTATGGCGGTAGCGAGTCGTGCCCCGTGGTGGTCAACACCAAGGATGAGAGCACCTACTTCGACAAGAGTGGCAAGAGTGTCATCGGCCAGGGCGAGATAATCCTCACCGAGAGCACCGATGGCTGGATGGAGTTCACCCTGCCTCTGGAGTATGTCTCTTATTCGCGCATACCCACGCACATGATTATCATCTTCTCGGGCTCGCGCTTTGGTGACTACTTCACCGGCTCGACAGGTAGCTTGATGTTGGTCGATGATGTGGAGCTGATCTACTAATTTGATGTGATAAGGGGTCATCTGCGGCCTCTCAATCGTTGGACCCCGAGGTGATTGCCTCGGGGTCTTTATTTTATAGGAATAGATAGGACTGAATAGGAAGAAATAGGACTAAATAGGAAGTATAGGAAGAGATAGGAAGAGATAGGAAAAAATAGGGATAGCAGGTTGTTCACGGATAAATGTCGCCCGCGCTTAATCCTATTAAGTCCTATTAAGTCCTATTAAGTCCTATTAAGTCCTATTAAGTCCTATCAAATCCTATCGACTGCGCAACAGCACAAGGCCACCAAGTAAATGTCGCCTGCGCTCGTCCGCTACGCGGTGCTTTTTTGTGGGTTGTTTGCTCATCTTAACAATTTTTACTACCTTTACTCTATGAAACCGCGATTGATAATCTTCGACTTTGACGGCACGTTGGCCGATACGCGCCAGAACATTATCCGCACGATGCAGGCTACCATACGGCGTATGGGCCTTGCCGAGCGTGACGATGCGCAGTGTGCTGCAACCATCGGCCTCACGCTCTACGATGGCTTTCTCAGGCTCTATCCCGATATGGATGGTCACGCGGCCGAGCTGTGCGTGGCCAAGTATCGCGAGATATACTTCGAGGATGTGGCCTCGGCCATCCCACAACTCTTCGATGGTGTCGCCGAGACGTTGCACGCCCTCCGTGGCGAGGGCATTGTTCTTGCCGTAGCCTCGTCGCGCTCGTCGCCATCGCTGCTGCTCTTTATGCGCGAGCGAGCGATAGACCACCTCTTCAGCTATATTCTCGGGTCGGATAGCGTCAGCCGTCATAAGCCCGAGCCCGAGGCTGTGGAGGTCATCCTCCAGAGGGGCGGTTTTAACACCTCTGAAGCCATTGTTGTGGGCGATATGCCCGTGGATATACTTATGGCCCGCAGTGCCTCTGTGAGGGCTGTTGGCGTCTCGTGGGGCAATGCCACACGCGAGGAGCTCATAGCGGCCGGAGCAGATGTTGTAATAGATGATATTCGAGAGCTGCTGCCGATCGTGGAGCAGATGTAGCAATAGGGTAGTGTTGTGAGGGTCTACGCCCCATTTTGCGAAACGGGATCGAGGTTGGCATCGTTTTCAATTACAAGTACCAAGAAGCAAAGTATAGGAATCCAAATAAATATGGCACACAACCTGCGATTGTTAGCAATACTTCCCAATTGAACTTATCTATATTGCGTATTCGGCGGACAACAAGTGAGAAATAAGGAATAGCAGTGTAGAGAATAAAATATAACAAGGCCCAATCAAAGTAGTAATGCGTATAAAATTCGTTGATATATATGATCGAGATAGTGTATATTAGATAGAAAAGAATTGCATACCAAAAATCGGCACGCGATGATACACCTCTAAAGTCATAGGTGCGAGTAAAGAGGTCTCGGATGCTTGTGAGAAATATTTTCATAGTCGTAGTATTATCATTAAAGTTCACATTATTAGATTGCTACCATAATACTTTTTCATCTTGCTCTTCCTCATCTATACGAAGTATATCTTCGCGAGTGATAGTCAGGTTGTCAGCACTTAATTCTATTCCCCATACCTCATAGTCGGTTACAATCTTCTTTTCCTCATCAACATAGCTATATACATGCGAGCTAAATGCCTTGGTCGGGTCATCAAGAAAAATCACCGCAACACTCACTCCTCCGAAATACGAAGGCTCAATGCCTGCAATGATAAATTGGCTATCGACAATATCTGAATATTTATCTAACGAGGGACACTCAACCTCTCCACGACAATAGGCATCCAAATATGAGCGTAGCTCTCGGATATAGTCGTTATCGAACCAATCTTTATCATCCCAGCCTCGGAAGCGAATCTCGTTAAGTCCGCCCTGCGCCGAGCAGATATTTGTGGTGGCTATTATTGCCACCACAATTAGTGTTAATATGCGTTTTATAGGGTTAGTTTATTTGTTATTCTATTTTTCTAATAATGTGTTAGCCTAAGGCTAATGTTTAAGGCAAAAGTAACGAGTGTAAATATACAATGCAACTATTTTTAGTTGCATTGTATGAAATTGTTTTAGGGTGTATGAAATGGCTACTTAAGTACCTGAAGGCTATATTTTGTAGCTCGATTATTCCTATTTAGGAATTACATCACGGTGTTTGCGGAAATAGTCATCAATGCGTTCTGCTTTATATGGGTTTTCTTCTACCCATTGCTGCATTGCATCTTCAAATTGTTCTCGTGCTTCCTCGCCTTTATCATCGCCCCACTCTCCGACATTGTATGAAATTTTAATCACTTTGTCTAAATCATCATCTTTTACGGCATCATAAAATAATTCACATATACAAGAGGCGTAGTCATCTATATTATAGATTTTTCCGCATATCCACAGTTTTGCAGAAATGGATATTGAAAAAACGGTTATACTCAACAATAATACAATGAATGTTACAAGGTAAAATATCAGACTTATCTTAAGACCTTGCTTAAGTCCATGCTTAAAACTATCTATTATAGCACCCATAATTTAAGTTAATTAATTCGATATTAATCTGCCAACTCCTATGCAGCGATTAATAAAAAAGAAAGTGTAGAGTTGTTCGTTTATCTGACGATAGGCATTAGGCGTGGCCCAAGTACAAATAAACAATACCCCACACTTGTATCGTATGGGGCTGACACAGAATGTGCCAACGACGCATACAGAGTACAAGCGATGAGTGTTATTGCCTACCTTGTACTTTGTTAAAATCGCCAAATTTTATTGCCAAGGATAGCGAAACACTTTCACTAAAATATGTCATCGGTCGCCCGATACCACAAAATTAATAAAGTTTTCGCAAAAATACAATACTCTGGTTGAGGTACTGTGAGTATTAATCTTTGGAGGAGAGTTCGAGGAGCGCCTCCTAAATATAGATTTCTTGTTAGAGGGGGGGGTAGACTCGGCCTTGATAAAGAGAGAGCCCGGATGGGATATACTTGGCGTATTTCCCATCCGGGCTGACTATTATGAGGCCAAGAATGACCCCTTGTAACAAGAGATTAGTTCATTGCCTGCTGGATAGCCACTGCAATAGCTACGGTAGCACCCACCATGGGGTTGTTACCCATACCCAGGAAGCCCATCATCTCAACGTGTGCGGGTACCGACGACGAGCCTGCAAACTGTGCGTCAGAGTGCATACGACCCATAGTGTCGGTCATACCGTATGATGCGGGACCTGCTGCCATGTTATCGGGGTGCAGGGTACGGCCGGTACCACCACCTGATGCTACCGAGAAGTACTTCTTGCCGGCCAGGGTACGCTCCTTCTTGTAGGTACCTGCTACTGGGTGCTGGAAACGGGTGGGGTTGGTAGAGTTACCGGTGATCGATACATCTACATCCTCCTTCCACATGATGGCTACGCCCTCACGAACATCGTCGGCACCATAGCAACGTACCTTCGAACGAAGACCGTCAGAGTATGAGATGGTCTCAACCTCGTGAACCTCGCCAGAGTAGTAGTCAAACTCGGTGCGAACATAGGTAAAGCCGTTGATGCGCGAGATGATCTTCGCAGCATCCTTGCCCAGACCGTTGAGGATAACGCGCAGAGGGTTCTTTCTCACGCGGTTAGCCATCTCGGCGATCTTGATTGCGCCCTCGGCAGCGGCGAATGACTCGTGACCTGCGAGGAAGGCGAAGCACTGGGTCTCCTCACGCAGAAGACGTGCTGCGAGGTTACCGTGGCCGATACCTACCTTACGATCCTCGGCTACAGAGCCGTTGATGCAGAAGGCCTGAAGACCCTCGCCGATAGCCTCGGCAGCGTCAGCAGCGTTAGTGCAACCCTTCTTAATAGCTATAGCGGCACCTACGACATAGGCCCACTTTGCATTCTCGAAGCAGATAGGCTGAGTCTCCTCACACATCTTGTAAGGATCGATACCCTTCTGGTCGCAGATAGCCTTAGCCTCCTCGATTGACTTGATACCATATTGTGCAAGCACAGCGTTAATTTTATCGATTCTGCGCTCGTAGCTCTCAAATAATGCCATAATTCTTTTCAAATTTAATGGTTAATAACTTATGAACGCCCTCCGATTACTCGTGACGAGGATCGATATACTTAACAGCGTCATTGAAACGACCATAAGAGCCCTTAGCCTTCTCCAAGGCCTCAGCTGGCTCTATGCCCTTCTTAATGAAGTCCATCATCTTGCCGAGGTGTACGAACTCGTAGCCAATAACCTCATCGTTAGCATCAAGAGCCATGCGAGTGCAGTAGCCCTCAGCCATCTCAAGGTAGCGAGTACCCTTAGCGTTAGTACCGAACATAGTACCCACCTGTGAGCGAAGACCCTTACCGAGGTCCTCCAATGATGCACCGATAACGAGGCCACCCTCAGAGAATGCAGACTGTGTACGACCGTAAACGATCTGCTTGAATAGCTCGCGCATAGCGGTATTTATGGCGTCACATACGAGGTCGGTATTCAAAGCCTCAAGGATAGTCTTGCCAGGAAGAATCTCAGATGCCATAGCGGCAGAGTGAGTCATACCAGAGCAACCAATAGTCTCAACCAAAGCCTCCTCGATGATACCATCCTTAACATTGAGGGTTAGCTTACAAGCACCCTGCTGAGGTGCGCACCAGCCAATACCGTGGGTAAGACCAGAGATATCCTTAATCTCCTTTGCGCGTACCCATTTTCCCTCCTCTGGAATAGGTGCAGACTCGTGGTTGGCACCCTTTTTCACGCAGCACATCTGCTGCACTTCGTGTGAGTAAATCATAGTCTTATTAGTTTTTAGTTATTGTGTATTAACATTTTTTGCAAAAATCAGCGCAAAGTTACGAAAATAAAACGGATTTGTCAAACGAGAGTTAATAAATTATTTTATAAAAAGCTATCTGTCTGTTAAAGAGCTTTTTTTTGTTTTTGAAAGACGAGAGAGACGAGAGAGACGAGAGAGACGAAAGCGAGGTCGGGTATCGGTGTTGTTAGTTCTGCGTTGTCATTATCGGCATTGTCCGTGGCTTCGTTCTTGTCTCTATGGTCACTTGGTCTCTTTGGTCTCTTCCTGAAAAGGCAAAGCCTTTGTGACGAGAGAGACCCCAGAGACGAAAGCGATGACGAGTATCGGTGTTGTTAGTTCTGCGTTGTCATTATCGGCGTTGCCCGCGACATCGCTCTTATCTCTATCGTCACTTTTGTCCCTTTGGTCTCTAAAAACAAAATGCGCCCGACTCATTGAGTCGAGCGCAAAATTTATATGGAGTATTGTAGTTGATTACTTTGTGCGGTTGTCTACAATTTCACCACCCCAGTTTAAGAATGCAGGAAGTGTGCCTCCGTTAACTATAACCTTACCACCTGTAAGAGCTGCGATGCCATAACCACCATCTTTAGCAGTAAATGTACCATCATTGATTGTAATCTCGCCCTTGTTAACATAAGCCAATGAACCATCGAAACCGTTGTGGCTGTAGGTACCACCATTTACGACAACTTTTGCATCAGCATGGTTAATATAGAATACATGGCTTGATGTCTGGAAATAGTTCTTTGTGAAAGTACAGTTTGTAACAGTTGTTTCACCAGCAGCATTACAAGCGACAGCACCATGATAACCGTTGATAGCTGTATTAGTAACTGTCATAACGCTATAATTGTTAACTGGGTATGATGGCCAGCTACCATCGCCACCGTTTGCGCCATTTAGTGTCGCATCTTCGATTGTAACAGTTCCCTGGTTATTAATTGTAGAACCACCATTAAATGCTGTAGAAGAAATTGTACCATTTTTGATTGTTAATGTGCCCAAGTTCTTAATAACAGCACCATCATTCTTGTGCATAGTACCAGAGATAGTCTTACCGTTAAGGTCGATTGTAACATTACCCTCAGCAGAGATAGTGATAGTCTCGTCAACTTCGATATCCTTAATAAGTCTTACGCTACCCTTAGTTTCAATAGCCTTGTCGATAGCAGCCTTAAGAGTTGTACAAGAGTAGAACTCGTTGTATCCCTCATAAATAACTGCAGCCACAGGATTTATTCCAGTGCCGACAACCTCAGTTGAGTCGCTAATGGTTACCTCACCTGTCATTGTAGAGTTACGAACAGCATAAGAAGGCTCACCTTTCTCATCGCGAGCAATAACCTTACCGCCGTCAATATCTATAGTTGTACCGTTTGCAATAGAGGAACCGTCATTATTAAGCGAGATTGCTGCATAGTTCTCATGCTCGGCGTTATCGTAGCTAACAAACTCTGAACCTGTAGCCTTGATTTTCGCATTCTCACCCCAAACATTCAACGCGATGTTACCGCAGAAGTATGAGTTGTTAATAACTACCTCAGCGCCATCTGAAGAACCTGGAAGGTTAATTGCATATGTTGCAGGAGTGCCAGTCTCACCAACTGTTACATTGTTAAGAGTAAGCTTACCATCAACATTGAAGTTGATGCCTCGCTGGCAGTAGCTTTCAGTGTTAACAAATGTAAGGTCGTTAAGAGTAACATTTGCAGTATCAAGACCGTTTACATCGAATGCACGATCTGAACCTTTGTAATTGATAGTCTTGTTATTACCGTTTACTACGATAGCCTCAGTTGTTTTAACCTCAAGCTTTGCTGCGATAGTGATATCCTCCTCGAGTGTAATCTCGCCACCCTCAGCAAGAACCTTGCGGAGCTTATCCTCCTCAGTCATCTTTTTTACAGTCCAAACATCATTCTCCTTTACAGACTCGTAGCCCTCAGCAACGAAGTTCTTACCATTCTGTTTTGAAGGATCGTCTGCGAAAGTACCACCATAGATCTCGATTGTACCCTCAGATGCTGTGCAAAGGTCATAGCCATTTGCACAATCCCAAGTCTGGCTGAAGTCACCACCCTTAACGATAACCTTTGCCTTATTGCCTGAGTAGATCTGGTACATACCCCAGTTGTCATTCTTGTATTCGTAGCCCTCAGAGAAAGTACCGCCGTTTACAACAACCTCTGTACCCTCGCCATTAGCGTAGACAGCGTGACCCCAAGCAACTGCAGGTGTGTGATATGTACCGCCATTAAGCACTACCTTTGTGCCATTGGTTGCGCCAATAGCACCACGGCCAGAAATAGAGGTGTTATTTACTATAAGTCCGCTGTTAGTGCCCTGTGTGTTTACAGCGTAAGATGCATTTCCTGTAGCAGTGTCTGATGGAGCGCCCTCAATAGTTGCGTTGTACAATGTAAGGGTACCATTATTTAAGATAGCAGAACCACCATTTGTTGCAATAGACTGTACAGTACCGTTACCGTTAATAGTCAATGTGCCATTATTTACAATAACGTGAATTCTATTACCCTCAGCATCTTTCGCTACATTTGGACCAGTAATTGTCTTGCCGTCAAGGTTAAGAACTACGGTCTGACCTTCAGCAAGAATAACTGTCTCAGCAAGAGTTACATTACGAAGAAGAGTGATCTCGCCACCTGCCTCGAATGCCTCCTCCAATGTGTTGTACTCTGTCTCACCAATCTTAGCAGCTGGGTCAACAACAACAGTCCAAACGTTATTACCCTCAACAGCCTTGTAGCCTTCTACTACACGTGCAGATGGATCGTCAAAGAACTCACCACCCATCACATTGATAGTACCTTCACCATAAAGTGAGCCACTGTGAACAGGAAGGAACTTACCGCCATAGATGTTTACAAGTGCGCCAGCACAAGCATCTACATTGAAACCATTGTAGTTATCCTTACCATCGAATGTACCACCGTTGATAGTTGTCTCAGAACCGTCCCAGGCAACAAGCGCATGAGCAGTTATGCCCTCCAAACCATTGCAAGTGAATGAACCACCATTGATGGTCATTGTGCCGTATGTTGAAACGGTTGAGTGTACAGATTTAATCTCACCACCTTTGATTACAACCTCACCAGCGTTGTCAATTGCGTATGTAAAGTCACAAATATTGTTGATTGTACCACCATTGATAGTAGCCTTTGCACCATTCTCCACACGAAGTGTAGTGGCGTCGTAGCCACCATTATTTACCTGATGATCATCCTCAAGAGATGTAGAAATAGAACCACCGTTCATTACAAATGTCGCACCATCATAGTTGCGAACACCGTAGCCACCATTGCCATCACAAGCGACAATAGAGCCTGACTCAAGGGTCATAGTGCCATAGTTGAAGTTACCGCGTGCGATAATCTGACCATTACCCTTAGAGTCCTTGACAATAAATGTACCCTTGTTCTCAAATGCGTAATAATGCTTTTCTGTTGAACCCTCTTCAAATGGAGCAGAGATTTTGAAACCATTTAGATCCAATTCAAGAGTCTTGCCCTCTGCGATAACAAATGGCAATGTCGCTCCTGCGCGTGTTGACAATGTGCCAGCAGTAAGAAGGGTATTAAGGTCGATATCACCCTCCAAGGTAATCTTCTCTATACCCTTGTTGATAGCATCAAGGAACTCCTCTACGGTGTCAACCTTTGCGAATGTCTTGCCATCCTCCTTGCCAATCTCACCAGCAAAAGCGTCCTCGATAGTAACGTCGAAGCTCTTGCCGTCAGTAATCCTGTCGAGCTCGCGCATGAAAGCGCGGGCATGGTATGCAAGAGCATCATTACCTTTCTTGAACTTGTCGAGTTCCTCCACTACTGCTACAGGAATCACCAGGTCGTTGTCCTGAAAGCGGCGGATAGCCTTGTGGTCGTGCAGGATGATATTGGTATCCAGCACGAAAATCTTAGTTTTAGCCATATCATTATCAGTCTTCCCCCTCAGCATTCTGCATCAGGGAGTCAAGTATTGTCTCTATCGCCGACTTCTGCGAAGCCCTTACGCTCAACTTTCCGCTGCCTTTTCTCGGATGACCCAGAGGGAAATACATCACATCCTGGAGCAGAAGTTCAGCATCCACATAATCGAAATCATAGTCCTTGATCTGGATTATCACG
>CALGRZ010000138.1 GCA_937880705.1 uncultured Alistipes sp.
ATACCGTTACCGAGGCAGGTTTCGGTGCCGACCTCGGTGCCGAGAAGTTCCTCGATATCAAGTGCCGTCAGTCAGGCCTTAAGCCCGACCTCACGGTGTTGGTAGCCTCGACCCTCGCCCTTAAGATGCATGGTGGTGTTCCCGAGACCGAGATACGTCTGCCCAATGCCGAGGGTCTGCAGCAGGGCTTTGCAAACCTCGACCGTCACGTTGCCAACCTTAAGAAGTTCGGTCAGACGGTGCTGGTATGCTTCAACCGCTTTGCCAGCGATACCGACGAGGAGATCGATATGGTTATCAAGCACTGCGAGGAGCTTGGCGTGCGCTGCGTGATCAATAACGCCTATGCCGAGGGTGGTGCAGGTGCTGCCGATCTGGCACGCGCCGCCGTGGAGCTTATCGAGAATGAGCCCTCACAGCCCATCAACTACGCCTATGACCTGGAGGATAGCCTCAAGGATAAGATTACGAAGGTGGCCAAGAATATCTATGGTGCCGGCTCGGTAGTCTTTGGCCCCAAGGCGCAGAAGGAGATCGCCCTTATCGAGAAGTGGGGCATGGGCAACCTGCCCGTCTGCATCGCCAAGACGCAGTTCTCGTTCAGTGCCGATGCCAAGCGTTATGGCTCGGTTGAGGGCTTCGAGATCAACATCAAGGATGTAGAGCTCAACGCGGGTAGTGGCTTTGTGGTGGCTCTGGCCGGCGATATTATGCGTATGCCGGGCTTGAGCAAGACCCCGCAGGCGGGTAACATCCACCTCGCAGCCGATGGTACTGTCGAGGGTATCGTATAGCGTGGAACCTCAATCGAGAGGAGTGGTAAATAGTAACCCGATAATTCTCTTCCCTACGGAGGTCGAGGCGGCACCATTTTGTCGCCTCGCCCCCGATAGCGAGGTCGTCATCTCGGGCGTGGGCATGGCCGCCACGACCGCTACGCTGGCACGTCTTCAGCGTGAGGGTCGTCTCGACCGAGACCGCTGCATCATCCTTGCCGGCGTTGCCGGCAGCTACCATGATAGTGTGGCTGTTGAGGATGTTGTGGAGGTCGTCGAGGAGCGTTGTGCGGAGCTTCCCGCCCGCTTTTGTCGTAGCTATCGTGCTACGGCGCGTCTTACCGCGCTGCGCGGGGTGATCTCCAACACGGTGCATCGCGGTGTTGATGACGGGGGTGGTGCCCAGATCGAGAATATGGAGGGTGCGGCACTCTTCGCCTTTGCCGATGCAATGGAGCTGCGGGCTACCGAGCTGCGAGCAGTCTCCAACCGCGTGGGTGAGAGCTTCGAGGCTTGGCACCTGGCGGAGGCTACCGAGGCTCTGGCACAAAGGTTAGTAACGATATTAAAATCATAGAGTATGAGTCGTGTAAAAAAGATTTTGATCTACATCTTTCTCGCTATTTTGGTGATAGTATGTATAGGTGTTGTGTGGCACTTCTTTAAGAATCAGATAGTTGTCGGCTTGGGCTGGGCAGCACTCTTCGTGCTGGTCTTTGCTGCGGGCTGGCTTGTGGGCCGTTACGCCGGCCATAGCAAGGCGCAGAAGTGCCTCCCCAAGGCAGATGAGTAGGCCACTGACACTCTACATATCACCCTGTCCGAACGACACCTTTATGTTCGATGCTATTGTCAACCGACGCATCGACCTGGAGGGCATGTCGTTTAATGTCGAGTACCACGATATCGAGGAGCTTAACAGTCGGGCTATGGCGCAACGTGCCGATATCACAAAGTGCAGTGCTGCGGTGTTGCCCCTGATTGCGGAGCACTACGAGCTTCTGGAGAGTGGCTCGGCACTGGGTCGTGGCAATGGCCCCCTGCTGGTGCGACGCAAGGGCGATAAGGGCCCCATACGTCGCATTGCCGTGCCGGGAAAGCATACGACGGCCAATCTGTTGGTCGAGAGGCTCTTTCCCGAGATAGAGTGCCGCACGCCGCTGCTCTTCAGCGAGATTGCCGAGGCTGTGGAGCGTGGCGAGTACGATGCCGGAGTGCTTATCCATGAGGGTAGATTTGTCTATGAACGTCGTGGCCTGGAGCTCGTTTCGGACCTCGGTCTTGAGTGGGAGCGTCGTCTGTCGTTGCCCCTGCCTCTGGGCAGTATCGTTGCTGCAAAGTCGTTAGGTGGCGACACAATAGCGCGCTTCGATAGGGTGCTCAACCGAAGCATACGCTATGCCTTCGATAATCCTGCGGTGTCGCGCGACTATGTCAAGAGCCACGCCCGTGAGTTGGAGGATGAGGTCATAGATAAGCATATAGCACTCTTTGTTAACGAATACTCCCTGTGTCTGGGTGTTGAGGGCCGTGAGGCTGTCGCGGCTTTGTGCCGGAGGTAGCACATAGAGGTGGATATTGTAAAACGTGAATAAGATTGGTCGCAAAAAGTTTGCAGACCAATTTTTTTTGTATAATTTTGTTTCGCCTTTCGATAAGTGTCCAATAAGTCGCCAAGGCAGGTACAAATAAACAATAACCTTAAAAACTAAAATGAAAAGAGTCTTTAATCTGTTGACTTTCGTTGCTCTGGCTATGCTGTCGTTTGTGATGGTCGCTTGCAACGATAACCCCGATGTTGACAAGTCGGGTATTCAGTCTAATCCCGTCGAAATTGATGGCTTGGGAGGCAATGTCGCTGTGGCCTATGTCGTTACGGGCGGTGATGCCTCGCAACTCGAGGTGAGCTGCGATGTGGAGTGGTTGCACGACTTTGTTGTCGACACCTCGATCATCCGTTGCCAGGCTGATGCCAACACAACCAAGGCTGCGCGTGTGGCGACTTTGACGTTGAGCTGCGGTGCGCTGCCCTCTATTGAGGTTACGGTCACGCAGCTGGCTGCCGATGTGGACTTTCTGATCGACATTACGGAGATTACTCCCTATACATGCCATGTCACCTATACTCCTGTAAATCACGATGGTTCGTACCTCTTCCTGGTTATCGAGAAGGATACTTTGGAGTCGTACATCGTCACCGATGCGCTTGATGAGTGGTGCCAGGGTGATATCGAGTGGCTCACCGGCCAGGCCGAGTATAACGGCATGACCCTCGAGGAGTTCCTGCCCGAGGCCAAGATGCTCTTCTCGGTATTCCCCGACCCCGTATCTATTGACTATACGACGCTCGATGCCGAGACCGACTACTACGCCTACTGCTACGGCATGGAGGCTGACGGTACTATCACCACGCCCATGTGCTTCAAGGAGTTCTCGACACGCATCGTGCAGAGTGTAGACATGGAGTTTGAGCTCACCGTGGAGGATGTCGAGGCCAATGCCGCCACCATCACCGTGACCCCCTCGAACAACGAGGAGTACTACTTCTGGACCTATATCTCGGCTATGGACTATGCCAACTATGATGACAATGCCGTGATGACCAATATGATAGCCAACATCTTGGCCACTGTCGAGTATGGCGAGGCCACGATGGAGGAGCTGCTGCATCAGGGCCCCTCGTCGCAGCGTCCCAAGTCGCTGTGGAGTGGCACGAAGTACCATGTCATCGCCTGGGGTATGGACCTTAAGGGTGCGCCCACCACGCCCCCTATCAACATAGGCTCGTTTGTGACCGCCTCGTCGGCCGTTGAGGATGATTGTACCTTCGACATCTCGTGCCCGGAGGTTACGCAGACCGATATGCTTATCAACGTGAAGCCCTCGAAGTCGACCACGCGCTATATGATATGCCCCGTCGAGGAGACTATCTGCGGTGCCTATGGCGATGAGCAGATGGCCCAGCGTCTGATCAACATGGAGCAGGGTCGTTTCGACGAGAGCTTCTATGGCGAGGGTGTCGATTGGTCAAATGCCGAGTGGATCTTCTCCGGCGAGCAGACGAAGTGGGGTCGTGCCGACCTGGACTGGACCTTTGAGGCCGGTAAGAGCTATCGTATCTATGTCTTTGGTGTCGATGCCAATGGTAATCGCACTACGGCCGTTGCGCGCCATGACCAGCAGGCCGCAGCCGGTGAGCGTTCGGATATGACCTTCGAGGTGGAGCTTATCGAGAATGTGTGGAACTACCCCGTCATCCGCGTGACACCCTCGAACAACAACGAGTTCTGGTTGTCGTGCATGATGAAGTCGGAGTATGTGGATCTCTACCGCAATGGCGATGGTACCATCAACGAGGAGGAGATGATGCACATGCTTGACCATGAGTACTTTGATGGCGATGCCAAGTACTACGCCAAGCAGGGTGAGCGCGAGGATACCTACTATTGGGCTTCGGAGTCGGAGTACACGCTGCTGCTGTGCGGTTGGTCGGGCTCGAATACCACCCCCTTCTTCGAGTTTAAGTTTACCACCCCTGCAATTCCTTGGGGCGAGTCGGAGGCCGGTGTAGAGGTTGAGTATAAGCTCTTCGATGGTGCTGCGCTTGTCGAGATGGATATGTTCACATGGGCAGGCTATGAGGATAACTGCGTAGTCTACATCGAATATACCCCCAACGAGCAGGCTGCGCACTGGTATGGCGGTGTGTGGATGCCGGAGTCGAACTATGCGGATAATGGCGGTGTGGACCACCTTGTGGCACTCCTGCGCAACCCCGATGTGAGCCATGTGGATAGGTATAGTGGCATGTATCGTGGTGTATGGTTCGACGACACCTTCTCGATCTCGTGGTTTGCCGAGGATGCCGATGGCAGATTGGGCCAGTGGCACTACGAGGAGTTTACCCCCACGCGCGAGGGCGATGGCTACAATATGGATGAGCCCTACGACTTCTGGACCAATCAGAAGGCCAATAGTGCAATCCTGACCTTTAAGAAGTAGTGGTTGAAGAGAGTCTCTTCGAGGCTACGTTGTGAAGTGCCCCCAAAAGTCTCGATCGAGACTTTTGGGGGCACTTCAGTTGTTCGACAACCAATGCTCTATTATCGGCATTAGCTCTTATTTTGCCTCTGACCTCTGGCCATGCTCTTTGGCATAGTTGTAGTCGGCATCAGTAAAGGTGTAGGTTAGCGTGCGAGAGTTGTCGTCGACATCTTCCACCACCCAGCACTCGGGGTTGGATATTGACTGCAAACCATCTTCAAGGCCGATGTTGGTATAGACCATCTTTATGTATGATGTGTCGTGAGCGTCCTTACGGTCAAAGTAGGCTACAATAGTGTAGAACTTATCGGTAAGCTCCAAAAAACGGTCTGCGCGATAGTCGGCCTTGTCCGCTACGACTGTGGCACTGTTAATCGGCAGTATGGTTCCGATGTCCGAGCCTACCTCTACAAACTCAATTAGTATGGGCTTGCTACAATTGTTGGCAATCGCAAAGTAGGTGTAGAAACCATCGGCTGTCTCTCGCTCGTTGTCGGGATAGAACTTTGGTGCGCTCTGCGGAATACTCTCCTTGTCGCAACTCAGCAATCCTGCTGCAAAGATGGCAATGATAAATAGTAACTTTTTCATATTGGCATATTTTTTAATTGTTAATAACCTAGCTAAAAATACTCCCATGCAAATATAATGAATTATTTTGAATAAATCTAAATTTTTGACTTATCTTTCATATTCTCAACTCTTACTCTTCGCAATTTCCGTATCTTTGGCATCAGAGTGATGCCCCCACCGCATGATACTTCTGCAATAAAGAGCCTCGGAAGTGAGGCTATCAAAATTCTTTTTACTATCTTTGGCATCAGAGTGATGCCCCTCTACATGATAGTTCTGCAATAAAGAGCCTCGGAAGTGAGGCTATCAAAATACTTTTTACTATCTTTGCGCAATTATTTTATAATTGACGTTGAAATGGAGTATCTCATTCTTATAGTCGGCCTGGTGCTGATCATCGTGGGCGCATCGCTCCTTACCGATGGCTCGGTGGCTCTGGCCGTGCGCTTTCGTGTTCCGGAGTTTATCGTGGGCCTGACGGTGGTGGCCGTGGGTACGTCGATGCCCGAGCTGGCTGTGAGCTTCTTCTCGGCATTGAAGGGTAGTGGCGATATGGCTATCGGCAATGTCGTGGGCTCGAACATCTGCAATACGTTCCTTATTCTCGGTCTGTGTGCGCTGTTGAGCCCCATTAGCTTCTCGCGCAGCAACATCCGTCGCGACATCCCTATATGTATCGCTGCATCGGCGGCTCTGCTCATAGCCACACTCAGCAATGGCGACATCAACCGCATAGAGGGCCTTGTGCTGCTTGTGGCCTATGTGGTAATGATCGTGCTCACCATCCGTGCCGATCGCAAGGCCGTAAAGGGCGAGGAGGAGGCCGACACGGAGGGTGTGATGCCCATGTGGCGCACGGCAGTGTGGATCATTGCCGGCCTTGTGGCACTCATCTATGGCGGTCAGCTCTGCGTGGATAGCGCATCGGCCATCGCGCGCGATCTGGGCGTGTCGGAGGCGACCATCGCCATCACCTTGGTGGCCGTGGGCACCTCGCTGCCGGAGCTTGCAGCGAGCCTCGCCTCAATATTCAAGGGTCGCGAGTCGCTGGCACTGGGTAACGTGCTCGGCTCGAATATCGCCAACATACTGCTTATCCTGGGCGTGTGTGGTACGACGACACCGCTGACGATGAGTGGTGTGGCGATGAGCGATATATGCGTTGCCGTGGCAACCTCGCTTGCCATAATGCTCTCGGCACTCTTCATAGGCCACCACAAGCTCACCCGCTTCGAGGGCGCGCTCTTCCTGGCCGTCTATGTCGTATATATCTACACGCTGATTTAAACCCTCCCAAAAATAGATTTACTCAAATGGACTATCTAACTCTTGTTGCCGGCCTTGCGATGATTGTCGTGGGCGCAATGATGCTCACCGACGGCTCGGTGGCTTTGGCAAAACGTCTTCATGTTCCGGAGTTTATCATCGGTCTTACGGTGATGGCCGTAGGTACGTCGATGCCGGAGTTTACCGTGAGCTTTATCTCGGCATTGAAGGGTAGCGGCGATATGGCTATCGGCAATGTCGTGGGCTCGAACATCTTCAACATATTCGCTATCCTTGGCATCTGTGCTCTGTTCTCGCCTATATCGTTTACGCGCAGCAACATCCGTCGCGACATCCCCCTCTGCATCGTGGCGACACTCGCTATGGTAGGTGTGACGGCACTCAACGAGGATATCACACGCCTGGAGGGTCTGCTGCTTGCGCTTGGCTATGTTGTGATGATTGGCCTTACGATCCGTGCCGATCGTCGCAAGATGGAGATGGGCGAGATAACCTCGGAGGTCGAGGGTGGCGATATGCCCTCGTGGCGTATTGCGGTGTGGATCATCGTGGGTCTGGTGGGCCTGATCTATGGCGGTCAGCTCTGCGTGGATAGCGCATCGGCCATCGCACGCGATCTGGGTGTGTCGGAGGCGACCATCGCCATTACGCTTGTGGCAGGTGGCACGTCGCTGCCCGAGCTGGCCTCAAGCCTTATGGCCATCTTCCGTGGCAGCCCCTCGCTGGCACTGGGTAATGTGCTCGGCTCGAACATCGCCAACATCCTGCTCATCCTGGGCGTGTGCGGTGTTGTGACACCTCTGACGATGAGTGGCGTGGAGATGACCGACATATACGTTGCCCTGGCAGCAGCCCTGGCTGTGATGATAGCCGCCATGGTCATCGGCCGCGATAAGATAACCCGTGCCGAGGGCTTTATGTTCCTTGTGTGCTACGCCGCCTATGTTTACACGCTGATATAGAATAGATAAAGGAGATATGTTTACACTTTTACAGACATACGTCGACTACGACACGGTCGGCTCGTCGGGCATAATGACCGACCTCTCGACGGGTGGCTCTATTGTGCTTATGGCCATCATAGGCGTTGTGGGCTATATTGTCCAGGCGCGTCTGCAAAGCGTCTTTAAGAGGTACTCGCAGGTGGTGTCGCCCGGTGCGATGACAGGTGCCGAGCTTGCCGAGAAGATGTTGCGCGACCATGGTATTCACAACGTCAAGGTGACACACGTCAAGGGTCACCTTACCGACCACTTCAACCCCCAGACGATGACCGTCAACCTTAGTGACAGCGTCTACGCCTCTCGCTCGGTGGCCGCGGCGGCTGTCGCCTGCCACGAGTGTGGCCACGCCGTGCAGCATGCCGTGGGCTATGCACCCTTGAGGCTACGTTCGCAGTTGGTGCCTGTGGTTAACTTCGCCTCGAAACTCTCCACATGGGTCATCCTCATCGGCATAGCCATCATGACGGCTACCAGCTCTGCGCTGGTGTGCTGGATAGGCGTGGGTATGGTGGCGATGTCGGCACTCTTCTCGATTGTCACGCTGCCGGTGGAGTATAACGCCTCGGATAGAGCCTTGGAGTGGTTGCAGCGCAGTGGCACGCTGCGTGGCTCGGAGGTCGATGGCGCGCGTATCTCGCTGCGCTGGGCAGCACGCACCTATCTGGTTGCGGCATTGAGTGCCATAGCAACCATCCTCTACTATATTGCAATGATTAATTCCAGACGTCGCTAACGATGAAGGAGCGTAACTACATATTCCGCGGTTGGCTACTCGCCCTGCTTGTCACGTTGGGGCTCTTCGGTGTGAGCTTCATACCCACTGTCGAGGTCTTTGGCCTCAAACTCGAGCGAGTGGATCTGCTCTCCGACCTGCGCGATAACACCGCAGAGGAGCCTGTGGAGTATGAGGCAGATATTGCCCATCTTGAGGAGGTGCTGGCCGAGATGGAGCTCACTCGGGAGGTTGTGGCCGACACACTGCCCGAGTTGCCGTCGGTACGTTACCAGTGGCTGGTGAGCCAGCAGCCGAGCCTTGAGCGCAGAGCACTGCGCAGCGAGGTGATACTGCCCGATACTACGCTGCGCGTAGTGCCTATCGAGGACTTCGACACCATTGGCGAGAGCCGCTTTGACCGTCTGGTCGAGAAGCTGGCCAATGGTGAGCCGGTGCGCATAGCCTTTATGGGCGACTCGTTTGTCGAGGGCGACATCCTTACGTCGGATCTACGCAACGAGCTTCAGGAGCTCTTCGGAGGTCGTGGCGTAGGCTTTGTACCCTGCGACATACCCTTTGCTACGGTGCGACGCACGGTGAAGCGTCGTTCGACAGGGTGGTCGTCGTATAGTGTCATGAAACCCAAGGCCGCACCGGAGCATCTGCGCGACATATTCTTCGTGTCGGGCTACCTCTCCGAGGGTGGTGTGGGTGCTACAACGCGCTGGCAGACCGTAGGCGAGCTCTCGCGCCTCGACTCGTGCACCGAGGCGCGTGTGCTGCTGCTTGCACGCGACAGCAGCCGTGTGGAGCTTACGCTCAACGACACGCTACGCCATGAGGTGGCGTTGGCGGGCGATGAGCGACTGCGCGAGATTAGTGTCGAGGGCGAGATAGCCTCGCTGGCGGTGAAGGTGCTCGAAGGCAAGGTGGTATGTTATGGTGCCTCGCTGGAGGGTGATGGTGGCGTCACGCTGGATAACTTCTCGGTGCGCAGCAACAATGGACACGCCATCTTCGGCACGGGAGCCGCGATAAACCGCCAGGCCGACGATATGCTTGGCTACGACCTTGTAGTGCTGCAATATGGTCTGAACATCATGTTGCCCAACCAGCGTAACTTCTCGAAGTACCGTGACCAGCTGCGCGATATGATCGCCTATGTCGAGAGGTGCTTCCCCGAGGCTGCCATCCTGGTGCTGGGAGTGAGTGACCGCTGGATAAAGGATGAGGAGAGCGGTAGGTATAAGCCTATCGGCTCGGTAGATGCGCTGACTCGCCATCAGCGTGCTGCGGCCGACAGTTGCAACGTGGCCTTCTGGAATACCTCGGCGGCGATGGCCGAGCTGGGAGGCATGCCCGCGTTTGTGGCAAATGGCTGGGCTGCGGGTGACTATACACACATCAACTATGGCGGTGGCCGCCGTGTGGCGAAGGCCCTGGCTGCAGCCCTGCGTGAGCCCGTGGGTCGCATCCTTTACGAGCGCGAAGAGATGGAGCGTCTGCGCCAGGAGCGTCTGCGCATAAGCCTCGAGCATCAGACACTTGTCGAGGAGCGCATCGGTGGCGTGAGCTTTGATATGGATACCACAGTAACAACCCTTACATTGAGCGATGATAGACCGTAGCGAGATACTATCCACACTCGGTCTTGATGGGTCGATGTTGGAGCGTGTCGTACCCCTCTTGGAGTACGACCCCATGTCGCCTATAAGCCTTGTCAGCGGCTTCTTCCTCGTCGCATTTCTGATCTTCGGCCTCGGCTACCTCGTCGTGAAGCGTTGGGCGAGGGCCCGCACGCTCTATGTGGTGCTCTTCTCGCTCTACTTCTACTATAAGCTGTCGGGACTCTACCTGTTGTTGTTGCTGTTTGTCGCGGTGAGCGACTTTGTGATAGGCCGCCGTGTGGCGCAACGCCTCGAGCGCGGCGAGTCCGCACGCGGCTATGTGGCCTTGAGCGTCGTGATCAACCTTGCCATCCTCATCTACTTTAAGGCTACGGATGCCTTTGTGGAGAGTGTCAACGCCCTCTATGGCGAGGGTACGTTGCAGTGGGGTAAGGTGGTGGTGCCTGCCGGAGTGTCGTTCTTCGTCTTTCAGTCTATTGCCTATGTCGTGGATATCGCGCGTGGTCATATTAAGCCGCTTAAGCACCTCTCGGACTATATCTTCCTGCTCTCGTTCTTCCCGAAGATGTTCCTCGGCCCGTTGGTGCGAGCCAAGGACTTCATACCGCAGATCGAGGCTCGTAACATCTCGATTAGTAAGGCCGATGTGGGCCGTGCCGTGACACTTATTGCGGGCGGTGTGCTTAAGTATGGCGTTGTGGCCAAGGCGTTGGGTGTGCTCTTCGTGAGCCCCGCCCTTGCGGGTGAGCTGGGCGACAGTGGCGTGGTTGCACTGATGGCCATCTATGGCTTTACGTTGCAGATCTATTGCGACTTCTCGGGTTACTCCGACCTGGCTATTGGCGTGGCACTATTGTTGGGCTTCCGCCTCCCCGATAACTTCGATGCCCCCTACCACTCGGCTACGATTACGGAGTTCTGGCGCAGGTGGCATATATCGCTCTCGACGTGGCTCAAGGAGTACCTCTATATCTCGCTGGGCGGTAACCGTCGTGGTGCGGTGCGCACCTATCTCAACCTTATCCTCACCATGTTGCTCGGAGGTCTGTGGCATGGCGTGGGCTTCACCTTTGTGGCGTGGGGTCTATGGCATGGCGTGGCACTTGCGCTGCATAAGATGTGGCTCAAGGTGGTACCTGGAGCCAAGACCCTGGGGCGCGATATGAGACCCTGGTGGAGGGCTTTGGCGGTGCTCTTTACCTTCCATCTGGTGGCCTTCGGCTGGCTGCTCTTCGCTGCGGAGAGCATGCAGCAGGTCGACGAGGTGGTGTTGCGCATAGCCTACAACAGCTCGTGGGCAGATCTGTGGCCTATGATGGGTGAGCACACCGTGGCCATGGTGCTTATGGTTATAGGCTATGTGATGCATGCCCTGCCACGGAGTGTCGATAGTGCGGTGCAGCGACGCATAAGCTCGGCAGGAGTCGTTACGCAGGCGATAATTATCGTCGCGGCAGTATGGCTTATGGTGCAGTGCAATATGATGTTGGCCGCAGCATCGGGCGATGGCGCAAACCTGCCCATGTATGCAGCATTTTAATAGTATTAAAGGATGACTACGATGTGGGATTGGCCTCTCTTCGAGGCTCTTAACTTTGACGGTGGGGCGACTGTCGATGCACTCTTTGTGGCTATCTCGGGTGTGAAGATGTGGCTGCCTCTCTATGCCCTTATATTATATATGGTGTGGCGCAGATACGCCTGGCGCGGTGTGCTCATCTTCCTCGTCGCGGTGGCCGTGGCTATGGGGTGTGCCGACCTTGTTGCAGGTATCTTCAAACATAGTGGACCGCTGAAGAGTGTGTGGCCCTCATTCCCCGTGCGCATGAGGCCTATGTTTAGCCCGGGGTTAGAGGATGTGCACGTCGTCTCTACTCGCCATGGCCTCTACGGTACGGTCTCTGCACACGCGGCAACCATCGTGTCGTTGGCACTGCTGTCGTCGGTTGCGGTGGGGCGTAAGTGGTTCACGGCGATGATGGTTGTTGTGGCTCTACTTATCTGCTACTCACGCATTTATCTCGCCTGTCACTTTCCGCAGGATATACTCCTCGGAGCTGCACTGGGACTTACCACAGGTGGGGTAGCGGCCGTACTCTTTAGAGCTTTGTTATCGAAAGTTGGGAAGCGATAAGAAAAGATTATACAAGCCTAAAGATGCGACAGATGACCCTCTGGCGCATCTTTTTTTTGAGGAGACGTTGTTTGTTAGTAAAGTGTCGAAAAAATAGGCTTGAAATAATTTTCAAATCCGATAAAAAATACCCAATTTTGTAACCTCAAATTATGCCCCCCATGCGTTTTGTTTAACAAAACGGGACGGCTGACGAGAAGCGATGCGTGCGCCTCTCTGCTCAACTGATTGAAATATACGAAAATAATAAAATAAAACAGACACTATGACCAACAAGCCTACCCCCGAACACCTTACAACGGTGAAATACGAGGATGCAGTAGCCGCCACGAAGGAGTACTTCCTGGGTGACGACCTTGCTGCCACGGTCTGGGTGAGCAAGTATGCTCTGAAGGACTCGTTTGGCAATATCTACGAGAAGACACCCGTGGATATGCACCATCGTATCGCAGCCGAGCTTGCACGCATCGAGCAGAACTATCCCAACCCCTTGACCAGCGACGAGATCTTCGAGCTTCTCGACCACTTCCGTTATGTCATCCCCCAGGGTGGCCCCATGACCGGTATCGGCAATAACATGCAGGTGGCCTCGCTCTCGAACTGCTTTGTTATCGGCCATAAGAACCCCGCAGACTCGTATGGCGGCATCTTCCGCATGGACGAGGAGCAGGTGCAGCTGATGAAGCGTCGCGGTGGTGTGGGTCACGACCTCTCGCACATCCGTCCTACGGGTAGCCCCGTGCTCAACTCGGCACTCACCTCGACAGGTATCGTGCCCTTCATGGAGCGTTACTCGAACTCTACACGCGAGGTGGCGCAGGATGGCCGTCGTGGTGCGCTGATGCTCTCGCTGCTTATCAAGCACCCCGATGCCGAGCGTTTTATCGACGCCAAGGTCGACACCGGCAAGGTGACAGGTGCCAACGTCTCGATTAAGATCGACGACGAGTTCATGCGCTCTGCCCTCGAGAGCCGTCCCTATCGTCAGGAGTTCCCCATCGGCGCAGCGCAGCCCATGGTAACCAAGGATGTGGATGCCAAGAAGTTGTGGGAGAAGATTATCCACAATGCGTGGAAGTCGGCCGAGCCCGGCGTGCTCTTCTGGGATACCATCATCCGCGAGAGTGTGCCCGACTGCTATGCCGACGAGGGCTTCCGCACCGTGTCGACAAACCCCTGTGGCGAGATTCCTCTCTGCCCCTACGACAGCTGCCGTCTGTTGGCTCTCAACCTGTTGAGCTATGTCGACGAGCCCTTCACCAAGAAGGCTTCGTTCAACTTCGATAAGTTCAAGGGACATGTCCACAAGGCCATGCATCTTATGGACGACATCATCGACCTGGAGCTCGAGAAGATCGAGCTTATCATCGAGAAGATCGCCTCGGATCCCGAGGATCAGGATGTACGTCGCGTAGAGCTGGAGCTCTGGCACAAGATCAAGGATATGGCACTCAAGGGTCGTCGTACAGGTCTGGGTATCACCGCCGAGGGCGATATGCTCGCTGCGTTGGGCATGCGCTATGGCTCGGATGAGGCCATCGACTTTGCCGTTAAGGTGCACAAGACCCTCGCTGTGGAGGCCTACCGTGCCTCGGTAGATATGGCCAAGTATCGTGGTGCCTTTGGTGTCTTCGACTTTGCCAAGGAGCAGAACAATCCTATGATTTGCCGTATTCTCGAGGAGGCTCCCGAGCTTAAGGAGCTGATGCAGAAGTATGGCCGTCGTAATATCGCGATGCTCACCATCGCACCTACGGGTACCACCTCGCTGATGTCGCAGACAACATCGGGTATCGAGCCCGTATTCCGCCCCGTGTATAAGCGTCGTCGCAAGATCAACCCGTCGGATAAGGATCAGCAGGCGATGTTTGTCGACGAGACCGGCGAGAAGTTCATCGAGTACTATGTCTACCACCACCAGTTTGTCAAGTGGTTGGAGATCAATGGTTACGACACCTCGCGTTTGCAGACCATCTCGGAGGCCGAGCTGGAGAAGTGGTTGCAGGCATCGCCCTACCACAAGGCTACGGCAAACGATATCGACTGGGTAGCAAAGGTTAAGATGCAGGGTGCCATCCAGAAGTGGGTGGATCACTCTATCTCGGTTACCGTCAACCTGCCCAACGACGTGTCGGAGGAGCTGGTGGCCGATGTGTACCGCACCGCCTGGGAGTCGGGCTGTAAGGGTATCACCGTATATCGTGACGGCTGCCGCACAGGTGTGCTTTTGGATGTGAACTCAAAGAATAAGAAGGATTGCAACTCTACGGGCTCGATTCGTCGTCCCGAGTCGATCCCCGCAGATATCGTGCGCTTCAAGAACGGCAACGAGGACTGGATCGCCTTCGTGGGTAAGCAGGATGACCGCCCCTACGAGATCTTTACGGGTAAGATTGAGGAGGATGCCATGTACATCCCCAAGACCATCACCCATGGTAACATCCTCAAGGTTAGCGAGGCCGATGGCTCGAAGCGTTACGACTTCCAGTATCAGGATCGCTACGGCTATGTGAATACCATTGGTGGTATCTCGCGCCTCTTCGACGAGGAGTTCTGGAACTACGCCAAGCTCATCTCGGGTGTGTTGCGCTACGGCATGCCTATCGACAAGGTTGTGCAGCTCGTCGATGGCCTTCACCTCGACTCGGAGACCATCAACACCTGGAAGAATGGTGTTGAGCGTGCTCTGAAGCAGTATATTAAGGATGGTACTCGCAGTAAGGGTCGCTGTCCGCAGTGTGGTCAGGAGCAGATGGCCTACCAGAATGGTTGCCTGACCTGTATGTCGTGCGGCTACTCGAAGTGCGGTTAATCGTATGAGATAGGGGGCATCTGTGGCCTCTTGATTGTTGACCCCGAGGTGATTGCCTCGGGGTCTTTTGTTGTATAGGGAGGAGTAGGAAGAGATAGGACTGAATAGGAAGAGATAGGACTGAATGGGAAGAAATAGGAAGAAATAGGATATTTCGGGATAGCAGGCCGTTCACGGCTAAATGTCGGCCGCGCTTAATCCCATCAAGTCCTATTCAGTCCTATCAAATCCTATCAAGTCCTCCCGACTGCGCCAAGTCCTATCGACTGCGCCACCGCTCACCCCATGCCACAACCATTTTTTTTGCAAAAAACCGCCAAAACATATTATTTTTTGTTTTTTATTTGTATATTTGCGAGACTGAAAGGGTGTGTTTTTATCGCTGGGGTGGATGAGTGCCACACCAAAAGAATATAAAATTATAACACATGCCCGAAAAAGGCCGAAAAAAGCAGATATATTTAAATAATTTTTTAAACCTAAATTGAGCTATGAACAAACTTTTCAAGTTGTTGTGGGCTATGATTCCCGCAATGTGTTTGGTGTTGGTAGGTTGTGATGATCAGCCCGACGATAAGCCTCTGCCCGGCGATAAGCCCGTGATCAGCCTTAAGGCTACAACGGTTGAGGCCGGCGCAAAGAGCGGCGAGTACACCGTTAACTACACCATCGCTAACCCCATCGACGGCGAGTTGATCGAGGTTAATACCGACGTTGACTGGGTTGTTAATTTCGACGTTGCCAGCGCAGGTGCTATCAAGTTCGAGGTTGTTGAGAACACCGTTGAGGAGCCCCGTGAGGCTACCGTTGAGGTGAGCTACAAGTATGCCGAGAGCGTAAACTTTGTTGTTAAGCAGGCTGCAGCACGCAACCAGAATCTCACCTTCACCGTTGATGAGGTTGATATCCGCTTCTTCGATGCCGAGCTGGATGTATATCCTAACGATCAGAAGATCGGCTATCTCTACGGTATCTACTCAAAGGCCTATATCGATGAGTATGATCTTACTACCGACGAGGCTCTCTTCAACGACGATATGGACTACTTCGCTTGGTTGGGTCAGTTCCACGGTCTTACAGCCCAGGAGATCGCTGCCGAGCGTATCAAGTATGGTAACCAGTACAGTGTTAACCCCACAGGTTTCCGTCCCAATTCAGAGTATGTATTCTACCTCTACTACTATGACCCCGTGTCGGGTGAGCGCCTTTCGGATATCCACCGTCACTACTTCACCACTCCTTCCGTAGAGCTCGGTGAGGTTGAGTTCACTACCACTGTTGAGGTTGAGGGTCCCGCAGCCCACATCACCGCTGCCGCTCCTTCGGACTACCTCGACGCCTTCTATTTCGATGTTCTCCAGAAGTCTATCGTAGATCAGGAGTCACAGCAGCTGGGTCTGACTACCGAGGAGTATGTTGAGTTGTGGTGGAACACCCTCTCTTGCAACAGACGTGATGAGGGCTACAACAGCGCCGACATCATCTCTAACCTCTCATGCTCATATATCGAGGATGTATATGATGTAGAGCTGCTTGCCGAGACCGAGTACTACCTCTTCTCGTTCGCTGTTAACGAGGATGCATTGTGCTCGTCGGTACCCCAGATCGAGACATTTACTACCGGTTCTGTGGAGATGTCTGACAACGAGATCACCATCATCGTTTCGGATGTTACCCCCTATGGTGCAGTAATCAACTTCCGCACCACCGTAGCCGAGGATACCTATGTTGCAGGTTGGGTTAAGAAGAGCGAGTGGGAGACTTACGGTGCTACCGACCGCGCTCGTCTGCAGAAGATCATGGATGTATTCCAGTTCGACAGCACATCGTACCTCAAGGGCGATGTTAAATATGAGGAGAAGACCGGTATGGAGGCTGATACAGAGTATGTAGTATTTGCATTCGGCTTCTATGGCGGTGTTGCTACTACCGGCCTCTATACCACAGAGTTTAAGACCGTATCGGATGCTCCGTCACCCGAGACTCTGTCGCTGCGTGAGATGGGTTACTTCAGCATCAGTGCTATCAACGCTATCGATCCTACGTTCGGTAACCTCTCGTATGACCAGCAGTATGGAATCTATCCTATCGAGGTTGTTAAGTCTGACGAGTCTGTAGCGCCCTTCTACACCGTACTGCTCGTTACTGACAGCAACCGCGACTTCTACACCGATATGGCAATCTTGAGCTATTTGATCGATGATGCTCCCACCTCTGGCTTCCCCGCAAAGACCTACTACTTTGTTGAGTACAACATCGAGAACTGGGTTGTTGCAATTGGTAAGGATAGCGAGGGTCGTTACACCGAGCTCTACAAGAATGCCTTCTATTGCACCCGTGAGGGCGTAAGCGATGCACAGGTATTCGTTGATTGGAAGAACGCTTGGATGGGTACCGCCTCTGTAGCTACTCCCTCGAGCCTTGTATTCAACGAGGAGGCTGTCGAGAGCACCGTGACTCTGCTCAAGCGCAAGGATAGCAGCGCACAGCCTGTTGTTCGCAAGGGCCAGTACGAGTCAAAGGAGGTTGTTCCCGCAGTTGATGCTGTAACACCTGCTCGTCACCGCTAATAGAGAGCTATGACCGCATAGCCAGGAGCTATGCAGATAGTTGCGGAGCCGTCCTAAAGGGATGGCTCCGCTCTTTTTCGTGTATAAAGTCGGTTTTGTGTTTTGTGGTTCCTGAAATTTTTTCTAACTTTACACTACAAATGCGTGCGTTAGTTAGGTGTGCGCGCATATATGTTATGTAATACAACAAAATAACATGCAGATATGAAAAAGTTTACGCAAATGCTTATGATGGCACTTCTTATGGTTAGTGCCATGCTCTTTGTGCGATGTGGCGAAGATCCTATCGACGAGCCGGTGGGCAGTAAGCCTGTTATCAACCTTAAGACAACAGAGGTTGAGGTGGCTGCCAAGGGTGGTGACTACACTGCCAGCTATACCATTACAAACCCTGTTGAGGGTGTCGCCGTGAAGGCCACAAGCGACCAAAAGTGGGTCGTGGTGGATGCTGCGACGGCCGGTGCGCTCAAGCTTACGGTCGAGGCCAACGAGGTTGAGCAGGTGCGCGAGGCTGTGGTTACGGTGAGCTATGCCAAGGCCGATAGCGTGCAGCTTAAGGTCGTGCAGCAGGCTGGCAACCCCGCCAACCTCACCTTCTCTGTGGAGATGGTCGAGCAGGGCTACTACACATGCATCATCGACGTATTCCCCACGGATAGCAAGTTGGGCTTCCTGATGGAGCTCTACACGAAGGATGACTACGACAAGTTTGGCCTTGAGGATGATGACGCGCTCTTTGAGAACCATATGGAGAACCTCGCCTTTATAGGTAGCTGGTCGGGCATGACGGCCCAGGAGGTGGCCAGGGAGCGTACCAAGTCCGGTGTGCAGTATGAGGTTAAGCTCACAAACCTGAAGGCCGACTCGGAGAATGTCTTTGTGGCCTACTACTACGACCCGGCAACGGGTAAGCGTCTGTCGGATGTATATCGTTACTTCTTCTACTCGAAGCGTGCCGAGCTTCACGAGCAGAGTTTCGCGTTTGCCACCGTGGTTGATGGCCCGCAGGCCACTGTCACCGTCACGCCCGATGGTCTGGCCGATGGTCGCTACTACTTCGACGTTATGCCCAAGGTGGTGGTCGACGAGGAGGTTGAGAGCCTTGGCGTGAGCCTCGAGCGTTACTTCGAGCTGTGGTGGAACCAGATGGTCTTCAACGACATGTCGGGAAACAGCACTCCTGCATACCTCATCTACGAAAATCAGTGTTCGGCAGGTGTCGACAGCTTCACCTTCGATCTGCTGGCCTCAACCGAGTACTATGTATTTGCCTTTGAGGTGGATGGCGATGCTGTATGTGTGAGCGTGCCGGAGTATGATACGTTCACCACGGGCGTTGTGGAGCGGAGCGACCTTGTGTTGACCCTCACGGCCGAGAATATCACCTCGCGAGGTGCAAGGGTCGTTATCGAGGCCAGCAACGACACCGACCCCTATGTGGCTGGTGTGACAACAAAGGATGTGTGGGATAGCTTTGGTGCTACGGAGCGTGCGCGCCTCGATGGTCTGTTGAAGACATACGAGTTTCCAAACCCTGCGCGCGGCAATGGCTCGTGGGAGGAGAACCGCGACCTGAAGTCGGAGACCACCTATGTCTTCTTCGCCTTTGGCTACCATGGTGGCGTAGTGACCACGCAGCTCTTCTACGTCGAGTTTACGACACTGCCCAATGTTGCCTCGAAGGAGAGCATCTCGGTGAAGCACATGGGCTACTTCAACGTCAAGGATATCAACGCCATAGACCCGTCGTTTGGCTATCTTAAGCTCGACGAGCTGGACTATGCTGTCTACCCCGTTGAGTTCGAGTGCACAGATCCCAGCTCGTCGTACTACTTCTACACATGGCCCATCACCCCCTACTACGATATGGCTTGGGTGACCGATGACAACCGCCTGGGACGTATGGTATATTGGGGCGAGCGTCCTCGCTTCCTGTGGACCGTGGTGGCCTACGACACCGAGGCGTGGATATGTGCCATAGCGAAGGATACGGAGGGCTACTACACCGAGCACTTTGTAAATAAGGTGCCCATCACGCGCGATGGCGTGGGCGATGCGCAGATCTTTGTCGACTGGCTCAAGAACCACGGTGCTGCCAAGGCCGACCCGTCACAGTATATCGACGAGATGATGGAGGATGACTTTTAGGATGCGGCATCACCGTAGATTTTGATCGACACAGAGGGCTGTTTGACTACCAAACAGCCCTCTGTGTTATCAAAAAGGTACGAATTTACCTTTATAGGTAAAAAAAAGAGTAGCCAAATTTCGTTGTTTTGTATATTATTTGTATATTTGCTAATCAAAATGCGCAATTGTGCAAATGAGCATCCGAGCCCATCCCCCTTTGGGCAGGGTGTGAGATGTAAACAAGGAACATAAGAAGTGTAAAATAATAAATTGTTAACTATGAAAAAAGTTCTACTTTCAGTTTTGGTAGCGGTATTTGCTTTGGTATCTACCAACGCCATGGCGCAGGAGGAGACCAAGCCCGCGAAGTTGCGTTGGCAGGGTCACCAGACCAACAGCTTCTGGTCTAATTGGGAGGTCTCTGCCGGCTTCGGTAGCTCGTACCTCGACATCAATACCAAGGGCTCTGACCCCGGTAAGTTCTTCAAGCGCAATGGTTGGAATGCCAACTTCGCTGTTACCAAGTGGTTTGTACCTATCGTAGGTGCTCGTCTGCAGCTCGACGGTGGTCAGTTCCTCAACTACTCTGACAACCAGGCTGTCTATGGTGACAACGTCTTCAAGTCACCCTATGTCTTTGTTCACGCTGATGCCATGCTGAACCTCTCTAACTGGATCGGTGGCTACCGCGAGGATCGCGTATACTACGCTATTCCCTACGCCGGTTTTGGTTACACAGCTTTGAACTGGACCGATGACACCGTAGGCTCATACAATGGTGAGTTTGCCTTCACTGCCGGTTTGTTGAACAAGTTCCGCGTGTGCAAGTTCCTCGACATCCAGCTCGACCTTCGCACATGGTTGTTCCCCCAGCGTGACCTCGCTCCCCAGATCAACGACAGCGGTGCTTATGCCGTTACGTTCTCTGCATCGGTAGGTGTTGCTTACCGCTTCAACAAGCGCAACTGGGATGTTGCTCACACCCAGGCCGAGGTTGATGGATACCTTGCAGCTATCGCTGACCGCGACAACCGTCTTGATGATGCCAACAACAAGCTCACCGACGCTAACAACAAGATCAACGACCTGAACAACGAGAATGATCGTCTGAAGAGTGATCTCGACGAGTGCAACAAGGCTCGCAAGGCTATCAAGCCCGCCAAGACTCCCGAGACCGTTGTATTCTTCAACTTCAACCAGTCGGTTCTCACCGCCTACTCGAAGGCTACGCTTAAGAGCTATGCTGCACAGGTTAAGGATGGCGACGAGAAGCTCACCGTTATCGGCTACGCCGACAAGCAGACCGGTAGCGCAGAGGTTAACGAGCGCATCTCGCAGAAGCGTGCCGAGGCTGTTAAGGCTTACCTTGTTGAGCAGGGTATCGCCGAGGATCGCATCGAGGTTAAGTGGGTTGGTAGCTCTGAGGAGGCATTTGCTGACGAGGCTGCCCGCATCAACCGCTGCGTAATCATCCGCTAATAGTTTAAGGGAGTCTTCCCACCCGATAGAGGGCCTGCGACTACTTCGCAGGCCCTCTCTGTTTATGTGGTCGGGGTAGGACGAGATAGGACGAGATAGGACGAGATAGGAAGAGATAGGAAGAGATGGGAAGAGAATAGGGATAGCAGGTTGCTACCCAATAAATGTCGGCCGCGCTTATGCCCATTAAGTCCTATTTAGCCCTATCAAGTCCTATTGACTGCGCTAAAATAGGAAGAGATAGGATGGAGTAGGAAGAGATAGGGATAGTAGGTTGCTACCCAATAAATGTCGGTCGCGCTTATGCCCATTAAGTCCTATTTAGTCCTATCAAGTCCTATCGACTGCGCTAAAAATAGGAAGAGATAGGAAGAGATAGGAAGAGATGGGAAGAGATAGGAAGAGATAGGAAGAGATAGGAGGAGATAGGAAGAGATAGGAAGAGATAGGAGGAGATAGGAAGAGATAGGAGGAGATAGGAGGAGATAGGAGGAGATAGGAGGAGATAGGAGGAGATAGGAAGAGATAGGAAGAAATAGGAAGAGATAGGGATAGTAGGTTGCTTGCGGGTAAATGTCGGCCGCGCTTATACCCATTAAGTCCTATTAAGTCCTATCCAGTCCTATCGACTGCGCCGCCCACACAACAAAAGAGGCTGTCCCCCATCGGGAACAGCCTCGCTTTGTGCGACCATGCTGATCGCCTCTATCAGAGTAGAATTACTTCTTCTCCATCTGTGCCTTCAACTCAGCCAGACCTGCGATATCGCCCAGAGTAGTCTTCTCTACCGAAGCGTTGATCTTCTTAACGGTCGACTTGGTTGCATCGGCAGCAGCACGACGCTCAGCCTTCTCGGCAGCAGCCTCGGCGCGCTTTGCCTCCTCAAAGATACGGCTGTGAGAGAGGGTGATGCGCTTGGTAGCCTTCGAGAACTCGAGAACCTTGAAGTCAGCCTTGTCGCCGGCCTTCAGGGTAGTGCCATCCTCCTTAACGAGGTGACGTGCGGGGCAGAAGCCCTCGATGTTCTCGCCAAGTGATACGATTGCGCCCTTCTCGGTGAGCTCGGTGATAGTACCCTCGTGGATGCTATCTACGCCATACTGGCTCTCGAAGCTGTTCCAGGGGTTCTCCTCAAGCTGCTTGTGACCCAGTGACAGACGGCGGTTGTCCTTGTTGATCTCAAGAACTACAACCTCCAACTCGGCACCAATCTGGGTGAACTCGCTGGGGTGCTTAACCTTCTTGGTCCAAGAGAGGTCAGAGATGTGTACAAGACCCTCGATGCCGTCCTCGATCTCTACGAAGACACCGAAGTTAGAGAAGTTGCGTACACGAGCGGTGCACTTTGTGCCTGCGGGGTACTTCTTCTCGATCTCGGCCCAGGGGTCGGGAGTGAGCTGCTTAACGCCAAGAGCCATCTTGCGCTCCTCGCGATCCAGAGTAAGGATCACAGCCTCGATCTCGTCGCCTACAGTCATGAACTCCTGTGCAGAGCGCAGGGGCTGGCTCCAAGACATCTCCGAAACGTGGATAAGACCCTCAACGCCGGGAGCGATCTCAACGAATGCGCCGTAGTCGGTAACGACAACAACCTTACCCTTAACCTTGTCACCTACCTTAAGCTCGGCATCGAGTGCCTCCCAGGGGTGTGCGGTGAGCTGCTTAAGACCCAGAGCGATACGCTTCTTGGTCTCGTCGAAGTCGAGGATAACAACCTGAAGCTTCTGATCCAGGGCAACAACCTCCTCGGGGTTGTTTACGCGACCCCATGAGAGGTCGGTGATGTGGATAAGACCGTCAACGCCACCCAGGTCGATGAATACACCGTACGAGGTGATGTTCTTAACAGTACCCTCAAGGATCTGACCCTTCTCGAGCTTCGACATGATGATCTGCTTCTGTGCCTCGAGCTCGGCCTCAATAAGAGCCTTGTGCGATACAACTACGTTGCGGAACTCCTGGTTGATCTTAACAACCT
>CALGRZ010000139.1 GCA_937880705.1 uncultured Alistipes sp.
CCCATCCGAGGCTTTTTCATGTCAGCGTCACTACTGCACCACTCTGACAAGAAATCAGGTCGTGCTGCCCTGAATGTTTTTATTGGTTTCGCTTGCGCAAAGCGCATCTCGCCTTTCAGTTTAGAATAGTTCCAGTTGTTCGGGTGAAGAGTTGAAGGTTAGGCGGTGGTAGGGGGTAAGGCCATACTCACGAATTGCAAGGCGATGCTCCTTGGTGGGGTAGCCCTTATTCTTTGCCCAGCCATACATGGGATACTCCGCGGCAAGGCGTTGCATATACTCGTCACGGTGGGTCTTGGCAAGCACCGAGGCGGCTGCTATATTGGCATACTTACCATCCCCCTTAACAATGGTCTGCCATGGGATATCAAGGTCGCTATGAAAGCGATTGCCATCCACAACAATATACTCTGGGCGTATAGTAAGGTGCTTAAGGGCGATATTCATCCCCTCAATAGAGGCGTTAAGAATATTTATCTGGTCTATACGCTCGGCACTAACCTCCGCAACATGCCAAGCCAATGCCTCACGCTCGATAATAGCGCGTAGCTTATCACGGCGCGACTCGGTCATCTGCTTAGAGTCGTTGAGTAGAGGGTGGTGAAAGTCGGGGGGTAGTATTACTGCTGCCGCAAAGACTGAGCCTGCCAAGCAACCGCGCCCCGCCTCATCACAGCCAGCCTCTATAAGCTCTGTTTGAAAGCAATTCTCCAACATCGTTATTTCGCCTTTTCTTCTCGTTGATAACAGTTGTTATCTGGGCTGAAACCAGACTCCTTAAATGTGGCTATATAGTGCAACATAGCCTCGCGAACACTTACATTTGTTGGTTGTAGCTGTGTCGCTACGATATTGCTATCTATATAATTTTCAGCGATATAGTTGCACATGGCAACGCGGTAGGGGCGTGACTCAAGGTCAAAGACCACATCCGTAGCATCGCCATCTTCGCCCACGATAATAGTGTAGGGCATATCGGAGCGGAAGTAGGCGTAGTGGGACTCCTTATCGGGTCTCTCCTTGGTGCCACTATTGTACTTCCTGAGTATGAAATCACGAAGCTGCTCAGGGGTCATCTCTCCTAAGTATATGTACGACATAAAGGGGTCGTTATTGAGTATCTCGACACGCTTAATATCCCCCTTTGCGATGCCATCAAGGCGTATGCCGCCATAGTGGTAGAGGGTTATCTCTGGGATAAACCCATCGGCGTATGGGTAGCGGGCAAGGGCAGAGATTGTAAGGTTTGATACGCCCTCCTTAGTCACCTCCTCGGTGGCTGTAGCTACAACCTCATTAAGTCCTGGGTCCAAGGATTTAATCTCAGCAACACGCCTCTGGGCATCGATGTCTGGAGCCACATCTGAGGTGTTGACCTGTCTGTATTCTACGCCTAAGATATCGCCATCCTTAACAGTTATATCGGCAATGGTCACATAGCGTAAGTTCTTGTTATTCTGTGATATGTGAACGCCGTTTAGCTCCTCGTTCACTAAGTCGTGGCTATGACCACCTGCAATCCATGAACATTGTGGCGAGCGTGCAGCAAGCTCTCTATCTCTATCCAACCCCATGTGAGATAGGAGAATTGTCATATCGCACTGCTCAGCCACCTCCCCGCATATATCGAAGGCGCACTCTACATCTTCAATAAAGGTGTAGTTGCTATATGCGCGCTCAGCACCAAGAGGGCGGCCATTGCTATCCGTATCTACAATGCCCACAAAGCCAAAATCTACGCCGCAGCACTCGATAATGGTGTATGGGGGTGGTGTAGTGGCACCATTGTAACCCCTCATGTTGGCGCATACTATTGGAAATGTGGCGTGTGAAATCATCGCATCCAAGCACTCAGAGCCTTTGTCGAACTCATGGTTGCCGAGTGTGGCAACGCTATAACCTATATGGTTCATAAGTGCTATAATTGGCACACCAGGCTCCTGGGCATCATCAACATAGGCATTGCCCGAAACTCTATCTCCTG
This sequence comes from uncultured Alistipes sp., assembly GCA_937880705.1. The sequence continues at coordinate 1,985 of CALGRZ010000139.1, forward strand.
AGTCCACAACTATAACTTCGCCACGCTCGCTGCACTCCGCGACAATAGTTGCCAACTTTGGCATTGCATCTATTGAGGCGTGGATATCGTTGGTGGCGATAATGTATATATGTTGCTCCTTGGTGTTGTTACATCCGTAGCCTAAAAGACTAATAAGGAGTAATGATGTGAGAAAAATTAACTCTTTTCGCATAAGTTATTGTGTTTAATCGTTACAAATTTACAAAAAATTACTATCTTTACACACTATTTGATAAAAAAGAGGATGACGATGACACACAATGTAACACTTCGATTAGAGAATAATGCCTCCATTATGGAGGTTGAGATGGGCGCAAGCCTTATGGATGTATTGCAGCGTGTCGATATAGATTTCCCCTATCCAATACTTGTAGCAAGGGTAAATAACTGCTTCAAGAGCTTGGGTTATCGCATCTACAAGCCTGTGACTGTGGAGTTCTTAGATGTGCGTAGCTTCGAGGGTTATCGCGTCTATCAGCGAACACTCTCCTTTGTGATGCAGCGAGCATCTCTGGAGCTGTTTCCTGAGCGTAAGTTGCGTATTCGTCATACGCTGGGCAATGGCTTCTATGCCGAGTATGATGACCAGAAGTCACTACCTGTTGAGGAGGTGGCTATGCTTAGACTCCGCATGGAGGATATCGTAGCGCGCAACATCCCCATAACACGCGAGAAGCGTCTGGCAGAAGAGGTGGCAAAAGAGTATGAGGCGTATGACTTTGATGATCGCCTGGAGCTTATAAACACACGCCCACGACTATACCGCACGGTCAACTTCTTGGATAATATGCCTGGTTACTTCTATGGCGAGTTAGCACCCTCAACGGGATATGTGCCTCACTTCGATATAGCTCCATACTACAATGGTTTGTATGTCGCTCTACCTGCCCGTACCAATCCTCGACAGGTGACAACAACAATACAGCACGATAAGATGTTTGATATCTTCCATGAGTATCAGGAGTGGATAGATATCATGGGTGTTCCTACGGTGGGTGATCTTAATCGCCGTGTGATGAATGGCGACAGCTCGGAGCTTATACAGATTGCTGAGGCGTTTCATGAGAATAAGATTGCTGCCATAGCACGCTCCATAGCAGAGGCAAATAGCGAGCGTGGCGTGCGCATGGCACTTATCTCTGGCCCCTCATCAAGTGGCAAGACCACATTCTCAAAGCGTCTTGGTGTGCAGCTCAGGGTTATGGGTCTTGACCCAGTGCTTATAGCTCTTGACGACTACTTCGTAGATAGAGATAAGACCCCTTTGGGGGAGGATGGCAAGCCTGACTTTGAGGCATTGGAGGCTATAGACCTTGTGACGCTCAACGACCACCTTAGACGACTTAATGCTGGGGAGAGTGTCGAGATACCGCGCTATGACTTTATATCGGGTAGGCGTCAGTGGCACGACAAGCCTCTTCAACTTAGTGAGCGCTCGGTTTTAATCCTTGAGGGTATCCATGCGCTTAACCCTAAGCTAACACCTGGGGTTAGGGATGATAAGAAGTTCAAGATATATATATCGTGCTTCACCTCGGTGGCTATGGATAACTTCTCGCGCATACCCACAACCGATAACCGTCTCCTACGCCGCATGATTAGAGATAACGCCACGCGTGGAAATAATGCATTGCGTACACTTGCAATGTGGGGCTCGGTACGCCGTGGCGAGGAGAGACATATTTTCCCATACCAAGAGAATGCCGATGTGATGTTTAACTCATCGCTCTTCTATGAGATATCTGTGCTTAGGGCTGTGGCTGAACCTCTACTTAGGGAGGTTCCCGACACTGTGCCTGAGTATGCCGAGGCAAGGCGTATGCTACGCTTCCTCGATAACTTTATCCCGATACAACCAAATGAGATACCTCCAACATCCCTACTTAGGGAGTTTATAGGTGGTAGCTCGTTCAAATATTGATATACAATCTAATAAACTAATAACAAATCAAAACAATGAAAACCTTTGACAGCTTTGTTGACCGTCACACAGGTCTTAACTCTAAGGAGGATTTGCAGCAGATGCTCGCGACAATAGGCGTATCATCTGTTGAGGAACTTTTGCAGCAGGTTATCCCACAGAACATCCGTCTTAAGAAGGCTCTTGACCTTCCTGAGGCGATGAGCGAGTATGAGTATGCGGCACATATTGCCGATTTGGCAGCTAAGAACCGTACTTACCGCTCATTTATAGGTATGGGTTACTACCCTAATGTAGTGCCTGCGGTAGTATCACGCAATGTGTTTGAGAATCCTGCTTGGTACACATCATATACCCCATATCAGGCTGAGATATCTCAGGGTCGCTTGGAGGCGTTGCTCAACTATCAGACAGCCATCCTCTCACTTACAGGTATGGAGGTTGCCAATTGCTCGTTGCTTGATGAGGCTACAGCTACCGCAGAGGCTATGTTGATGATGTATGCTCTGCGCTCGCGTGAGGCTGTGAAGCAGGGTCGTAACCAGATTTTCGTGGATGAGAATATCTTCCCTCAGACTCTCGATGTGCTTCTTACACGCTCTGAGCCTTTTGGTATTGAGATTATACGCGATGACTTTGCGACATACGAGTTCACAGGCAAGGAGTTTGGTGCTATTCTTCAGTTCCCAGCAGCTAATGGTGAGGTGCGCGACTACGCAGGCTTCGCAGCTAAAGCACACGAGGCTGGCGCCCTTGTAACAGCTGTGGCTGACCTCCTTTCGTTGGCACTCTTGAAGTCACCAGCAGAGTGGGGTGCAGATATCGCTGTAGGTACTACGCAGCGTTTGGGTTGCCCAATGGGCTTTGGTGGTCCAAGTGCTGGCTATATGGCTACACGCGATGCATACAAGCGTAACATGCCAGGTCGTATCATAGGTGTCTCTGTTGACCGTCTTGGAAATAGGGCGTTGCGTATGTCATTGCAGATGCGTGAGCAGCATATTAAGCGCGAGAAGGCTACATCTAACATCTGTACAGCACAGGCGTTGATGGCATCTATGGTAGGTTTCTACTGTATCTACAATGGTAAGGAGGGTCTTGAGCGCGCAGCTCTAAATGCCCACACTGCAGCAGTGACTGTAAAGGAGGCTTTAGAGGCTATGGGCTATGTAGTGCGCACCAAGGCGTTGTTTGATACCTTGGAGGTTGAGGCAGAGGCATCAGTAATCCAGGATATAGCTCTCGCTCGCCATATAAACATGTTCTACCCAGCTGATGACTGCGTGCGTATGTCATTTGATGAGGTTACTACAGATGCTGAGCTTCAGACCATTGTAGATATCTTCGCTGAGGCACGCGGTAAGAAGGCTAAGGCTATCAAGCGTGTGGAGACAGCGCGTATTGCTGCAGATGTCGAGCGTAAGAGCGAGTTCTTCACCGAGCATATCTTCAACGCATACCGCACAGAGACCGAGATGATGCGTTATATCAAGCGCCTTGAGTTGCGCGATATCTCGCTTATGAACTCTATGATATCTCTCGGCTCATGTACCATGAAGCTAAATGCTGCACAGCTTATGCAGCCTCTATCATTGCCTGGCTTCCAGAATATGCATCCATTTGCTCCTGCTGACCAGGCTGAGGGCTACCGCGAGCTTATATCTAACCTTGAGGGCTACCTCGCAACAATCACAGGCTTCGCAGGATGTACACTACAGCCAAACTCAGGTGCTGCAGGTGAGTACACAGGTCTTATGGTGATACGAGCATACCACCAGAGCCGTGGTCAGGGCTACCGTAACATCATCCTCATCCCATCTTCAGCACACGGTACAAATCCAGCATCTGCAGCTATGGCAGGTATGAAGATTGTTATCGTGGCATGTGATGAGAATGGTAATATCGATGTAGAGGACCTTAAGAAGAAGGCTGAGGAGTACTCATCTGAGCTTTGTGGCTTGATGGTAACATATCCTTCTACACATGGTGTCTTCGAGAGCCGCATACGCGATATCGTAGATGCTGTACATGATGCTGGTGGTCAGGTATATATGGATGGTGCTAATATGAACGCTCAGGTGGGTCTTACAAATCCAGGTTATATAGGTGCTGATGTATGCCACCTTAACCTACACAAGACCTTTGCAATGCCTCATGGCGGTGGCGGCCCTGGCGTAGGCCCTGTATGTGTGGCAGAGCATCTTGTTAAGTTCCTACCTACACACTCACTCATGGAGACAGGTGGCCAGGAGGGTATCACCGCCGTGTCGTCCTCGCCCTGGGGCTCAGCACTGCTGCTGCCCATCACCTATGGCTATATCCGCATGCTCGGCTTCGAGGGTCTGCGTCGCTCTACCGAGCTGGCCATCGTCAATGCCAACTACATGTCGTCGGCTCTGAAGTCGGAGTACCGCACCTACTACTCGGGTGAGACGGGCCGTGTAGGTCACGAGATGATCCTCGACCTCACACGCTTCAAGCACGACTACAACATCGACTGCGGTGACATCGCCCACCGTCTTATGGACTACGGCTACCACGCTCCTACCCTCTCGTTCCCCGTGCACGAGACACTGATGGTGGAGCCTACAGAGTCGGAGTCAAAGGCCGAGATGGATCGCTTCATCGAGGCACTCATCCGCATCAAGCGCGAGTGCGAGCAGGCCGCCGCAGAGGGCAATGCCGACAATGTGGTGGTGAATGCTCCCCACACCGCTGTGGAGCTGGCCGGCGAGTGGTCACACCCCTACACCCGCGAGGAGGCCGCCTTCCCGCTGGAGTGGGTCAAGGAGGGCAAGTTCTTCCCCTACGTCACAAAGATCGACAACGGCTACGGCGACCGTAACCTTATCTGCCGCTGCATGGAGTAGACTCCACTGACGGCATAACTTGCGAGGGGGTGTTCAACAGGCGTGTTGGACACCCCCTTACGGTTAAAGTTGTACAACAAGTCTGCGAAGTGAGAGAGAGCGCAGCATGCTAACAGCTGTGTAAGGATTTCCACGGCGAGCATCGACAAAGCGGCCCTGCGAGGCAGCCTCTCTTTTTGGCGTAACACGCTGTGTATCCAACTGTTATAGGGGGGGGTAAATTTTACGGGTAAATATATGTTTAGTTTGCGAAAAATAACGTAAATTTGCCGGACCATTGTGTAGTCTTTGATTTACTAACTTACATAACACTAATTTAACCATGAACGTATTACGCAGACTTTTATCGTTGACACTCGTTGTCAGCTTATGTTTGGTGACCTCATGCAAGAAGACACCCGACAACGTCACCCCCACCCCCGAGCCCTCGAAGGAGGCCGTTGTAAACCTCAAGAGCGAGGCTCTGGAGGCCACCGCCACAGGTGGTAACCTCGAGCTGTTATACACCATCACCAACCCCGTGGAGGGTGGTAAGGTGTCGGCCAGCTGCGACGACAAGTGGGTAGGTAGCTTCGACTACTCGACCGACGGTGTCATCAGTTTTGTCGTAGCTCCCAACACCTCACGCGATAGCCGCGAGACAACCATCACAGTGGCCTACTCGGCAGCTCCCAAGACCGCAACCCTGAAGCTCACACAGGCCGGCTCGACCGAGGAGAGCTTCACCTTTGGCGAGGTTGAGGCTACACACAACAGCCTCACGCTCGATGTACGACCCTTGGACATGAACACCGAGTATATCCTCATCTGCTACACGAAGGATACCGTTGAGGCCTTCCAGCTCGACAACGATGCCGCAATCTTTGAGTATGCCCTCGGCACGCTGCGTAGCGAGGCCGGCAGCATGCCCCTGCACAACTACCTGCGTCAGGTGGCCTACATGGGCGAGGCAGCACACACCTCGAATGACCTGCGCCCCGACACGGACTACGTCTTCTTCTGCTTCCATGTGGATCTGAACTCACCCCAGGTGTCACTCATCGACAAGATCTACTCGGTTGAGGCACGCACCGAGGCTGCGCCCATTGAGGAGATCGAGTTCAACGTGGAGCTCATCGTGGATGGCCCCATCATCACGCAGAACATCACCCCCGTGGACTTCGACGGCTACTACACCTGCGGTGTATGGAGCATCGACGACTTCTACGCCTACTATGGTGCCGATGCCGACATGGAGGAGACCTTCGTTGCCAAGTGGCACGACACGGTAACCATCCAGAATAAGCACTACGGTCTGTCGTTTGCCAAGATCCTCGAGCAGTTCTGCTACACAGGTCCCCAGACCTTCACACACAACGAGCTAAACGCCTCGACAGAGTATGTATTCTACATCTTTGCCGTGGAGCAGGAGGAGTGCTACGCCGCCTCGGCATGCCAGCTCTTCTTCGCAACCACCGAGGAGCCCCAGACATCGACGATGACCATCAGCATCGAGGCCAAGAACATCCAGGCTACCTCGGCCGACGTATACTGGGTTGCCAGCGACCCCGAGGGTAGATTTGCCCGCGGCGTCTACACCATGGCCGAGTGGAATGCCGCAGGTGCAACCGACGAGGAGCGTCTGGATACGTTCGTTGCTGCCGACTCGTTCTATGTGGCTACCGGCCAGACCGACATCAACCTCTATAACCTTACGCCCGGCACCGAGTATGTAGCCTTCGCCTACGGCGTGGATGGCGGTGCTGCCACTACCGACCTCTTCTCTTATGTGTTTAAGACCAAGGATAAGGTTGTAGGTAAGTCGGTACTTACGATGACCTTCACGGACTACTATCTGCTCAGCGAGCTTGCCGAGTACAACCCCTCACAGTGGGGCAGCTACGCAGGCTACGATGCATCGATCCTCCTGCCCGTAGATATCACCGTAGAGCCCTACGCCTACGACATCTACTATACGGCATACCCCACCGTTGCCGACTACAACACCGATGACCAGTGGCTCTCGATACTTGGTAGCTTCCAGCAGTACGACCGCAACCACTACAACTTCTACATCAGCGCAGGTACCACCTACACGCTGCTTGGCGTAGCAAAGGACTCGGACGGCAACTACGGTCCTCTGTTCAAGCACGAGATCACCGCCACGGCTGATGGCGCAGGTGACCCCTCAAGCCTTGTTTACGAGAGCAACAACTAACCGTTGGCAATAGTTAACAGATAGTACAACCCATAGATACTATTTTTGAAGTCATGAGACTACTTCGTTATATCGCTATGGCAGTATTGGGCCTCGTGGCCATCACCTCGTGCGAGGGTGGCAAGGAGGATATACCCGTCGATGCCCCTGTGATCATCCTCGATGGCGAGGCTACGCTTACCATCTCGAGCCGCGAGAATGAGCTGGAGCTCGGCTACACCATCAAGAACCCCGTGGAGGGCGTCGCGCTCGAGGCGTCGAGCGATGCCGGCTGGCTTAGCATCTTCAGCACCAGCACCGAGGGCAAGGTGTTGCTTATGGCCCAGGCCAACGACGACACACGCTCGCGCACCGCTACCGTGACGTTGCAGTATGCCACGACAAAGAGCTATGTTCGCATCACGCAGAACGCCTTTGGTGCCGATATACCGCGTCTTACGCTCACCACCGAGGATAGCGTCGTTGTGGACCGCAACAACCGCACCTTCGAGATAGGCTACCGCGTGGATCTTCCCACTGCCGAGGGCTACATCTACGCCTTTGCCGACCAGCCTTGGGTGAGTGGCTTCGACACCTTCACCGAGGGCGTTGTCAAGGTCACCGTAGACCCCAACTATAGCGGCGCAGAGCGCACCGCCATCGTCACCGTGGGCTACACACACCTGCGCTTCGAGGTGGCCCTCAAGCAGACTGCCGAGGGTGAGGTCGACTTCTCGGCAAAGATCCTGCACGGCTACTACTATGGCGACCAGTTCTCACCGGGTGTGGGCAACTACTACCTCTTCCTCACCGACAAGGGCTTCGACGAGATGGGTAGCAACATACCCAATGCCACCTTCTACCGCGTAGATGCCTATGGCCCTATGCGCGAGCTGGAGAATGGCTATGTCACCATCCCCGAGGGTCGCTATACGTTTGATACGCAGAACAGCTACAAGGAGTGGACCTTCTCTGCGGAGTTGAGCTGCCTCTACACCTCGGATAAGTATGGCGCAGGCTCCGAGCCCAAGGTGCCCACCGAGGGCGAGATGGTCGTTGAGAGTGACCGCATCACGCTGCGCATGGTCATCAACGGTGAGACCCACACCGCAACCTATGAGGGTGCACCCGTGCTCCCCGATGAGTCGGCCTCGCAGATGGTCTACTCGACACTCACCGACGACTACCAGGCCACGCTGGATGGCCACACGCTCTACTACGCCAACTTTGGCGACTACTACGACTATGGCCGCCTGAACTGGCTCCTTGTCATCGAGCCCAACGATGGCAGCGGTGACTGCTTCCAGATAGATGTCATCACCGCCTCTGCCGATGCCGAGAGTGGCTTTGCCGGCGACTATACCGGCTCGGATGTGCTGGCACCCTCGTCGTTTATCCCCGGCTGGATAAGCGGAGGCTATCGTGAGTCGAGCTGGTACTACACCGCCGATGGCACACAGGAGGCACCCTTCCGCAAGGGCGAGGTGAAGATCACCGACAATGGCGACGGCACTATGGGTGTCACCATAGATGTCACCGACGACCTTAAGAACCGCATCACCGCCTCGTGGAGCGGCACGGCCATCGAGGTCGAGCCGGAGATACAGTCGGCGGTATATCGCAGCAGCGCACTGCGCCGCCGTTAGAGGCTCCTTAGGGCGAAGATCAGGGGATGACCACTTCAAGGGTGGTTGTCCCCCTTTTTTTATCTGTCGCAGGCCATACATATATTAATATTATGTAACATAGCGTGTTTTGTAAATAATTTGCGTATATTTGCAGTCCCAAAGAGAGTTTGGGCAAGTTATTGATAACATATTAAAACTATACAAAACTATGAAAGTAGCAGAGAATAAGATGGTGAGCGTAGACTACAAGCTCACAGTTGACGGCGCAATTGCCGATCAGTCACAGCCCGGCCAGCCCCTGCAGTTTGTCTGCGGTATGGGCATGCTGCTGCCCAAGTTCGAGGCAGCTATCATGGGCAAGGAGCCCGGTGAGTCGGTGTCGTTCACGCTTGAGGCCAAGGATGGCTACGGTGAGATTATCCCCGAGGCTATCGTGGAGCTTCCCAAGACGGTGTTTATGATGGATGGCAAGGTTGCCGATGAGATCCTCTTCCCCGGCAGCCAGATCCCCATGTCTACGGCTGATGGCCAGCACATGATGGGCGTTGTCAAGGAGGTTAAGCAGGAGAGCGTTATGATGGACTTCAACCACCCCATGGCGGGCAAGACCCTCAACTTCGACGTTACCGTTGTCGAGGTGCGCGACGTTACTCCCGAGGATCTTCAGTCGCAGGGTGGCTGTGGCTGCGGTGACTGCGGTGGCGGTTGCGGCGAGCACGAGTGCGGCGATGGCTGCGACTGCGGTGGTTGCCACTAATCGAGCATAGAACCCACAATAGCAGAGAGTGACCAAGGTATTTTGGTCACTCTTTGTTTGTGTGTGGGGGGGGGTAGGGAGAGATGGGAAGAGATGGGAAGAGATGGGAAGAAATAGGAAGAAATAGGAAGAGATAGGACGAAATAGAGATAGTAGGTTGTTTGCGGGTAAATGTCGGTCGCGCTTAATCCTATCGAGTCCTATTAAGTCCTATCAAGTCCTATTGACTGCGCAACGCCCCCTGCCACAAGAAAACAGCCCGAGTGTCATCACTCGGGCTGTTAGATAATAGGTCCAAAGACCTTTCACGACAACTATTAGTTGTACTTGAATGTTGCCTCGTCTGATACGGTCAGCTTCTTGCGACCCTTTGCGCGACGTGCAGCCAATACCTTGCGGCCATTGGCAGTAGCCATTCTCTGACGGAAACCGTGCTTGTTGATTCTCTTGCGACGAGAAGGCTGGTAAGTTCTTTTCATTGCCATAGTCGTATCTGTTTTTTATTGTTTTTGTTCTCCTTTTACTCTCTCTGTATTCCGTTTCAGCACCCACGCGGCCCCTTTTCTGCCACCTTGTGACCCCTTTTCAGCCACCTGTGACCTTTTCCGGCCCCTGGGTTTAACGCTTCATCTGCGAGGTGCAAAGGTACAACCTTTTTTTTTAAATGCAAATAAATCGCTAAAATTATTTTGTGGAATAGCGTAAAAAGGCTCTACATAGGTTGTTATCGCTCCTCGAAGAGGTCTATCTCGCCACGTTCCACCTTGCCATACATCGCTGCCAGCTCACCCACTACGGGCGATACCACGGCGAGGGTATCCTCTATGGCGCGCTCTCCTCCGCCCTTTATGCGGTAGAGCATTGCGGCGTATAGTGCGCGGAAGCATATCTCTGTGTCGCTCATCTCGTCGCGATCTACTATGGTGCGCAGGCGTGGCAGCTCGGGCACCAGGCGTGCGTATGTCTGGCGGTAGTGCTCACCCACGGGCAGTCGCAGCAGCTGGAGGTGTAGGTTGTGCATGTCGCCTATGAGGTGCAGCGTGTGGTCGAGGTGTCCTTGTGTCTCCTTGCCCTCCTTGCGTAGCAGCTCGACAATCTGTATGTACCAGTTAAATATGTTCTCCTTCTGCTGTTCGTCGGCACCCTCGACCTTGGCCACCAGCGTGGCATATATGGCCTCGGGGCTGAACTGCAGGGCACGCAGCAGGTCCTCTATCTGCCAGAGGTAGAGGATGTACTCTGCGATGTTCTCCTTACGTTTTTGTAGTGCTATGAGCATAGGTCTTACGGTTTATAGCCAGTCGCCGGTGTTGAGCACACCCTTGGGGGCGTTGGGCACGTTGTCGAAGTAGGTGAAGCCCGTTAGCCTTTCGAGGGCCTCTATGGTTATGAGGTCTTCGGCCTGGGGCTCGTGGCCCTTCTGCTGCTCGTGGCTTATGACAAAGGCGGCACACTGCAGCTCCTCTGCCGAGCACTCCGCGACACTCTTGCCTGTGGCTCCCGACTTGGTGCGCAGCAGGGCGTAGTAGAACATCGTGGGGCACGACACGTCGCTGCGACCACCAAACGATATGCGCTTGGGTGTGGCCACATTGCCGTAGCTGTCGGTGTAGCGGTCAAAGTAGCAGCCTATTACCGCGTAGAGCGTGTCGCGGCATACCAGCTCCTCGATGTGTCCCTCGAGGTTGTTCCATGCGCCACCTCCCGTGTTGAATGTCGACATGTACTGCGGTGCTATGTTCGAGAAGTAGAATACCTGACGGTTTGTTGCCGATGAGCTTGTACGGTCACTCGAGCCGAGCATGTGGCCATTGTTGCAGCCGCTGTCGGCATCCTTGTAGTTGTACTGTATGTTGCTGGGTATCTGCGGATCCTGCGTGTAGGCCTCGGTACGTCCCGACGAGCCCTTGTACATCGTGTGCAGAGGTGCCGCAACCCATACGGGGCAGTGGTGATCCGCGCTGAAGCATACCGAGTAGTTGCGCGCACGGCCACTGCGCTGGGCATTCTGCTCGCCACCGTCACAGAGGTGGTGGGCGTAGTAGTAGCTGTCGTTGTTGTCGTCACAGCCATCACCATCGCTGTCCGCCTCGCGAGGCAACTCATACCAGCCCACGCGGTAGGTCATCCCGACAATGGGCTTATCATCGTTGCCAGCTTCGTTGCCACCCTCGTTGCCACCCTCGTTGCCGCCTTCGTTACCACCCTCGTTGCCACCTTCGGCAGGGGTGGTGAAGCTCTTGATGGGGAGTGTCCACGAGTCGCCTACCGCCATGACGTAGACGCGGTAGTCGTAGGTTGTCGAGGGGCGCAGATCCTCCACCTTGAGCGATATCATGCGACCCTTGTCCGTGGGCAGCCACTCGAAGTTATCGCTACCATGACGCGCTATGCAGAAGCCCATGCGCTCGATGGCAGCGTAGTCCGAGGCCTCGACCACGGCGGTGAGTGTTGCGCTAGTTGCGGTGAGCTGCTCTATCTCCATGCTCTGGAGCTTGCAGCTGAAGTTCTGCTCCTTGTCACACGCCACAAACGCCAGCGCGGCAAGCAGCATACATATCAATCTCTTCATATTGCTATTTATGTAATCTTTGAGACCTTACGACAGGTCGTGGGTATCAATTATTATGGTTACGGGGCCGTCGTTCTGCAACTCTATCTGCATGTCGGCACCGAAGCTGCCTGTGGCAACCTCGCGGCCCAGGGTCCGGGTCATGCGCTCCACAAAGCGGTCGTATATGGGCCTCGACACGGGCTCGGGTGCAGCCCTGAACCATGAGGGGCGGTTACCCTTCTTGGTCGAGGCGTGGAGCGTAAACTGGCTGACGACCATCATCTCGCCCGCGACATCCTCCAGCGAGAGGTTCATCACGCCCGCCTCGTCGTCGAAGATGCGCATGCGTGGCAGCTTCTTCACCAGCCACTCTATATCCTCGTCGCTCTCATCGAGGCCTATGCCTACGAGCACCACCATGCCGCGGCCTATCTGGGAGTATACCGCACCGTCGATATGGCACTTGGCATACTTAACACGCTGTACTACAACCTTCATGGCACGACCCTGTTACTGTGCATCCGCGAAGAAACGCCACAGGTTATCCTCCTTGGGCACGGGGGCTGTGATGACGATACGCTCGCCACGCACCGGGTGGTCAAACTCCACACGTCGCGAGTGCAGCGATATGCCGCCATCCTTGTTCGAGCGTTTGGCCCCATACTTCAGGTCACCCTTTATCGAGCAGCCTATGGCCGAGAGCTGTGCTCTGATCTGGTGGTGACGGCCCGTCTTGAGGTCTACCTCGACCAGCGTATAGTTTGTCGAGGCCCCCAGCACACGGTACTCCAGCACCGCCTCCTTGCCATCGCCCTTGGGACGCTGGTGGGCGTGCGAGCGGTTGGTCTTGGCGTTGCGCACTATCCAGTGGCGCAGCTCACCCTCCTCGTCCGAGGGACGGTTCTCGGTGATGGCCCAGTAGCACTTCTTGATCTGGTGGTTGCGTATCATCTCGTTGAGACGCGCGAGGGCCTTCGAGGTCTTGGCAAAGATCACAGCACCACTCACAGGGCGGTCGATGCGGTGCACCACACCGAGGAATACCGCACCCGGCTTATGGTCGCGTATCTTGATCATGGCCTTGATCTGATCCTCGATAGCCTCGGTGCCGTCGGGATCGCTCTGCACGAGGTCACCCACATGCTTGTTGACCACCAGCAGGTGGTTATCCTCGTAGAGTATGTCGTTGATGGTAAACATTCATTTATAGTTTGAAGGTGAAGGGCAGCAGCTTCTCGGCACTATCTACAACCGAGGCTGTGCCACCGCCACTCATAATGATGCGTATGGGGCTCTGCTGACGACGCTCCACGTCGACGATTACCTGACGGCACTGTCCGCAGGGGTAGCACTCGCGCAGCGACGGATTGGAGGCTATGGCGAGGCACTCTATGGGGTCGTCGCCATGGTTGGCCTCGACAAAGAAGAGCAGTGAACGCTCGGCGCAGAGGCCTGCGGGGAAGACCTCGCTCTCGAAGTTCGAGGCCTGCAACACCTTGCCACTGGCAAGACGCACGGCAGCACCCACCCTAAAGTTGGAGTATCGGGCATTGGCCGTTGCTGTGGCAGCCTCGGCAGCCTCGACAAGGGCTCGATCACTGGCCGTGAGCTCCGCAAGCGTGGCGTAGTGTTCGTATTCGATATTCAGATTTAGCTTCATAGCTCAACGGTTTTAGTCTTAACTCTCCCACTCGTAGCTCTTGGCCAGGCCACCCTCGCCCGTCTCCTTGTAGATCGAGGGCAGGTCGTGACCCGTCTGGCGCATCACCGCCACAACACGGTCGAACGACACGCGGTGGTGACCATCGGTGTACATCGAGTATAGGTTGGCATCCAGCGCACGCGCCGCAGCGTAGGCATTGCGCTCGATGCAGGGTATCTGCACAAGACCACATATCGGGTCACACGTCATGCCGAGGTGGTGCTCGAGGCCCATCTCTGCGGCATACTCTATCTGTGCTGTGGTGCCTCCGAAGAGCTGGTTGGCGGCAGCAGCAGCCATGGCACAGGCTACACCCACCTCACCCTGACAGCCCACCTCGGCACCCGAGATTGAGGCGTTGTGCTTGACCACATTGCCTATAAGACCCGCTGTGGCCAGAGCACGGCAGATGCGTGCCTCGGAGAACTCGCGCGTCTTCCACAGGTGGTAGAGCACCGCGGGCAGCACACCCGACGAGCCACAGGTGGGTGCGGTGACGATGCGGCCACCACAGGCATTCTCCTCGCTCACGGCCAGAGCATACGAGAATATCAGACCGCGCGACTGCAGGCTCTGCTTGTAGCCCGACGCACGCACGTTATAGCGCATGGCACGGCGAGGCAGCTTCAACGGGCCGGGAATCACGCCATCGGTCTCGATGCCGCGCTCGACAGCCTCACGCATAACACGCCACACCTTGGCCAGGAAGATCCATATATCCTTGCCCTCGTGCATCTCGACATACTCCCAGTAGGTACGGCCATTCTTACGGCACCACGTCATGATGTCGGTGAGCTGCACCTGGGGGTAGATATCGGCACTCTCCACGGGCTTATTGCCCTCCTCGGCCAGAGCACCACCGCCCACGCTGTATACCGTCCAGTCGTCCACGACCTTATCGTCGACGATGGCCTCGAAGCGCATGCCGTTGGGGTGGAAGGGCTTGAAGACCGAGGGCTCCCAGATAAGCTCCACCTCGCCGTGGGGCTTCAGCGTCTCGAGGATGGCCACATCGGTAAGGTGACCCTTGCCCGTGGCGGCAAGGCTGCCATAGAGCGTGACACGAAAGCGGTTGCACTCCACGTTGCGACGCTGGAAGATCTCGGCAGCACGGCGCGGAGCCATGGTATGGCTGCTCGAAGGGCCTGTGCCTATACGGTATAACTCTTTAATCGACTTCATAATAGCACCTTTTGTGACATTACATTTATGCAAAGATAGCGATTTTATGGTGGACATCGCTAAAAAATCTAATTATTTTTTGTAATTTTGTTTTGTTATGGCAACGCTCTACCTGCACATACCCTTCTGCAAGCGCATCTGCTCCTACTGCGACTTCTACAAGGTCGGAGCCGTCGAGCTGTTGCCCTCGGTCTGCGAGGCCATGCAGCGCGAGATGACCGAGCGCAGAGCATACCTCCGCGACAACCACCTGACGTCGATATACTTCGGTGGCGGCACACCCTCGCTGGTAGAGCCCGACACCATCCAACGACTCATAAACCATGCCCACTCACTCTTCGACTGCTCGTCAATCGAGGAGATAACCCTCGAGGCCAACCCCGACGACCTCACCGAGGAGTATGTGGCACGTCTTGCGGATACGTCGGTGGGGCGCATCAGCCTCGGTGTGCAATCTTTCGACGACCAAGCCCTTCGGCTGATGAACCGTCGCCACACGGCCCACGAGGCCGAGGAGGCGGTGCGACGTCTGCGCCGTGCAGGGTTCGAGAACATCTCCATAGACATCATCTTCGGCATTGCGGGCTTTGGCGGTCGCAGCCTTCTTAAGAGCCTGCAACGCGCCATAGAGCTCGGTGCGGAGCACATCTCGGCCTACCACCTCACCATCGAGGAGCGTACACGCCTCGGAGTGATGACCCGTCGCGGAGAGTACCACCCCATCAGCGACGAGCTCTCCGAGGAGGAGTACCTCACCGTGCACCGCGCACTGACGGATGCGGGATACGACCACTACGAGGTGTCGAACTACGCCCGAGAGGGTGCCCGAGCCCTCCACAACTCGGCCTACTGGCGCGGAGTGGAGTACCTCGGCATAGGCCCCGGAGCACACTCCTTCACGGGTGATGACCGCCGTTGGTGCTGCTCCACGGCCAAGGAGTACGGCATGGGCATCTTCCGCTATGAGAGCGAGAGCCTCACACCCACCGCCCACCTCAACGAGTATGTGATGACCGCCCTGCGCACGGCCGAGGGCATCGACCTCAACCACATAGCCACACACTTTGGCAAGGAGCACGCCGAGCGCATCACCGCAGCAGCCAAAGGGTGGATCGCCTCGGGAGCACTCATCGTCGAGGGCAGCCGCATGGCCATCCCGGCCGAGCGTTTTCTTATCTCGGACGCCATCATCGAGGAGCTCTTCGCATAGAGCCCCGCCGCAGCACGCCGAGCGCAAAAAAGTACCACTCAAGACTGTATAAAATTTTGTTTTTTCAAAAAAAATTCATACCTTTACTATCTGAAAGGATGGTTATATTGGGGTTGTTGTGCGCATACACATTGTGAATATTGAGTATCAGCGAGTTGCGACAACCCTACAAGCACGAAAATTCAAAACTAATAAATACAGACAAACTATGTCAGAGCTTACATTCGACAAGCGTGAATTGGGCAACTTGGAGTACTCACTCGACCGTGAGGTGCTGGCCACGGATCGTCGTGGCGGCTACATGAGTACCACCATTGTGGGCTGCAACACGCGCAAGTACCACGGTTTGATGGTAGCACCCATCGACCAGAGTGACCGCACATACGTTCTGCTCTCGTCGCTCGATGAGACCCTCATCCAGCATGAGCAGGCCTTCAACCTCGCACTGCACCGCTTCGAGGGGGTGTACGAGCCTCGCGGACACAAGTATATCACCGACTTTGAGTACACACCCACACCTACGATTACCTATCGCGTGGGTGGTGCCATACTGAAGAAGGAGCTGCTGTGGATACACAAGCGCACACAGCTCATGATACGCTACACGCTCGTGGATGCCCACTCCGAGACCACGCTGCGCCTGCGCCCCATGCTCGCCTTCCGCGACAAGCACTCGCTGTCGAAGGCCAACATGGAGGCCGATGGCCGTGCATACCCCATCCCGGGTGGCGTGAAGTGCCGCCTCTATGAGGGCTTCCCCTGGCTGCACATGCAGATCGACAAGGACGACACGGAGTTTATCGCAGCACCCGACTGGTACTACAACTTCGAGTACCGCAAGGAGCTGGCACGCGGCTATGAGGGCCACGAGGACCTGCTCACACCCGGATACTTCGAGTTCAAGATCAAGAGGGGCGAGAGCGTGATATTCTCGGCTGCAACGGACCGCATGGCAACCTCGAAGACACTCTCCGAGATCTACAAGTCGTCGCTGGAGCGTCGCACACACAAGATCGACTTCTTAAGCTGCCTCGAGCACTCGGCACGTCAGTTTGTGATACGTCGCCCCGATAACCGCACCGAGGTCATCGCAGGATACCCCTGGTTCGGCTCGTTCACGCGCGACACCTTCGTGGCACTGCCCGGCATCACACTCACGCAGAACCATAAGGAGGACTGCATGGATGCCATCGACACGCTGGTACGAGATATGGCCGATGGCGACTTCGCAGGTAACGGCTCGGCCCGCGTGGCTGCCGATGCGCCGCTGTGGTTCTTCTACACGTTGCAGCACCTCGAGAAGCATATCGGACAGAAGGCCCTGTGGGAGCGTTACGGCGAGCAGATGAAGAGCATCCTCGAGGCCTACCGTCGTGGCTTCGGCGAGGAGGTCAAGCTCATGAACAACGGCCTTATATGGGCCTCGGCAGAGCGTCCTCTCACATGGATGGGCACCATCGTCGATGGCCAGCCCCTCACGCCGCGCCGTGGCTACGCCGTGGAGATACAGGCTCTGTGGTACAACGCCGTGGAGTACACCCTCGCAGTGGCAAAGCGACAGGGCGACAAGGCCTTCGTAGCAGAGTGGAAGGAGCTGCCCAAGCGTATCAAGGCCTCGTTCCTCGAGAAGTTCTGGCTGGAGGAGGAGGGATACCTCGCCGACTATGTAAACCACGACGAGGTGAACAAGTTTATACGCTGCAACATGGCCATTGCCTGCGGTCTGGACTACAAGATGCTCAACGGCGAGCAGCTGGTGCGTGTTCTGATGACCATACGTCAGCACCTGCTCACGCCGCGTGGTCTGCGCACCCTCTCACCGCGCAACCCCATCTACAAGTCGAACTACAACGAGGATCAGCTCTCGCAAGACCTCGCCTCGCGTAACGGCTCGGCATGGGTATGGCCGCTGGTGCTCTACATCAAGGGCTGCTTCGACCTCAGTGGCGAGAGCTTCCTGGCCGAGGCCGAGCAGATACTCGCCGGCTTCCACGAGGAGCTCCAGGCCAAGTGCGTAGGCTCGATCTCGGAGCGTTTCGAGGGCGACCCCGCATACAAGGCTCGTGGCTCGGTGTCGCACGCAACATCGGTGGGTGGTCTGCTGCTCATCAACTCGCTCATCGAGAGCTACAAGGCAAAGCGTCCCCAGCGTAAGACAGCAAAGGGTGCTTCAGAGGCCAAAGCCGCTAAAGAGGCTGCAAAGGCGGAGAAGAAGACCACACGCAAGTGCGTGAAGAAGGCAACCAAAAAGTAGTAAAACGTAAAAAACAAAGATAGTTATGAGAGTCTTAATGTTCGGCTGGGAGTTTCCTCCCCATATCGCCGGTGGTCTGGGTACCGCATGCTACGGTATGACCCAGGGTCTGGCTCGCAACGATGTAGAGGTCATCTTCGTGATGCCCAAGGCATCGGGCGACGAGGACCAGAGCTTCGTTAAGGTTGTCAACGCCAGCGACATCGAGGCACACTACTGTGACTCAAGCATCGAGGGTGCAGACGACATCATGCGCAAGATCTCGTTCATCCATATCGACTCGAACATGGTGCCCTACATCTCTCCCGAGGAGTGGGCAACCTACCGTGAGGGCTACGAGCGCACGGGTAAGAAGTTCTGGGAGCGCAAGGGTGACAGCTGGACCCAGCGTTACACCTTCTCGGGTAAGTATGGTGCAAACATCATGGAGGAGGTGGCACGCTACGCTGTGGTGGCTGCCGAGGTGGCCCGACAGCTCGAGGGTCAGTTTGATGTCATCCACGCTCACGACTGGTTGACCTACTTCGCAGGTGTGGCTGCAAAGCGTGTCTCGGGCAAGCCCCTGGTGGTGCACATGCACGCCACATCGTTCGACCGCTCGTCGAGCGACAACATCGACACCCGCGTCTACGAGATTGAGCGTGCAGGTATGGCTGCGGCCGACATGGTCATCGCCGTGTCGAACCTCACACGCAACATCGTCATCGACAAGTACCACATCGAGCCCGAGAAGGTCGTGGCCGTGCACAATGCCGTGCACTTTGCCGAGAACGACAACCCCCTGCCCGAGCGTGGCGTCGACGACAAGATCGTTACGTTCCTTGGCCGTATCACCTTCCAGAAGGGCCCCGACTACTTCATCGAGGCTGCTGCCAAGGTGCTCAAGCGAGTGCCCAACGTGCGCTTCGTGATGGCCGGCTCGGGAGATATGATGAACCACGTCATACGCCGTGTGGCGCAGCTCGGCATCGCCGACCGCTTCCACTTCACGGGCTTCCTCAAGGGTGACGACGTGCAGAAGATGTTCCAGCTCTCGGACGTATATGTGATGCCCTCGGTATCGGAGCCCTTCGGCATCTCGCCCCTCGAGGCTATGCGCTCGAACGTGCCCACCATCATCTCCAAGCAGAGCGGTGTGGCCGAGGTGCTGGACTACGCCGTGAAGGTCGACTACTGGGATGTTGACGCCATGGCCGACGCCATCTACGGCCTTATCTCGTACCCCGCCCTGGCCAAGATGTTCTCCGAGAAGGGCATGGAGGAGGTTAACAGCCTCAAATGGTTCAATGCTGCTGTGAAGATCAAGGATGTTTACCAGCAGGCTATCGACAAGTGCAACAAATAAAAAAGTGATTATATGAAGACTGTTTGTTTTTACTTTCAGGTACACCAGCCCTGGCGTTTGAAGAGCTATCGTTTCTTCCAGATGGGCAAAGACCACAACTACCTCGACGACTTTACCAACCGCGCCATCATGCAGAAGATAGCCCGCGAGTGCTACCTGCCCATGAACGCACTGCTGTTGAGCCTCATCGAGGAGAATAAGGGTGCTGTGAAGTGCTCGTTCTCGATCACCGGCTCGGCCGTAGAGCAGTTTAAGGCCTACGCCCCCGAGGTGCTGGAGTCGTTCCGCAAGCTCGCCGACACGGGCTGCGTGGAGTTCCTCGGTGAGACATACTCTCACTCGCTGTCGTCGCTGCACTCTGTCGAAGAGTTCAAGCACGAGGTTAAGCTCCACAGCGCAATGCTCAAGGAGGAGTTTGGCGTGAAGCCTACGGCCTTCCGCAACACCGAGCTTATCTACTCGGACGACATCGCCGCCGCTGTCGAGGCTATGGGCTTCAAGACCATGCTGGCCGAGGGTGCTCGCCACATCCTGGGTTGGAAGTCGCCCAACTTCGTCTACACCGACGCCAAGGACAACAAGCTGCGCCTGCTGCTGCGCAACTACAAGCTCTCGGACGACATCGCCTTCCGCTTCTCGAACGAGGGCTGGGAGGAGTGGCCCCTTACGGCCGAGAAGTTCGCAGGCTGGGTAGCTGCCGAGACGGGCGACGTGGTAAACCTCTTCATGGACTACGAGACCTTCGGTGAGCATCAGAAGGCCGCTACGGGCATCTTCGACTTTATGAAGGCCCTGCCCAAGGCCCTGCTCTCTACGGGCCAGGTGGAGTTCGCTACGGCCAGCGAGGCTGCCAAGAAGTTGCAGCCTGTGGCTGTGCTGCACTGCCCCTACGCCATGTCGTGGGCCGATGAGGAGCGCGACGTGACTGCATGGCTCGGCAACGACCTGCAGAACGAGGCCTTCAGCAAGCTCTACGCCCTGGCACCCAAGATCAAAAAGGCCAAGAACAAGGACTTCGACTTCGTATGGCACTTCATGCAGAACTCGGACCACTTCTACTACATGGCTACAAAGTGGTTCTCGGATGGTGACGTACACTCGTACTTCAACCCCTACGGCTCGGCATACGAGGCCTTTATCAACTATATGAACGTGTTGGCCGACTTCGAGATAGAGCTCAACAAGCTCTAATGCGGGCCACGCAAGAGTGATAATCCTACGGGGAGGTGGCCACAAGCCTGCCTCCCCCTATGCTCGACAGCGACTATGAAGCGAACAATACTAACCCTTGTGCTGGGTGCAGCACTGCTGCTTGGCGCAGTAGCCTGCGAGGAGCACACACCCAACGGGCCATCGGACGAACCACAGGAGGAGCCTATCCCCGACCCCGAGCCAGACCCCGAGCCAGACCCCGAGCCAGAGCCAGAGCCAGAGCCAGAGCCTGAACCCGAGCCCGAGCCCGAGCCTGAGCCCGAGCCCGAGCCCGAACCCGAACCCGAGCCTGAGCCCGAACCT
>CALGRZ010000140.1 GCA_937880705.1 uncultured Alistipes sp.
AGGCTTCTGCGCCGTAGCTCCACTATCGAAGTAGACCAACGGACGGTTGTTCACCGTGCGGCCGAGAATAGGAAAGTCCTGGCGTATGGTATCTATATTTATCATCTCTAAAGTTCAGCAAATTTTTCAGACAACACCTCTTCGAGCATCTCCACAAGTTCGTCGATAGCCGAGTGCATGACCACATCCGACACAAAGCCCTCGATCTGCAGACGCTTGGCCATGGCCAGCGACAGACCTCTCTGGCGCATGTAGAGCACCGCCTCGGCATCCATCTGACCCACCGTAGCACCGTGGCTACACTTAACATCATCGGCATATATCTCCAACTGGGGCTCGGTGTTGATGCGGGCATCACCGATGATGACATTGCGGTTCAACTGCTCGGAGTCGGTACGCTGTGCATCGGGAGCCACATAGACAAGGCCCGAGAAGGCACCACGCGCACGCTGCGAGGCCACACCCTTAACCATCGTTCGTGACACACAGTCCGAGACGTTGTGGCGCACATCAACCCTCACACTACCGCGCTCCTCGCCCGTATGGATAAATAGACCATTGAAGTCGAAACGGGCATAGGGGGCATCCAAAGCCACCTCCGTAGCCACATCGGATGCTGCCACCAGCACCTGCGTCATACGGCACTCTGCGCCCTCGCCAAGACGAATATTCAGGCTACGGCGACCCTCACGACCGATGAGATGCACCACACTAAGGCGTGCACCCCTCTGAAGCTCCACTGCCACATCGCCCTGACCATCGAGGATCACAAGTTGCGCCGTATCACCCTCTTCAAGGACAACACTATGTCCATCGGCAAGGTAACACGACCCCTTTAGGATCTGCTCCGAGGGTGTGTAGCCGAGTCTGTTTAATAGATCCTTAAGCTCCATGGCTACTCCTCCTTGTAGTCGTTGATAAGCCAGTCGTAACCCTCCTTCTCCAACTTCAGAGCGAGGCTCTTATCACCGGTATAGATGATACGTCCCTTATACAAGACGTGTACATAGTCGGGGACGATATAGTCCAGCAGACGCTGATAGTGGGTGATGACCACCGTGGCATTCTCCTCGGTGTGCAGACGTGTTACGCCCGTAGCCACGATGCGCAGGGCATCAATATCCAGACCCGAGTCCGTCTCATCCAAGATGGCGAGTTTGGGGTCGAGCATTGCCATCTGGAAGATCTCGTTCTTCTTCTTCTCGCCACCCGAGAAACCCTCGTTCACGGCGCGTGAGGTGAGCTTTGCATCGAGCTCGACAATGGCACTCTTCTGCTTCATCAGACGCAGGTACTCGGCTGCCGACAGAGGCTCCAAGCCGCGTGCCTTGCGCTGCTCGTTGACCGCGAGCTTCATAAAGTTGGCCATCGTCACACCTGGGATCTCCACAGGATACTGGAAGCCGAGGAACAGACCCATACGCGAACGCTCCTCGATAGCCTTATCGAGGATATTCTCACCGAGGAACTCTACCTTACCCTCGGTCACGGTGAACTTCTCGTTGCCGGCCAATACCGATGCCAACGTCGACTTACCCGAACCGTTGGGGCCCATGATGGCGTGCACCTCACCGGCCTTGACCGTGAGGTTGATGCCCTTCAAGATCTCCTTATCGCCTACCGAGGCGTGCAGATTTTCTACCTTTAACATATCTTATCTTTTTTATCTTATTTACACTTTAATCTGCCGAAGGGGCTAACCTACGCTTCCCTCCAGACTTATTGCCAGCAGCTTCTGCGCCTCGACAGCGAACTCCATAGGCAACTTGGCAAGCACCTCTCGTGCATAGCCGTTGACAATAAGGCCCACGGCATCCTCGGTCGAGAGGCCACGCTGATTGCAGTAGAAGAGCTGATCCTCCGATATCTTCGACGTGGTAGCCTCATGCTCCAACACCGCCGAGGCGTTATGGCACTCCACCACGGGGAAGGTGTGCGCACCACACTTATCACCGATAAGCAACGAGTCGCACTGCGAGTAGTTGCGGACATTATCCGCACCCTTGGCCACACGCACAAGACCGCGATAGGCATTTTGTGACCGACCTGCCGAGATACCCTTCGACACGATACGCGAGCGGGTGTTGCTGCCGATATGTATCATCTTGGTACCTGTGTCGGCCTGCTGATAGTTATTTGTCATAGCCACCGAGTAGAACTCGCCCGACGAGTTATCGCCCAGAAGCACACAGCTCGGATACTTCCACGTTATGGCCGAGCCCGTCTCCACCTGGGTCCATGAGAGGTGGGCACCCTCCTTGCACAAGCCGCGCTTGGTCACAAAGTTGTAGATGCCACCCTTGCCATCCTTATCACCGG
>CALGRZ010000141.1 GCA_937880705.1 uncultured Alistipes sp.
AACAACCAACAACTAAAAACTACTCAGTAAAGTGAACAACCAATACGGATATATGAGAGTTGCGGCGGCGGTGCCGAGGGTGCATATCGCCGATGCCCATCGCAATGCCGAGGGCGCTCTCAAGATTATGGAAGACGCCTTTAGGGAGGGTGTCGAGATTGTCGTTATGCCCGAGCTATCGTTGGTGGGCTACACCTGTGGCGATATGGTCTTGCAGAAGAAGCTCCTCTCGGACTCGGAGCGTGCCCTTGAGTGGCTTATGGCCGAGACTGCGGAGTTTCCCACCATCGGCATCGTAGGTCTCCCTGTGGTCTTTGCCGACCGCCTCTACAACTGCGCCGCCATCTTCGGTCAGGGTCAGCTGTGGGGCATCGTGCCCAAGTCCTACATTCCCAACTATGGCGAGTTCTCGGAGCTGCGCTGGTGGGTATCGGGCTACGGTATCAAGGATCGTATGATACGCTTTGCCGGTCAGGAGTGCCCCTTTGGTGCCGACCTGATGTTCGACATCCACGGTGTTGAGTTTGGTGTCGAGATCTGCGAGGATATGTGGGTGCCTGTGCCCCCGTCGTCGATGCAGGCTGTGCAGGGTGCCAAGCTGCTCTTCAACCTCTCGGCCTCGCCCGAGTCGGTATGCAAGCACGACTATCTGATCTCGCTTATCGCCGAGCAGTCATCGCGCACCATGGCTGCCTATGTCTACGCCTCGTCGGGTCATGGCGAGTCGTCGAGCGATCTGGTCTTTGCCGGTAACGCTGTCGTTGCCGAGCTGGGCCGTGTGCTGGGTGTCAGCGAGCGTTTCAAGCGTAACGACCGCATGGTCATCTGCGATATCGATGTCGAGTACATCTCAACACGCCGCACGGCGCGTAATACCTTCTACTACCCCGATGCACCCGAGATGCGTGTTGTCGAGGTCGACGTAGACGAGATATGCTACCATGGCGATGTACGTCGCCATATCGAGCCCCTCTACTTCGTGCCCGAGGATGAGGCTGCTCGTGCGGTACACTGCCGCGAGGTCTTTGCCATACAGTCGGCTGCTCTGGCACAGCGTCTTGAGCATACGGGCTGCAAGACGGCCGTCATCGGCATCTCGGGCGGTCTGGACTCTACGCTGGCACTGCTTGCCGTGTGCGACACGTTCGATATGTTGGGCCTTCCGCGCAAGAATATCATCGGCGTTACGATGCCCGGCTTTGGTACTACGGACCGCACCTACCGCAATGCTCTGCGCATGATCGAGGAGCTGGGCTGCACGCTGCGTGAGATACCTATCCGTGAGGCTTGCGAGCAGCACTTTAAGGATATAGGCCTCGATATCTCGGAGCGCAACACCGCCTACGAGAACTCGCAGGCACGCGAGCGCACGCAGATATTAATGGATGTGGCCAATATGTGCGGAGGCATGGTTATCGGCACGGGCGATATGAGTGAGCTGGCTCTGGGTTGGGCAACCTACAATGGCGACCAGATGTCGATGTACGGCATCAACTCGTCGGTGCCCAAGACCTTGGTACGCTACATGGTCGATTGGTACGCCATGAACCGTGCCGAGGGTGTGCTGCGTGAGGCTCTGCTCGACGTTGTGGCTACGCCTGTCAGCCCCGAGCTGCTGCCTGCCACTGCCGAGGGCGACATCGCACAGCTCACCGAGAGTGTTGTCGGCCCCTACGAGCTGCACGACTTCTTCCTCTACTGCACGCTGCGTCGTCGCTACTCGCCCACGAAGATCGCCATGCTGGCCTCTATCGCCTTCGAGGGTGTCTACGACAAGCGCACCATCCTGAAGTGGCTCAAGGTATTCTTCCACCGCTTCTTCACGCAGCAGTTCAAGCGTTCGGCAATGCCCGATGGCCCCAAGGTGGGTGCCGTTGGTCTGTCGCCGCGTGGTGACCTGCACATGCCATCTGACGCGCAGGAGCGTGCATGGCTTGCCGAGGTTGAGGAGGTCGAGGCCGAGCTCAATGCCATGGAGCAATAATATGGCTTAAGATACGTTAATATGATATAACAATAAACCTAACTATGAAGAAGATTATCACTATCGTTGCTGTTGCTATGGTGGCTATGTGTGCACCTATGGAGGCTTCGGCACAGGCATGGCTCGACGCCCTTAAGGGTGCTGCCACAACCGCTATCGACAAGGCTACCGGTGGCAAGGCTACGGAGCTTATGCTTCCCGGTACATGGAACTATGCGAGCCCCGCGCTGAAGCTCGTTAGCGACAACGCTCTGGCCGATGCTGCCGCCTCGGCACTCGTTACGGGCGTAGAGCAGAAGCTCGAAAAGGCCTACACGGCTATCGGCATCAAGCCGGGCGCATGCAGCTACACCTTCAACACCGACAACACCTTCACCGCTGTGCTTGGCAAGCGTAAGCTGTCGGGTACCTACACCTACGATGCGGCAACGCACGCCATTGAGCTGAAGTACACCTCTACGCTGCTCAACCTTGGCTCGATGAAGGGTTATGCCTACCTCGACGGCAACTCTATGGAGCTTGTGTTCGACTGCTCGAAGCTGATGACATTCCTCACGAAGCTCGGCTCGAAGGTCTCGATGCTCTCGGGTATTACCAAGCTCGTTGAGAACTACGACGGCATGATGATTGGTTTCGGTTTTACCAAGTAGCGAGTTATGAAGAGGATACTTACCTTCGTGGCACTGCTCATGATGAGCTTTGCTCTGCCCTCGGAGGCCTCTGCCCAGTTTGACCTGTCGAAGGCGTTGGGTATGCTCTTTGGTGGCATGCAGCAGAACAGCGAGCAGTCGCAGACCACGACCAAGCCGCAGCAGCAGGTTACGGTTAAGACACCGTTGCAGCTCATTGCCGAGGCGGCACCCACGTTGCGCGATATTCAGGGACGTTGGACCTACAGCTCGGCCGATGCCGAGTATGTTGGCGATAACCCGCTGGCACAGATGGCCATATCGCAGGTTAAGCCCATCGCCATTCAGCAGATCGAGAGCACGGGCATCACCCCCGGCAGCTTCACCCTTACGCTTAAGCGCAACGGTGTGGGTACTCTCCAGATGGGCGATCACACCCTCACGGGCAACTATACCTACAACGCCTCGACTGCCGAGCTGTTGATCACTGGTGCGGTAAACAATGTCGCTGTAAGTTGCCGCGGCTATGTTAAGTTGGCGGATGGTAAGCTCACCGTGCTTATCGATGCCAACGATGCACTTAAGGCCTTCACATCGGCCTTCCCCCAGTACGCCATGCACCAGACCGTTCTTATGGTCTCGGGTGTCATCCAGGGCTTCCCTGGGGTATGTGCCGCAGCGACCTTCACCAAGTAGTGGGGTGTCGTAGCTGAGACACTTAAGCCTACAACCTTTAGGGGCTGTCCAACACGTTTGTTGCGACAGCCCCTAAAATGTTTTATGTCGTGCAGTGGGTTATTCGCCACTCCTTGAGAGCAGCCACTCGGCATACTCCATATCTTCGGGTGTGGTGAGCTTTAGGTTTGTGCGTTCACCCTCGACAAGGGTGATGCTATGGCCCATGGCCTCGACTACCGAGGCATCGTCCGTGAAGGCAGCGTTGTAGGGCTGCTCGTAGGCGCGGCGCAGTAGCTCGGCATCGAATATTTGGGGTGTCTGCACTATGCGCAACTGCTTGCGATCAATAATTCGGGAGTTGTCCTCTGCGGTTAACACTCGGTAGCTATCTACCACATCCACCACGGGTATGGCGGCTCGGCTCTGGTCTGCGGCCAGCAGGGTGCGTATTATGCAACGCTTGCTTACGAGGGCTCTCACGCCATCGTGCACGGCGATGCTCTCCACCTCCGACGACAGAGCCTCAAGGCCGCGCTTCACAGAGTCGAAACGCTCCTTACCTCCGGCAACACAGCGGTGGGGTGCCACCTCAAAGCGTGCTGCGATGTTGCGCCATAGGGCGATATGCTCCTCGGGCAGCACCACAACGATCTCTGCCGAGGGCATAGCCTCCGCAAAGGTATTTATCGTGCGTGCCACCACGGGCTGGCCACCCAATATCAAGAACTGCTTGGGCAGGGCACTACCCATGCGGCTGCCCGAGCCTCCGGCAACAATTATTACTCCTCGCTTTGCCATATCAGCTTCTTTCCAAAACCAAGTGTGTTATCCGTAAGTTTAAGACGCAAGGGGCGCACCATCCACAGCTCCAGGTCGGCAACCACGGCGTAGGGAAAACGCTTCAGGTAGAGGCGTCGTGCCTCCTCGTCACCCTCCTCGGCTATGCCGGTAGCCTGAAGACCCTGTATGCGACCTACGATGCGGGTCTCGAGCACGATGCTGAGTGCAACACGGCTGTTGTGGACCATCTCGCTGCCGTGCTGTGTCTTTCTATTAGACGTGAATATGAAGAGGTTGCGTTTGCGGTCGTAGGCGTAGAAGCAGTTAGCCACCCACGGCATGACATCACCACCCACGGTGGCGAGGGTGAGGACATGGTGCTTGGCTATAAACTTGCCAAAACGCTCGTCTATGGCTCTGCTACTCACTTCGCCTCGCTCTTCACTATGGTTAGACTATCTGCTATCTCCTGCTCGACGCTCTTGCGACGGAAGATATCATCCTCGGTGATAAGCTCCTCGGCCGAGGCTCGGCCCTCAAGCTCCGCTATTACTCGGTCGCGTATAGCCTCAAACTCCGCTACGTTCTCCGTGGCGATAGGCTCGGCAGGCTCCTGCGGTATCTTCAGCGGGTCTATGGCCTTGCCATTCTTCCATACGCGGTAGTCCAGGTGCGGGCCGGTGGATGTTCCCGTAGAGCCCACATAGCCTATGAGCTGTCCCTGCTGTACGCGGCTGCCTACGGCAATGCCCTTTGCAAAGCCGCGCAGGTGCAGATATCCCGTCATCATGCCGTTGGCGTGCTTAATCTTGAGTGTGTTTCCGCCACCGCCACCCCAGCCACGGAAGGTGACAACACCGTCGGCCACCGAGTATACGGGTGTGCCCGAGGGTGCAGCATAGTCTACGCCGTGGTGAGGACGATAGACCTTATATACGGGGTGTAGGCGCGCATTCGAGAACTTCGAGCTGATGCGCGTGTACTTCAACGGTGCCTTGAGCATCTGCTTGCGCAACGACTCGCCGTTGGCCTCCCAGTATCGCAGCTTTGCGCTATCCTGCGCAAAGGGTATGGCGTAGTAGGTCTTACCAGCGTGGGTGAACTCTGCACCCCAGATGCGACCGATGCCTACGGATGTAGAGTCCACGAACTTCTCGTCGTAGACCACCGCAAACTCATCGCCCTGCTGTATGCCGAAGAAGTCGACCGTCCACTGGTATATATCCTCAAACTCGGCAGCAAGGGCGTAGGGTAGATCCTGCTCCATGATAGCACCCCAGAGCGAAGAGTTGATCGTGGCACGGCGCAGCTGGCGTCGCACATCCACGGGGCGTGAGCCGCAGTTCACGGCTACGGTGTCGCCAACGAACGAGAATACGACATACTCGATGGCGTTGCGGTGATATACCACATAATCCAGCACCTCGTGGCTGCCCGTTGAGTCGCTTACGGTGCGTGAGAATGTTGTGTAGGCGTTGTCGGCGCGTATCTGACGCAAGGGGAATACCTCTGCGGCAGCCTTGTCCAGGCGGTCGACCTTCACGGCCGAGATGCCGCGACGACCGAGGATAGCACCCACGGTCTCGCCCATGCGCACGGTGTCATTTGCGATGTTGTAGCCATCGATCTCGATGCCATAGAGCTTTTCCGGTTCCTGCTCCACGATGCTCTCCGACTCTGTCGCAGCCTCATCGTTGCCAAAGATGCCACAGCCTCCAAGGCCGAGCATTAGTAGTAGTGTGGTTAATGTGCAAATCTTTTTCATATCCGACAAAGTTACAAAATTTTTCTAAAAAGCAACAATACGCGCCTGTTAATTAACTCTGTTAACCTGAAATTATAGCATATAATTTGGTCGTTACGAAAATAAATGCTATCTTTGACCGAATTGTAGGGGTAGCCCTACCGCTTTTTTATGCAATGAAGTTACTTAAGACCATAGCATCGTGGATATATGCGACGGTGATAGCTATTCGCCACCGCCTCTATGATTGGGGCGTGTTGAAGAGCTATAGCTTCGACATACCCATTGTCTGCATAGGCAACATCACCGTGGGAGGTACGGGCAAGACCCCTGCTGCGGAGTTCCTATTGCAGTCGCTCTCGGCATCTTACAACATTGCACTCCTCTCGCGTGGCTATGGCCGTCGTACCAAGGGCTATCGCGAGGTGTTGGCCACGGACTCATACCTCGACGTGGGTGATGAGCCGTTGCAGATAAAGCTCAAGTCGCCACAGACCGTGGTTGTCGTGGCCGAGGATAGGGTGGCGGCCATCGAGCGTATCCGTAGTGAGCACCCCGAGGTCAACCTCATAATCATGGACGATGGTTTCCAGCACCGCCGTGTGAAGGCTAAAATAAACATCCTCATCATGGATGCCACGCGCCCCTACACGAATGACCATATACTGCCTTTAGGACGTCTGCGTGACCTTAAGTCGAGGCTCTCGGCTGCCCACTTCTTCATCGTGACGAAGTGCCCCGAGAACATGACACCGCTGGATCGCCGTCTGTGGTGCAAGAACCTGCGCACGATAGCCTACCAGAAGGTCTACTTCTCGGTTATTGCCCAGCAGAGTGTCAAGCCCCTGTTCGACTACGAAGATAGGGAGGAGGTCTACTATGGTCAGCAGGCCATCCTGGTTAGCGGTATCGGCAATCCACGCCCCTTCATCAAGGCTGCCAGTGAGCGTTTCAACGTCGTCGGTAAGTTTACCTATGCCGACCATCACCGCTTCTCGGTCGACGATATGAAGGAGATAAACAACATGCTGAAGCGTTATCCGCGCGCCATAGTGCTCCTCACGGAGAAGGATGCCGTGAAGCTGCGCCGTTCGAAGCGTCTGCCCGAGCGTCTGCGCCGTGCACTCTACTATCAGCCCATCGAGATGGCACTCATTGATGGCCCCGACCGCAACTTCATAGGCTATCTTGTGGCCGAGATCGAGCATATCGACCGTTAACTTTGATAAGAACAATAAAACTATACAACGATGATCAACAAAGTGATATTAGTGGGTAACGTAGGCCTCGATCCCGAGGTGCGTGCCTTGGAGGGTGGCGTTAAGGTTGCCCGCGTGCGTCTGGCTACCTCGGAGCGTATCTTCAACCGACAGACCAACGAGTCTACGGAGCATACCGAGTGGCACACCGTTACGCTGTGGCGTGGCTTGGCAGAGGTTGTGGATAAGTATGTCCGCAAGGGCTCGCAGTTATATATCGAGGGTCGTCTGCGCACCCGCGAGTGGGATAAGGATGGACAGAAACACTACGCCACGGAGATCGTAGCCGACGATATGAAGCTGCTGGGTCGCCGTCAGGATAGTGCTGCACCCCAGCAGAGCTACGGCCCCATGTCCTATACCGAGCCTATGCAGGCTCCGCAGCAGCCTCGCGTACAGCCCCAGCTGCAACCCGTGGCACAGCCTGTCATACCGCAGGATGATCCCGATGACTTGCCATTCTAACTGACGAAGAGCGTGTAGCACTTGTTATACTACTTCCTTCATAAGGGGGTGTCCAACATACTTGTTGGGCACCCCCATCTCTTTGGCTTGATAGTTGCTTGTCGAGGGGTGTAATCAAAAATAAGAGTTATGACCATGAAAACTGTCGCTGCCGCGCTCTTCACCATCGTTGAGCTTCCCTATGCCTATGACGCCTTGGAGCCCTATATCTCGGCCGAGACGTTGCATTTTCACCACGACCTGCACTATGCGGGATATGTCGCCAAGCTCGAGGAGCTGGTCGACGGCACCCGCTACCAGACCCTCTCGCTCGAAGATATAGTCCTCGAGAGTGATGGCGCGATATTCAACAACGCTGCACAGGCGTGGAACCACGTCTTTCTATTCGAGCAGTTCTCCGCCACGCCTCACCACCACGTCGAGGGGCAGCTGCGCCGAGCCATCGAGGATAGCTTCGGCACGGTCGACGAGCTTAAACGACGTATGACCGCCTCGGCAGTGTCGCTCTTCGGCTCGGGCTGGGTGTGGTTGGCTGCCGACCGTGATGGGAATCTCTATATAGTCAATAAGCCCAATGCCGGCACACCTCTTACCGACGGCCTCATCCCGCTGCTCTGTATCGATGTGTGGGAGCATGCCTACTATCTGGACTACCGTAACATGCGCCGAGAGTGGGTCGATGGCTTCTGGCATGTGCTCGACTGGCGGGTTGTCGAGGAGCGTTACGAGAGTATATAGTGTGGCCATTACCGGGGACTACGTTTTCATAACGCGAGCCTTGTTTTCCCCCCCCCTCACAAGCAGAAGGGGCTGTCGCAACATCTTGTTGGACAGCCCCTTCGTTGTGTGGTATGTCGACTACTCGATTACCAACAGAGGTTGATCAGCCTGTACGGTGTCACCCTCCTCAACGAGGATGCCCAGCACCTTACCTGCGAAGTCCGATGAGATAGAGTTCTCCATCTTCATGGCCTCGAGGATCATAACCTCCTGACCTACGGTGACCGTGTCGCCGGCCTTAACCTTCACCTCGATCACGCGACCGGGCAGCGGAGCTACAACGGCCTTGCCATCGGCAGCCGTCACGCGCTTCTGCTCACCTGCATCGCCATCATCCTCCATAGAGTCTGCGATCTCGATCAGGATGCCGTCAGCCTGTACGGTGTCACCCTCGGCTACGAGGATCTGCTTAACGAAACCTGCAAAGTCCGAGGTGATAGAGTTCTCCATCTTCATGGCCTCGAGGATCATAACCTCCTGACCCATGGTAACCTTGTCACCCACCTTAAC